>CAZGNL010000084.1:0-22493 GCA_964527475.1 uncultured Syntrophaceae bacterium
CGTGGGACCCCAGAATTCCCTTGCAGTCCGTGCTCAAGCTCACTAAACTACCTTGTTTGAAAGAACATGGAAGTACCTGAAGACTCGGATCCCGGTAATCCGAGAGGAGAGAGGTTCTATTGCTGGAAATAGGCGAAGCCCAACAACAAGTGCTGGAGGATATTCCGGTACTCGGCAAGGAACGCATCCACATAATGGAGGCTCTTGGACGGGTCCTTGCCGAGGATGCGACAGCGACCCGCGATGTCCCATCCTGGGACAACTCAGCCATGGACGGATACGCGGTGCGCCACGAGGACCTGGCAGGGGCCACATCCCATCAGCCGGCCAAATTCAAGATTGTTGGCGACGCGCCGGCGGGCAAGCCCTTTGAAGGGGAGGTCGGTTCCGGTGAAGCCGTCCGGATCATGACCGGAGCACTCATCCCCGGAGGGACCGATACCGTCATAATGGTTGAGGACACTGCAAGGGAAGGGGACCTTGTGGTGTGCATGAACGATCCCGGTAAGGGGGCCCACATTCGACCGCGCGGCGAAGACGTGAGAAAAGGAGAAGTGGTGCTGTGCCGGGGCGACATTGTAAGGCCGCCTGAAGTGGGAATGCTCGCCACTCTGGGACATGCTTACGTGTATGTGCATCAACGACCTGTGGTGGCCATACTGTCCACCGGCGACGAACTGGTAGATCTGGATGAGCCGTTCACCTACGGAAAGGTAGTGTGTTCAAATACTTACAGCCTCGCGGCTCAAGTGGCCGAGTGCGGGGCCATTCCTCTCTCCCTTGGAGTAGCGTCTGATGACGAATCGGACCAGCGGGCCATGATTTCCGATGGAGTGAGAGCGGATGTTGTTGTCACATCAGGCGGAGTATCGGTGGGGAAGTACGATCTGGTAAGAGATACTCTGTCCAAGTTGGGGATGAAGGTCAAATTCTGGAAAGTGGCAATGAAGCCCGGAAAGCCCCTTATTTTCGGCACTATCGACAACAAGCCGGTATTCGGTCTCCCGGGCAATCCCACATCAGCGATGATCTCTTTCGAGCAATTCGTCAGGCCGGCGCTCCTGAAGATGATGGGCCACACCAGGCTGTTCCGGGCTTTGATAGAGGCCAAGCTCGCCGAAGATGTGAAGCTTGGATCAGGCCGTCTCCACCTGGTCAGATGCAGGCTGTTTGAAAAGGACGGTGAAATGATGGCTTCGTCCACTGGAACCCAGAGTTCCGGAGCGCTTCGATCCATGGTGCTGGCGGACGGTGTGTTGATTCTGCCCGCTGGGAAGCGGCTCTTTTCTGCGGGGGAAACGGTGAAAGTCCAGTTGCTTCACACGAGCACCCCCCTGAGTCCACACTCTCACTACGACTGAACCGCGGACACGACAGGCTGTTCACGCAGCAGGCGCCGGAGATCCGGCATGCGTTCGGTTCCGCGCGGCAGTGTACAGCGGCGAGGTCCTGACAGGGGGCAATCCAAGAAATCGGCTAAGGGACGAATTGGATGGGCATTGAGACACCAATAGTGGTTTTGAGCATCATTGCAGGCGCGTACATGGCCTGGAACATCGGAGCGAACGATGTGGCCAATTCCATGGCTTCGGCTGTGGGGGCCAAGGCCATCACGCTGATGCAGGCCGTGGTTATCGCAGGAGTGCTCACCTTTGTCGGCGCAACCTTTGTGGGTTCTCATGTGACTCAGACCATTCGGAAAGGGATAATAGATTCCGCTGAAATGGGGGACCCCCATCAGATAGTCCTCGGTCTGCTTGCGGCTTTGCTGGCCGCGGCGCTCTGGGTCTTCTTCGCCACGGTGAAGAGTCTTCCTGTTTCCACTACCCATTCCATTGTGGGCGCTATGGTCGGATTCGGGCTGGTGGTCGGGGGTCCGTCCGTGGTGAACTGGACCAAGTTGGCCACTATCGTCTCAGGCTGGATACTCTCCCCCATACTCGCAGGCATTGCTGCATTTGTTCTTTTCCGATTGATAGAACGCCTTGTTCTTTCACGACTCGACACTCTGGAGGGCGCTGTCTCCGTTACCCCCATCCTGGTGGCCCTTGCCGTGTTTATCATGACCCTGGCGCTGTTCATGAAAACCCCTATTGCCCAGAAACTCAATATCCACGGTATTGGAATGCTCGGCATTCCCTTGGCAGTGTCCATCGGGGTGTATTTAATCTGTTTGCCTGCCTTGAAGTATCTACTGCCCCGGTCAAAGGTAACCGGCGCGGAAGGGATCTTCCGATATCTGCAAGTGATGACATCATGTTACGTGGCGCTGGGCAATGGGGCCAATGATGTTGCCAATGCCATGGGACCCCTGTCCGGAATCTACTTCATCGTCACAACCGGATCAGTTGCGCAGGAGGTTCCGGTACCGATATTCATCCTGGCATTTGGCGGAATAGCGATCACCATAGGCATCTTGACTTACGGGTACCGGGTGATCGAGACCCTGGGTACGAAAATCACCCAGCTAACGAATTCCAGAGGATTTACAATCGATTTCTCCACTGCGTCGATTGTCCTATGCGCGTCAATGCTGGGGCTTCCCGTTTCTACGACACACGCAGCAGTCGGCGCTTATGTGGGGGTAGGTCTTGCTCGTGGACTGGAAGCCCTGGACCTGAGGATTCTCCGGCGGATAGTGATATACTGGATAATCACGGTTCCCGCTTCAGCGGCCACGTGCGCGGCAATCTATTTATTGCTCCGCGCCATATTCTGAGGGAGTTGAAAAATGGGGTTCTCACTACTTAACCTGCTCAAAGGATCTCCGTTCGAAAAAGCTCACGACCATGCTGTCATTGTAGGAAATTGCGGGCCCATCTTTCTTCGCGCGGTTGAGAGCTACTTCTCGGGTGATCGAGCCAGTTTCGAGTTGCTCAAGGAAGAAATCCGGGACATAGAGGCGGAGGCGGACAAGATAAAACAGAATATTCGGGCGCACTTGCCTCCTGCAATCCTGATGCCGGTAGATAAGTCCTTGTTCTTCTCTTTTTTGCGCGAGGCGGACAAGGTGGTGGATTGCATGAAGAACGCCCTGTACTGGCTTTCATACGTGAACCTGGTCCTTCCACCGAACATCCTGAAGCATTATCTGTTGCTCGTGCGGGAAGACGCTGACTTTCTAGGGTTCTTGCCGGAAATGGTTGCCCGGGCAAACACCTATTTCCGGACCCGGCAGGAAAAAGATCGCGAGGCGGTAAAGGATGTCGTGAAGGAAATACGATTCAGGGAACAACAATCAGACGACGTGGAAAAAACCATCCTCGTCAGAATCTGTGCGGACGAGGCAATCCCCCCCAAGGACTTCTTCCTGATGGTACGCCTGATCGAGACTACCGGCGATATCGCGGATCATCTGGAGAACGCGGCTGACATGGTAAGGGCCATGGTTTCCAGATAATGCTCGTGCCTCGATTTTCCGGCATGAAAATTCCTATGAAAGTCCATGTTCCTTGATCTTCCGGAGCAGAGACGGATAGCTGATCTCCAGGAGTCCGGCGGCCTTGGAACGGTTGCCGCCCGTGCGGTTGAGCGCCCTGGTAATGAGAGTCCTTTCAATATCCTTCACCGCTTTCTTCAATGAGATGGTGTCGTCGGCATGAGCAAACTCCGGGACATTCGTGGCCGCGACTCGAACATCGTGGGGCAGGGTCTCCAATGTTATGGATTCGCCTCCGGACAGTATCATGGATCTCTCCACAGCGTTCTGAAGTTCCCGGACATTGCCCTTCCAGGGATAATTGAGCAGAGCGTCCCGGGCTTCTACGCTGAGGCCTTTGACCTTCAATCCCATCTTCTCGTTGAACAGGTTTACGCAATTCTCCACCAGCGGGATGATGTCTTCTCTGCGTTCCCGGAGCGGCGCAAGGTGGATGTGCATCACGTTGAGGCGGTAGTAAAGGTCCTCTCGGAAACGGCCCGACTTGATCGCCTCGTCCATGTCTTCGTTGGTGGCCGCCAGAATACGGACCGAAACCGGGCGCCTGGCTGTTTCTCCCACCCGCCTGATCTCCCCTTGATCCAGGACACGCAGAAGCTTCACTTGCAGGGACGCGGGCATAATGCCGATCTCGTCGAGAAATAGACTGCCGCCGTCCGCCTCCTCGAACAGACCGGGTTTGTCCGATTCCGCGCCTGTGAAAGCCCCCCTGGCATGGCCGAACAACTCGCTCTCCAGGAGACCCTCCGCCAGAGCACCACAGTTTATGGCCACGAAAGGACCTTTTCCCCGATAGGAGAGCCGGTGTATTTCTCGCGCCATCAACTCCTTTCCCGTGCCTGACTCCCCTGTCAAAAGAACCGACGAATCGAACCGCGCCACCTGACACGCCTTCTCCAGAGCGCGCTGCATCAGGTTGCTCCGGGTTACCATGGCCGAGCTTCCCTCACTCCTGCGCAGCCTCCTCCTCAGATGAACCACCTCACGGCGGAGCCTTTCCCGTTCGGCCGCCTTGCGGAGCGTGAGCACCACCTCGTCGGTCTTGAAGGGCTTGGAGATGTAATCATACGCGCCCTTTCGCATGGCCTCCAGGGCCAGTTCCACGTTTCCGTACGCGCTCATTATGATCACAATCGTGTCCATGCCCCGCTCACGAAGATCTTCCAAGAGCTGCATCCCATCCATCCCGGGCATCCGAACATCAGATAGGATAAAATCAAATTTTTCCTTGGAGGCAAGCTCCAGGGCCTTCTGTCCGGAATCCGCGCATTCGGTCTCAAACCCGTCCCGGGAGAGCACAGCGCGGAGCATGTGCAGCATGTTGGGTTCATCATCCACGATCAAAATACGTCGTAATTGTAGGGGCATGACCTTCACAGCTCGATCAGAACGGGCCGTCCTTGCCTTTCAAGACCCGTCCCATAATTCGTTCAGCCGGACCGGTCCGGCGCAATATTGTATCCATTATGGAACGGATCGGCCTTGAGGGCAAGTCTGTTTGAGGGAGGGCCGGATATTCTTGTGACAGGTAAGTGACCGAAGTCCCCACAATTTTCTTGACATATCTCAATTATTACTTTAATATAATCCTGCATATATGTGAGATGATGCACTTTATATCTGAAAGCAATTCCTGAGCACAGGAGGATAATTGATGAGAGCATCCCTTCCGGCCAGTGTCCTGGTTGCCCTCCTGATTTTACAGCCCCTATCGTCCTTTTCTATGAAAAGGAATGAAAAGGGCCATGATTTCATACCAAAGGTCCACAACCTGATCTTCCTGATGGACGTTTCCGATTCCATGATGGGCGGCTATCCGGTAAATTTCGATCATACGCGGCTTTACGTGGCCAAGAGGGCGTTCTTCCGGTTCAACATGGCGATGCCCCATGTTTCCCGTTGGCAGTACGATCTGAACACTGCGGTGATCACGTTCGGAGACTGTAACCAGCCAAAGTTACAGGGGGTTCTGAGTCCGTGGACCAGGGCGAAGTATAGGCCCATGTTTGCGAGCCTTCGCCGGGAGGGCTATGGTCCCTGGAGGACCGCGACTTTTCAGGATGCCCTACAGCTCGCGGGGTCTTTGATGAGCAAAGCCCCGGGCAGGACGGCGATTGTCGTGTTCACCGACGGCGGTTCCGTTGGCGAAGGTCCTCAGAAGACGGCCGCAGCCCTGAAGGAGCGTTTTGGAGACAAAGTCAGGCTGTACGGGATTTTCTTCGGCGACAGGGAAGTGGGCTGGCGGAACCTCTACGAGTCGTGCAAGCTCACCGGCGGGTATCCGCGAGCCTGGGAAGAGGTCCGCACTCGTTCTCAGATGAAGGATTTCTCCTGGGACATCCTGGGACGGGAGATTATGTTCCCGTATCCGGAAATATTCTTCAAATACGAGAGTGCGGAGTTATTGCCGTCCGAAGCGCTCAAACTGGAGAGTGTGGCGAATTTTATGCACGCTATCCCTCAGTACGTCCTGCAGATAGATGGGCATACCACTTTCTTGGGAACCGCGAGAGAGAACTACACACTCGGACTGAAGCGGACGCGCAATGTCAAGAGCGCTCTTGTCAAGATGTACAATGTTGATGCAAGACGGATTCTTATTCGGTCCTGGGGCGAGGAATTGCCGGCTTACGACAATCAGAATCCCGAGGTTCGGATGCGGAACCGTAGGGCCAATCTCTACCTGATGCTGCCCCTGAGGAATTTCCCGTACGACGAAAAGAAGCTGCACACGCACGGGGTGAGCGCGGTGGGCGATGTTTACATTACGCAGGAGCGAGATCGCGACACGGAATATGCCTGGCCGGCCAAGGCGCCGCCCGGCTCCCGAAAGCCGCCTGTAGGAAGGGCGCGCTGACAAACAATAGCCGTACTTATTCACCGGGCTTGAGGCGGCTCTGCGCCCGGAGAGAATGGAGGGGGAGACTCATCTCCCCCTCCAAATCTCCCCCATCGTGATTCCAACTGGTTGCACATCTCCCGGTGAAGGGTTACCAATAGCAACCATGTAAAAGGGGCGTGACCGCAACGGTTGCGCCCCTTTTTCTTGTGCTGCGTCGGGTTTGTGACACCAATCCGCGGCCCGCTTGATCCCGCTATCAAGTTCTAGTGGCGGTTGCCCCCCCAGCATACTCTTCAAACTCTTCCAGGTTTTGCAACCACTTCTAGAGTTGTTCGCTGAAGGATTGGGTCTTTGACTCGATCCAGCCCACGATAGCGCGGTGGATCCTTTCCAGCATACGCGACCTTGCAGCCAACAATGCGGAGAAAGCAAGTAATTTGGGAGGGATAAGGCTCGACGGCCTTCCGTGGACCCGATGTCTGAGATTCTGAAAACTAATCCAGTGCAAGTGAAAGGCCAGCCTTTTCAGGTGCTCTTCGTTTCGGACCTCGAGGGCATTGAAGTCATTCCCCTCAATCTCTTCGTATGTGTACTGTTCTCTCTCGAAGACACCGGTTTCTACCTTGCGGATCTCCTTGAGGCCGTACCTTGACGGCTGCTCGAACATCAGGGACTGGGGTTCCAGCAGGAAGCGATTCGGCAGAAAGACGACCATATGGGACTTGATGTACCGGTCAACCAGCTCGATGAAGCTCCTTACATCACCGTCGGATTCGTGCGGTGTATTATAGATCAGATGAACGTAAGTCTTGATCCCTATGGTCTCGGACGCGTCAAGGAGTTCGTGCATCCTGCTGAGCTTGAAGCGTTTGCCCAGCAGGTTGATGGTCGGCTGATGCGCGGATTCCACGCCCCAGAAAAGAGCAAAGCATCCAGCGTCTTTGACCTTTTGCAGCAGATCCGCGCTGAATCCGTTGACCTTGGCGTAGGAATACCACCGGATCTCAGGAAAATCCGAGCACAAGCGATCGCAAAGCTCAGCAAGGCGTCGAGGATTGCCATTTATGGAAGCGTCCGCAAACTGAAAATTGTTCGTGTGGTACTTCCGGGCAAGCGCGGTCACTTCTGAAACGATCTTGTCCACCGACTTTCCGTCGTACTTGTCCACGAGGCGCCCGGTGCAGAAACTGCACATGGACGTGCATCCTTTTGACACACGGTACGGGAGGAACAGGGTCTGTTCTCCGGTAAGTGGGTGATCGTACCGGTACATGTCAAGAGGTAATCCCTCAAAATCGGGTGGCCTCTCTTGTTCAGCGGGCAGCGTCGCTTGTGGGTTCCGGCGGATGTCTTTCCCATTTAGATAGATCAGCCCGGGAATCTGTTCCTTGCTGATCTCATCATTTCCCTGGACGAGTTCGTGGAGCCGTAGCAACGGAATTTCCCCACTACCTTTGATCCAATAGTCGGCCCCGCCGTATTTGACAAACGATTCTGGTGGCTTGATGGTTATGAAGGCCCCCCCGAAGACGATCACGGCCTCAGGATTGAAGCGCCGGATGTGTGCTGAGAGCAGCAGAGCCGCCCACAACTGATGATAGGCTACTATGGAGAACGCATAAATTCCCGCGTCCCGAACGAGCCGATCACCGTACTTCTCCGTGAACTTGGCCAGCCCCTTGTGCCGACCGGTCCCCCCAAGAAACGAAAAAAAGTCTTGTTCTGAGAAAGTCTTCTCCGGATCATGGTAGTTGATGTCATTCCGTGCCGCGAACAGGTACTCCATGAGGAAATCGTACTGAATCACGTCAACCGAATGCTCTTTCAGAAAAGAATAGAGCACTGCCATGCCGTACGGCATGAATTTGGTCTTCATATATCGTTTGCTGATGGCCGGGGGGTGAATCAGGGCAACGCGCGGGCTCTTTCCGGACCCAACGGCCGCGCCGGCCTTGCCGGTCCGTTCCTCACCGCGGCTCGCCCGTGCCGCCGGCTCTCTTGTAACTGTGGTCTTCTTCATATGTTGCATAGTGCTACATCTTTATCCTGCGGGCAATAGGGCAGGGCGCTGGACATATAGGCCGGGCGGCAAAAGCCATGTATACAAAGCCTGGAGCCGCGGTTGGATCCGCCCGCGTCCAGGCAAGCCGAACGGAAACGGGGAATTTCCAGAAACTGGTCTGCTCGAAGCGCAATACGCAAATTCTGGTGCCCACGATCGCGATCTATGTGGTATTCTCCCAAGGAGGACCCGGGAATCAAACACTTCGTCGGGTACACGAGCCCAATTGCAACGAATGCGCGTCAAGAGGTACCATGCCCGCACGCCATAAGGAACTCCCGTTCAAACCGAGGGCAAGGCTTCTGCTCCTTTTGGGAGACCAGTTGATCCGGAATGCCGGGATAGCAGTCTTTGAACTGGTAAAGAACGCCTATGATGCCGACGCGGAAAAAGTCACAGTGACGATGACGAATGTGGCTAGCGCGCAACACGGTCGGATCGTTGTTGAAGATGACGGATGCGGAATGAACTGGCAGACGGTCACAGGCCACTGGCTTGAGCCGGGTACCGACTACCGCACCAAAGACGGTGAAGGGGGCGGGCGTACCACGAAGTTCAATCGCCTCCCTCTTGGGGAAAAGGGGGTGGGACGTTTTGCTGCCCACAAGCTCGGAGACGAGATCATCCTGATTACAAGAAGCGAAGAAAACGATGAGATTGTCGTGAACATTGATTGGCGTAGCTTTGAATCATCAAAATATCTCGAGGACGTGAAAGTCACAGTCCGCGCAAGACCGCCGGAATGTTTCAAGGGCGACAAGACAGGGACCCGAATTGAAATTGGAAGGCTGCGCACCAGGTGGAATCGCGGTATGGTCAGAGAACTTCACCGGAACATAGTGTCCATTTGTTCCCCATTTCAGGGGGTTGGCGAGTTTACGCCGAAACTGGTATTGACTCAGAACAAGGAATGGCTTGAGGGTCTCATAAAGCTGCCGGACGCACTCGCATCTTCGCTGTTTCGCGCCTCATGCGTTATGGACGGAGAGAAGCTGGATTACGATTACAGTTTTGAGCCTTTCCCCGGGATGGATCGCGTCGAACCGCGGAAACGTAAAGAATCCCTGAATTTGCGTGACGATCCGAAGAAGCCGGAGGAGACGAGCCGATGGTCTTTGACGGATGGAATCAGGATAGGGAAGGTACGGCTCGATCTATCCGCGTTCGATCTCGAACCTCAGACCTTGGCTCTGGGAGTTGCCGACAAGAAAGGACTCAAGGAATTTCTGAAGCTTAACGGGGGAATCCGAGTGTACAGGAGCGGAATACGAGTCTACAATTACGGCGAGCCGGAAAATGATTGGCTGGGATTAGGCGGCAGGCGCGTGAACGTGCCGGCATCGAGAATCAGCAGTAACCTCATCATAGGGGCAGTATCCCTGTCGGGAGAAGACAGCATAGATCTTCAAGAGAAAACCAACCGAGAAGGGTTCGTTGAGAACGAAGCGTACATCCGTTTTCGAAATGCGGTCCTCTTCGCTGTGAAACAAATTGAGACGGAGAGAAACTTCGATAAGAAGCGCATCCGCGTTGCCTATTCCAGCCAAGAGCAGAAAGAGCCTGTGCTTGAGGATTTGGCGGACCTACGCACGGAAGTGGAGAAGCGGGGGCTGGCAAAAGATCTGGGGCCATATCTGGACAGAATCGAAAACCAGTTTCAGGACGTGAAGGATACGTTGCTGACGGCAGCCGGTACCGGACTGAGTCTCGCAGTAGTTATTCACGAGGTTGAAAAAGGCATTAATTTGCTTTCCATAGCAGTCAAAAGAGATTCGAATATGAAACAGGTCCGGGCGCTCGCAACACATCTTTCTGAGTTGGTAGACGGTCTTGCGTATCTTGCGCGCGGGTCCGGCTTCAAAGAGGAAAAGGCCAGCACTCTCATCCGTCACGCCATCTTGAATACCAGATACCGTACTCAGTACCACAAAATTTCCATTGTCAACGGCCTCAAAATGGGCAATTCTGACTTTTCAGTCAGGTGCTCACGCCGACTCATCATAGCGACCCTGATGAATCTTATCGATAACTCGATCTGGTGGCTTGACAACAAGGGGGGTGCTGATAAGAGCATATTCCTTGGGACCAGCAACGACTTGTCTGAAACCACATCAATAGTAGTAGCAGACAACGGCCCGGGCTTCATTGATCCACCCGAGTATCTTGTGGTACCTTTCCTCAGTCGCAAGCCGGACGGAATGGGTCTGGGATTGCACGTGGCGAGTGAAGTCATGAAAACCCACAACGGTCGGCTTGAATTTCCGGACAAAGGCGACGTTGAACTTCCTGACGGTTTTGCAGGAGCGGTAGTTGCACTCGTTTTCGGGAGTAAGTCATGAACGGATTGAGAAACGCTAGAGTCGTGGTAGTGGACGATCAGCCAGATCACGGTCTAAAACTGATTCAAGCCTTTTCAAGAATGGGGATTGCGTCCGCCTATTTCACAGGCATGGAAGACGATTTGAGCGAGGGGAAACTCAAGGGTGTCTTCAAAGGGGTACGTCTTCTGGCTGTTGACATGGTCTTGCTCGAGACAGCATCTGAGGCCGGAAGCCCTAGGTTCGCCGTCACTGTTGTAGATAACTTGTTGGAGGAAAACCACGGCCCGTTCATCATCATCGCTTGGACCAGGCACGACGATATCGTTGAAGAATTCGAGAATCTCCTTGACGAGCAGAGACCCGACCTGAAACCGTGCTTGGTGGTGAAGATTTCCAAGCCCGAGGTGATGAGCGATGCCCACTTTCACACGAGTGAAAGCACTGCAAACGGGGAGAAGCAGAAATCAGACGGTTTCGAGGAAACAGAGAAGGCATTTGAGGCCGCGTCACCGAATGTCGACGAGAACGAGCCAACAGGCAGTTCCTTGAATGACTGTGTGTGGTCCCCGCCAGAGCGTTCCGAGATGCATGTTGATGGTGATCTCCCTGTACCTGATGGTGCGAATGCTGACTCAGGGAAAGACCCCGATGAAACTTCTGTAGTCCCCGTCCAGCAACCAACCGATGGCCATTTAGTCCAGTTCGACGTTGATTCTGATATGCTGGTTCAGAAACTGGAAGAACATATGCGGGATTGGTTTCCTCTTGATCTTATTCTGGACTGGGAGCAACGCGTTCACGACGCTGCATCTGCCTCAATTGCCACTCTTTTCGAGATAGTTCCGGCACCGTGGAACGAGGGAATAGAACGTCTTCTAGTGGCTTTGGCGCACGCGTCAGGGGGTAAGAAACTTGAGAGCCCAGCCTTCGCACTGCGATCATTGTTGGACGCGTTGAATCCGATCCATTTCGATCACATTGGCCAATCCGCGCACGATGTGGGGGATACGGAAAGGAGTTTTCAGCGGTTGCTGGCCAGCAATCAGACTACTCTTCCGGGAAGCTTGGTCGGTCGCGTAAATCGTATGTTGTTGCTGGACACGTCGGCACCGGACCGTGTTCTCCCTGGCAACGTCTACGTGCAGGGCCGCTGGACTCCGCCGGATTCATGTCCGATCCGGGATGGAGCAATCCCCCCAAATGATCTTGTGAGCGATCTGTTCGACACTAAAGAACTCCCCCAGTCAGCGGCCCAGGTCATCGCTGGATATTCCGTACCGGTGCTTGTGGAAATCAATCCGGCCTGTGATCATGCTTCGCAAAAAGCAAAGTATGCTCGACTTGTGGCTGGGTTGCTGATCCCTGACCTGTTCTGTAATAGTAAGGAGGCTAGCAAATGTGGAAAGAGGATGGAGAAACTGGCGAAGAAGTTCAAAGCAGGATCGCTTTTCGTGAAGGTTGTCGGACCGTTCCAGATTGACATCCCAGAGATCAAGCTGTTGCCTGCGGACTATAGTCTCGTTCTTGACGCCCACTACATCCACGGTTTGAGGTACGAGGATCTGGCCCAACAGAGGGAAGCATTCCGTCTTCGCAGCCATGTACTCGTAGATGTCCAGTCCTGGTTTGCAAGTCATGCTTCACGGCCGGGAATTGTCTCAGTCTGACACAAAAACACTGGTTGTTCTTACCAGACGTGTCCAGCTGCCACAACCTCTTGCCTGATTATGGCGCCAATCCGTTCCGCCAGTCGGGGAGGAACTGCATTGCCGACGTGCTGAAATTGATAGGTGCGCGGGCCGTAGAAGATGAAATCATCCGGGAATGACTGAATCCTGGCTGCTTCCCTCACAGTGAGGCTCCTGTTTTGATCGGGGTCAGGATGAATGAACATGTGTCCATCCTTCGCCATATGGGCCATCACGGTCGGTGAGGGTTTTTCGTACACAAGGCGTCGGTATTTGTCGTGAAATATGTCATCGCGGTAGACCATGAGGTGCCGGGCGCCATGCTTCTCCACTGCATCGTGCCCCTTCTCACCCGGTTCCAGGAGACCGTAGAGGAGTTGGTCGCGGATGTTCAGCGGGCGTGAAACGTGATTGAAAATCACTGTCTGAGATCCGGCTCCCATTTCGAGCGCATACGCCGACAGCCGACCTCTGCGCGTGGGCTTCCTGCAAACTTCCCCTCCATCGTTTTGGTCCAGTTTGGGTAGGTCAGCAATCGCTTGGCTTAGTGTGGGTCCCGGATTCCGGAAACTCCCTAATCTTTCCATGATGTTGGTGACTATCACATCCGCCTTGTCACCGAAGTGAGCGCCAGATATCCCGACGAAGAGAGCTCTGAGCCTGCGCTGCGGGACTGCAAACGCGTGAGTGTTCACACGTACGGCCCGGGTTGCGTAGCCGTGATTGAGATCCTGCAAGATCTGATCACGATAGTATCCGTTTTTCAACGAAAAAAGACCCAGTACGTTTTCCATCACAACCACTCTGGGCTTGATGTTCCTCACCAGGCGAACGAACTCTTTATACAATTCGTTCCGTGGATCGTTGATAAATCTCTTTTCTCCGTTAGCCCCTCGTATTCGAGCGCCAATTGTACTGAACCCCTGGCAGGGTGGCCCCCCCACCAGGAGGTCAACGGGACCGGTTGCTTTCGGATCAAGGAGGTTGGAAGCGCGAACTTCATGGATGTCCTTGCATACGATTCTGTCTGGATCAACCTCGGGATGATTCAGGCGATAGGTCTGGCATGCCCAGGAATCGTTGTCGATGGCCGCTTTGATCCTGTAGCCGGCTCTTGCAAGCCCGAAGCTGGTTCCTCCTGCCCCGCAGAATAGATCGACCACCGTAGGACCGTCACGGTGCTTCTCGGGAGCGGTCAGTATCTGTGAGCGGGGCGTTTTGCAGAACCTTGTCAATGGACACTTCGTACAGCGAGGATTGGCGGCCGAACAGATTTCCTGTCCGTGCGCCACCAGATTGACGTGAAGTTTGTATGCCAAGTTGGCGGGAACCAGGTCTGCCAGTTTCTCCTGGTCTTCTCGATGATCACGAGATTTTCGGATGACCCCGATTCTTGAAAGCACTCGAATACAGTGGGCATCAGCCGGGAAAGTCTTTCTGCCCAGGGTATACATCATGAGGCACCGCGCAGACTTTGTTCCCACCCCGGGAAGTGAGGTCAGAAAGCGCTCGCACACCGGGTTAGTTGACGGCATCAGTGGATTCAAACTCAGTTCGCCCATCTCGGTCTTGATTCTGATGAGGGCTTCACGGATATCCTGTGTTCGCGTTTCTTCAAGCCCGCTCCCATAGAGCAGTTTCACCAGATTCTCCGGCCTGTCTTCGAGAAGATCATTCCATTTCGCGTACCGCTTCTTCAGTCTTTTGAAGATTCGCCGACCAAGGTTTATTGGAGTCTTGCGAGTCAGCATAAGGTATATGAGACAATCCAGAGGATCTTCCGGATTGCCATGGCGCGGATTGCCATGCAGTTCTTCCAGAATCCGCGATAGGAGTCTCCAGTCGGGCTTTCCATCTACAAATGGCCTGGGTACCCACTTTTTCGTCGGTGCCTTCTTCACCGCTAAGACTGAAGCTGCGGATCTCGAAGTGTCGGTGGGGGCTGACCGGACCCGATCCAGTAGCATTCTCTCCACAATGACTTTGTCTTTGAATTTCAATCCAGATCACCCGTTCGCCCGCGCATTCCGCGACGCACAAGATTGTCCTCAAGAACGCTCAGAAAGGCAACCCTTTTCTGTTTTGATCCGAGCATCTCCCAGGCGATTTCTGCACGTCCCGTGCTACACACAACCGTGGAAAATCTTGAAGGCCTTTTCGTGTGCCCGCTTCTTGGCACACGAGACAAGCATGGGTGTCATTTTGCAGTCATGAGGAACCATTCTTGTGGGGGGATGGGGGCATCTAGTGCGTACTGGGGAGTGGGAAGATTCGGGCAGAGCGCTGAGCGCGGTATGACGGATTCTCAGTTCTTTTTGGTCTTCTCCATCTTTTCGGCAATGCCTATCAGTCTGGCTTCCAGATCCACCAGTTTGGCCTGCAATTTCCTGTTGATTTCAGTCTGGTCGGTTTTCCGGGCCTGTTTCAGTGAACGCCCGGGCGTGCTCATGGAGAGCTTCATATCAGCCAACTCCGTTCGGATGCCCCGAAGAGCCTTTATCATTGCCCTTCCATTGTCTACAGAGGCCTGAGTGTAGTTCTGAAATGCCTTTTCCGTGTTTTCCCCCTTTTCTTCGAGGTTCCCGAGCATCCTATTTGCTTTGCGTTCCATCCTTTCGGCTGCCGCGGCCATCCTGGGCATACCGGTGGACATGATGCTCATGTAGTAGACCATCGCGTCCATGTTTGACTGGATTCGGGAGAAGTTAGGAAGGCTTGCACACCCGGACAAGAGAACGAAGCCTACGACGATAGCGATCCTTTTCAGGCTGTGTGTCATTTTTCCGTCCCTAATGTGAAAATCAGAATCCGGCAGAATGTCCGGTTCCTGATGGGGCACTTTTCCTCGCCGGTCTTCGCGGCGGCCTCAAAGCCTCCATTTGTACTTTCCGAAGGTCTTCGGATCCAAGATCTCATCGGATATTTCAATGCCGAAGAGAGCGTTCTCCTGCCTCAGACGGATCCGAGTTTTCTTGTCCACAATGACGATCTCCTCTTCCCTTGGGAATTCCCTGCCCTTTTCGTTCCGAAAGAATTCCACCACCCGGAAAGTACGTTGGACTTTTCCCTTGGCGTCTATTGTCTGGGATTTCAGAATGAGGAAGTCGTTTTTCGTGACCCACACTAGCCTATGGCCTTTGTCGCCGGGCGGAGTGATCTTGATCACGTAGCAGTCTTTCCCGTCGTTCATTTCTTCCCTGGCAATGGTCTGCGATTCCCCGGCCTGCGGCATGAACGTCAGGAAATCAGTCATTGTCAGACCGGTCTCTCCAATGTTGGCGGACTCGTTGTCCGCGGCCAGCGGCAGTGTCCGGCCTGTGGCAGGTAGGAACATGTACGCGGCGGGCCTCTTGTCTTTCGCCACCCGGAAGAGAATCCTCAAACCCTTGGACTCTTCGGGCGCCTCGAAATCCAGGAAAAACGCGCCCTCACCGTTCATTTTCTTTCCCATGAGCCAGATACGGTGCTTGGAAATGGTCTTCTTACCTTTGAGAGTCGTGATTCTTAGAAACACGCGAAAAGAGTCTGCAAGATTCCTCTTGGCGATCTCTTCCAGAATTTCGTGCGCGGTCATGGCATGCACGAACCCGGGCGCGCCAAGTAGAGCCCCCCCTAAGAGAACAACCAGAACACTCTTCGCGTACCGGATCATGAACACATACCCTCTCGCAGCCGCATGTCCACTATGCCTTCGGAGTCATGCGCCTGCAAAAAGCCACTTCAAAACTTAAGTTTACTGCTAATTACAAACTGTTGTAATGTATGACTAATTTGATTAGCACAAAAGTCGAGTGTTTGTCAAGGAAGTTCTTGCTCATTGCGGCGCCAATCAGTCATTCGGGGTCAACTCGCAAAATATCATTGCGAGCGCAGCGGAGCAATCTCCTGCGCCCTCTTGTTGCCGTTGAATCGAGTTCCGCGTCCAAATCAATCGGCACAAGCCCGGTGTCCAGCGAGACTTATGGGTAAAGATCACGGCAGACCCTGGGAACGAGAGGAACAACGGAACGGGCTTTCATACTTCGTTGTGCCTTTGTTTCTAGGCATGTAAATTGGTATCAGCCTCTGAAAAGGTCTGTTGTCTCAGAATCTTGCTGATTCTCGATCCAATTGACGCGTTTTTCCAGGGCTGCTATAGTTCGGCTGGATCGCAAGGGAGAGAAGCCATGAGAATCGCTATCCGGGTGATCGTCATACTGTTCGTTACTCTGGGCCTCGCAAGCGGGGCTTGGGCCCAGTGGCCATTGGGCAAGATGCCCCCAACGTCCGGTCAGTCAAAACCAGGCCCTAACTTGACGGTTACCGGGAGGTTCCAAGTATTCATTTCCCCTCACTTAAAGGACCAAACCTTTATGCTCGATACCGACACAGGCCGGGTCTGGATTATGAAAAAGGATCACTCAACCGGCGACTTCTCCTGGAAGCGCATTCCCGTGGAAGAAGTGGATGGGGAAAAGAAAGGAAAGTCGGCTTCCACGAACTGATAGCCGTTCACGGGCTGCGGCTTTCACGTAATGTCGCCGCCACATACCCCATTTTGGTTGCACGGCAGTAACGGGCGGGAGGTCCATCTCAATAGGATAAGCCCGGTTGCGCGCCCGCGCGGTGGGAAGGAGACCGTGGGAAACGTGATGGAGAAACACCGGCCCGTTGAGAGTCGAACGGACGCACCTAAGATAACGGAGCGGCCGGAGACGGATGAGTCTCGCTCCGATTCGGACACAAGGGAGCAGAGTGCCTTGGTCTCTCGGCAAGAGATCGCCGACCGGTTGGGAGCGGACAGGGAGCAGGAGACCCGCAGGAGGATGTGGGGTCGGGTTCTGGTGGTATTGGGGGCCGTGACAATCCTGGATTCCTGGTCGATGTTCCCGATTCCCCTGATAGGTTTTCCCGCGATTGTTGTCGGCGTTGTGGTGATGATGCTCGGCGGCACGATGCTGGCGGGCCGTAGGAGGTTGAAGGATACCAATGAAGCCTTGATGATAGCCATGAAATACGGCAACCGTCTTACCGTCGCCAGGTTGGCTTTGGAACTGGACATCTCCCTCAACAGGGCGGAGAAGATAGTCAAGAAACTCGTGGACAAAGGCATAGCCGAAATAGACCTCGACAGTCTCGATCCCGATGAAGGGATCGTTTACAAGATAAGGGGGATATGAGTCATGAACAGTAAACTACAGCGGAGGACTTACCGATCATGAGAAAGAACGGTTACAAAGTTGCAGTGGTCGGCGCGACCGGAGCGGTCGGGAACACCATGATAGGTGTTCTGGAAGACCGGTCGTTCCCGGTGAGCGAGATAGCGTTGTTGGCTTCGGAATCAAGAGGGAGAACCCTCAAGTTCAAGGGGCAGGACCTTCCGGTTCAGAAGCTCACCGAGACATCTTTTGACGGAGTGGACATCGGTCTTTTCTCCGCCGGAGCCGCGATCAGCAAAGAATTTGCGCCCATAGCAGCAAAAGCAGGCTGCGTAGTGGTCGACAATACTTCACACTTCCGGATGGACCCGGATGTGCCGCTTGTGGTACCGGAAGTGAATCCGGAGGCGATTGCAGAGCACACTCCCGGAAACATAATAGCCAATCCCAATTGTTCTACCATTCAGATGGTGCTGACGCTGAAACCCCTTCACGATGAAGCTGGAATCAAGCGTGTCGTGGTTTCCACATACCAGGCCGTATCGGGCACGGGCAAAGACGCCCTGGAGGAGATGCTGGTCCAGTCCAGAGAAATTTCCAATGCCGTCCAGTGGACAAAGAATGACGGTCTGGACAAGTTGCAGGAGGGCTTGGCGCGTTTCCGTCACATGAAAACCGATGTCTATCCTCACCGCATTGCGCACGAGTGTCTGCCTCACATAGACGTGTTTCTGGATAATGGCTATTCCAAGGAAGAGATGAAGATGGTCAATGAGACTGCGAAGATCATGGACCCTTCCATCAAAGTCACGGCTACCGCAGTGAGGGTCCCCACGTTCTTCGGGCATTCGGAATCGGTGAACGTGGAGACGGAGAAGAACATAACCCCTGAGCGGGCAAAGGAGTTGCTGAACAATTTTCCGGGAATCAGAGTGGTGGACGACCCCAAGAACAACGTCTATCCGTTGGTGACCGAGGCCGCGGGTTCGTATGACACCTTGGTCGGGCGAATTCGCAAGGACGAGTCCATTGAAAACGGGCTCAACTTGTGGATTGCTTCCGACAATATTCTTAAAGGAGCGGCTCTGAACGCGGTTCAGATAGCCGAGATCCTGGTGAAGGACTATCTCTAGGGCTTGTCCCGAAATAAGTACTACAATTCATGAATCCTGAAAGTTCGCCGGGATGACGACACCGTCGGAATTGAGACGTTTATTCTGTGACAGGCCCTTAGTACACTATAGAAGGAAAAGGAGAGCGGATGAGCGCGAAGCGTGAGGTTGTGATCGTGAGCGCGGTACGGACGCCGCTGGGCGCCTTCAACGGCGGTCTCAGCGGTATTGGAGCCACGGAACTCGGGGGCATGGCCGTTGCACAGGCAGTGAAGAGGGCCCGGATTGAGAAGTCTGATGTGCAGGAGTGCATAATGGGGCAGGTGCTTCCCTGCGGAAGCGGTCAGAATCCAGCGCGCCAGGCCGCGCTCAAGGCCGGTTTGCCGTTTGAGACCGAATGCTTGACGATCAACAAAGTCTGCGGATCAGGACTCAAGGCCGTCATGCTCGCGGCTCAGGCCATACAGGCCCGGGACGCGGACATCGTAATCGCCGGCGGTATGGAGAACATGAGCGCGGCCCCCTATTATCTGGAAAAGGGCCGATTCGGATATCGCATGGGAAACGGAGCCCTGGTGGATTCAATGGTCCATGACGGCCTCTGGGACATCGTCAATGATTTCCACATGGGGATCAGCAATGACCTGTGCAGCGAAAAGTACAGTGTTTCCAGAGAAGACCAGGACAAGTACGCCGCGCAGAGCTATTCTCGGACACTGGAATCTATTGCCGAAGGCCGATTCAAGGAAGAGATCTTTCCCGTTGCCATCCCTCAGAGAAAAGGCGACCCGAAGATATTCGATACTGACGAATGCCCGCGGGAGACCTCTTACGATGCTCTGAGCAAGATGAAGCCTGCATTTCAAAAGGACGGCTATGGTACGGCCGGGAATGCCTCGATCATATCCGACGGAGCGAGCGCAGTCTGTGTCATGGCTGAGGAGACCGCGAAAGAGAGGGGATTGGAACCCCTTGTACGAGTAGGAGCGCAGGCGAGCGCAGGACTTGACATGAAATATGTCCTTATGGCGCCCATACTCTCCATACCCAAGGCGGCCTCGAAGGAGGGTGTTGATTGCAAGTCCATCGAGCTTATGGAAGTGAACGAGGCCTTCTCCGGCTCTACTGTAGGCGTGATAAGGGAATTGGGACTGGATCCTGATCGCTGCAACGTCAACGGTGGGTCTGTGGCTATGGGGCATCCTATCGGGGCCAGCGGAGCGCGAGTCCTGACTACTCTGATCTACGCCATGAAGAGCAGAGACAAGAAGACCGGCATGGCGTCCCTTTGTCTCGGAGGCGGAGAATCGGTCTCCCTGTTCGTCGACCGGTGAATGACACTCGTGAGTGCGGGTTGATAAGAAATTGCGGCCCGAAAGAAGGCACACCAAAACGTAAGAATACCCGGCATCCTGGCGGGTTATGATCGTAGGGGCTACGCATGCGTCGCCCTCTTCGATGGTCGGGAAGCCCCCGCACGCGGGAGGCGCGGGATTCCGCATTCGCCAATCCGCATTCCGGTAGGCGCGATTTCCTGTATGGGGTACAGACGCGTGGTAAACGGCGATTTTGCAAGGCGACAGGGATCTCGCTGGAGGATTAGATGTTGTTGGAACACAATCCCGATTCATTCATGACCGGCCGTGATCCATTCGTGAATCTCGATATCGTGGAGAAAACTTCCTCCGCGTTGGTCCAGGATCTGACGTTTGAACCTCATCATGAGGGGTTTATGGGGATCCCTCATGGAGGTCTGGCAATGGGGCTGTGTCTGGACCAGTGGCGCGGCGTTGGTCGGCCCTTGTACCCTGTAACCGTAAACTTCAAGTTCGGTGGGTCGGGGTTGCCGATCGGGGCGCCGGCGCTCTTTTCCGTGAAGCTGCAAGAGGAAAGCCGTCAGGGGCCCCGCATTATAGCGGAGATTATCAAACACGGCGAGACGCGACCCTATCTTCGGGCCGACATTGCCCCGGCCAAAGCGGAGAGCGCGTCCATTGGGCTTCCGGAACCGCCCGGAAATGATTTTCGAATGTTGCCATACTACGAGAATTGCTTTGTTTGCGGGCATCACAGGACGGCACCGGGGCTTCGACGGAGGTTCCGAGTCCACACGATGAACGAATCGCCCGTAACCACGGTCCTTTGGGGCCTTGACAACAACCACCATGAATTGGTGGAGGATTTTCTCATCGGCAAGGAAGAGCTTCATCCAGCCGTGCTCATATCGATTTTCGACGAAAATACGGCCTGGGCCGGATTTTTCCGAACCGGCGGTGCGGGGCTTTCGGTCAGGCTGGACTTCACCCTGCTGCGACCTGTGGGCAAATCGGAGAAGCTCATGTTCATGGGATGGCCGGCCGGGATACGAGGAAACCCGAAAGCCCCCCGTTTTTTCCGGGCGAACGGAATGATTGTTTCACTCGCGGACCCGGTGAATCCTGAGCCGGTAGCCCATGGTTGGGGTGAATGGCTGATCATGGCGCAGTACACTCGGCAGATCAAAGAGAACCTGCTGCCCCGGGAAGACTGGCAATGGATTTTCCCGGATCAATGACCACACCGGGGAATGGACTCCGCATGTAACGGACCGGTCGCACAGGGCAGCGTGCGACATGCCGTCACATGAAAACATCGTCTTAGAGGTGAAAGAGTGTTCGAACAGGTCATAGAAGGCATACTGTGGATACCGGGACGTGACGGGATGCTCCCGGACTCCCATGCGTACATTGTCGGAAAACAGGGTTCAGAGGACTTTTCTCTCGTGGAATGCGGTCTCATGGGCATGGGGGATTACAAGCTGGAACAGCTGGATGCCGCGGGCATCTCCCGTAAACACGTTAAGCGCATCATCATGACTCATACCCACATGGACCACGTGGGCTGTCTCCCTGAGATATCGAGAGAGTTGCCGCACGCGGAGATCTGGGCCCACAAGGATGAAGCGCTGCCCCTTGAGCGAGGGGACAGCCGCATAGTGTACGGAAATAAAATGTTCGAGGATATGATCCGCGCCCAGTATAGCATTTCCGATGATTTTTTTCGGATGCCCGTTCAAAGGAAGCTGGAAGGGGAGGAACTGCTCGACCTGGGTGGTATCGGCTTCAGAGTCGTTCATGTGCCCGGTCATTCCTGCGGCAGCATAGGCCTTTTCAACGAGGAACACGGAATCTTCATATCCGGGGACACCATATACGCTGACGGCGCGATCGGACGCTACGATCTGGTTTCCGCTGATCCTGCCCAACTGAAGGATTCCCTCAATTTGATTGCCGATCTGGGGGCGGACATCCTTTTGCCCTCCCACAATCGGATAGTGAAGGGCGGAGCGGAGCCGATGATCAAAACAACAGTCACCCAGTGGAGTCCACTCTTGGGAACGTGATGGAACCTCCCCATTACCGGAAATCCACAATCATAATGGAAGCGCCCCCGGTTGCTCTCGGAAATTTGCGGGAGCTTGTTCAAGTCAGAGGAACGCTCAAGCCTGGAAATCGAGGCACAACGAAGGATAAAAATGTCCCCTATCATGGTGGGGTACCGTCGTAGGGGCGTAGCATGGAAAGTGTATCAGAACCTGGAAAGACAGGGGAATCGTGCCGCGATCTGTGCATGGCGGAGCCATGCGTAGGGGCGTAGCATGCTACGCCCTCTTATGCGAATGCGCGTTCAAACAAGTGACAAAGAGCACTGCTGGGCAAGCCGGCAGTGGCACACAAGAAACCGATCTCACTCTCTTGATTGCGCATTCCTATGAAAGTCTCGTGAAAAAACCACCCCTTTCCGGGTCAACGTATGGGGTGGCTTGGAGGGGAGATGAGTCTCCCCTCCAAAGATGGCTGGATTCTTAAAGTATTTACAGAACCGCTTACCTCATCCGGGGCGAAGCCACGG
>CAZGNL010000085.1:0-22160 GCA_964527475.1 uncultured Syntrophaceae bacterium
GACGACAGAATACTAGCGGCGCCCGCGGTGTTACGTGTGTCCCAGTGTAAGCCCTTGACGGGAGGGGTAGGGGGAGGGTGATCTTAGCACCGAATGTCAATGCCCATGAGCACTAGACAGTCAGGAGGATTCTTTCAGGGATTTCTAATGTCGGGTCTGTTGGGCCGGTCCGTCGGCGCCAGGCCTCGTACAAGAATTGATCTCGAAAGAGCACTTCCTCAACATGATCCTTGTGCGCGTCCTGAAGCGCGTCGAGCATTTCTTCACAGGCCTTCTCCTGTGCCGGCATTGAGTGTGAAATCAGTAGGGGAGCAGAAGTGTGACGGAAATCCCTTCCAGGACTTTCACCGAGATCCCACGCGGGCGCGGCAACGGCCCGGTAAGGGGCCATGAGCATCTCTCTTGTCCTGGAGTCACCCGGGTCGGGAAGAATAATGGTGAAATTGATGGAGACAGGTACCCCTTCTCCGTATAGCGGCGCAAAGGATTTGCTTACGAAAAGGCTCGGCTGCCCGGCAATCCTGAACGCTTCGTCGAAAAACTGCACGCGTGGCGGTTCCGGGTATTCAAGGACCACAGCCATCACTGAATGCGGATTCCTCGATGCAAATTCCTCGAGCATCTCCAGCATGCCCTGTTCCGCGCGTTGGGCGTCACAGCCGCGGAACCAGATTGTGAAGGGGTCTGCCGCGCAGGCCACTACCCGCCCGAGGATCGGCCGCCATTGTTCGGTTCGAGCAGGGTCGACTATCCACTTGCTGATATAAGGCCGATCCTCCGGACCGGTCGTGAGGTTCGGCCCGCTGTCTACCAGCGAAGGTGGCTGAATATAGTCCAGTTCCATCTCAAGGATTCGTTCGCATTCCTCCAGCGCGGACCGAAACTCTCCAGCGGGGAAGGTGGGCGTGGAGCGCACATAATAGGGGGGACGCGGATCGAATGTGAGGCCCAGACCCTGTGCCTGAGCCCTGAAGTCAGTGCCTGGGAGAACCGACAACACAAAAGGATGAACAACGGAATACGAGCTCGTTCGCTTCAGCCATTCCACTGTCTTGAGAAATCCCTCCGGAGTGTCCCCCGGGAGGCCCAGAATGATTCCCGTAGTGACCTCGATCCCTCGCTCCATGAGCAAGCCCACTCCTGTGGCTACCTTTTCCGGGTCGTCCGACCTGCCCGCTGTTCGCAAGACCTCTGGATTGATGCTCTGTAAGCCAACCTCCGCGCTTTTCAGACCTGCGTCTCTCAACAAGTCCGCGTCTTCCCGCGTGATCAGGTCCCCCCTCAATTCCGTGTGAAGAGCCACATCATGTTGATTCCTGCGCCTTGCAATACGACTGAGCAATTCCCGGAACCCAGGGCGAGCATTGAAGGTGGGATCCATCAAGTAAATTTCACGGACTTTGGATCCCGATGAATATGCAAAGTCGAGAACGCGATCTACCGACCGTTCCGGGTGGCGTCGCATTCCCTTGAATGCCTTGTGGTAATAGCAGTATCTGCATCGGAAGGGGCATCCTCGAACCGTCTCCAGGAAGAGGGTCCCATCACGAGAGGGGGTGATTCTGCCGTCCAAATAAGGGTACGGATTCGATGCCGTATCCCACGGCGCGGCAGGCTCCCTCTCGATGCGCAAACCCGCATGGGTCTTAGCAAAGGTTCCCGGAATCCCTATCGGTTCTCGGCCGACGAGTAGCGCCTCCAAGACCGGCCCAATCCTGGATTCTCCTTCACCGAACACGCCTGCGTCCACCGCGGGGTGTTCCATCACCCAGGGATTGTCGGGGGTGACTTCCGGGCCTCCCACCAGTATCGTGGTCTCAGGGGAGCGTTTCTTCACGTTTGAAGCCAAGAAGAGGCTTCGCTGAGCGTTCCACACGTATAGGGTGAGAGCAAGAACCGCGGGCCGCCGCATAGCGATTTCCGCAGCCAATCCCTCGTCGGCCAAGACATCGACGATTTGTGGTTCAAGTATCTGAAGGTCCACCCCGGGGATCCTCCCCACGGCTGAGACGGCACACATGAAACCTGCGGCCAGAGGGATGTTGTGAGGGGGCTCCCGAAAGAGAAATCTGGGTCGAGGAAGCTGAGCGAAAATAACGGGATGCATACGTTTTTCACCTGCCCTTCGGGACACGTGTCCGAGTCCGGTGTCCAGGAGATCCTACGGTCCGGTGATCGATGGCCATTGTAGATCCGGCCGCACAGTGGTTGCAACAAAGACTATTCCAAAGGGCCGTATAATGTTACACTGCAATGATCGGAGGAGGCGTATTCCGTGGGGGGGTGCCGATTCCATTTGTTGAGGCGGTTCACGAGGGTTTGTGAAAAAGACAAAGAGGTATGAACGGCATGCCGCGCATTCTTATCGTAGACGATGATTACCAAGTACGGGCCATGCTTCGGGAATTCCTGGAGTTCGAGGGATACGAGGTCAAAGAGGCCTCCGACGGGATCTCAGGGCTTGGAACCCTTCGAGAGGCGCCGATGGATCTGGCAATAGTTGATCTAATCATGCCGAACAAGGAAGGTTTGGAGACAATCACGGAGATACGGAGGGACTTCCCGGACTTGAAGATGATCGCCATTTCCGGTGGCGGCAGGATAGGACCTGGATCATATCTGCCTTTGGCCCAAAGCCTGGGGGCTCACCGAACATTCGCCAAGCCTTTCACGCTTGCTGAAATAGTCGCGGCTATCAGGGAACTCTTGGGGGATGATCAGACGTGAAGTCGGCTTGCCCACGGACCGGGAACCCAGCCTGACGCGCACTGAGGTAGAAAAGGATATCAAAGCGCGGTCATGGTGATGTGCCTCAAGATCCAGCGCCAAGATCACTCTCCCTCCCCAGACCCCTTCCGTCAATCCAGCGGGACGCGGGACCGGCGCGAGAGGGATAGGGTGAGGGGCATATGTGTTAACTTTGACAAAGGGGGGTAAGGGGGATTTATACCACGGGAGCACCAGGACGAAAGGCTTATGCTGACGCACATGGGGTGAGGGGGGGGAGCCGTAGAATCCATTTTGAATGCGTGGTACCATAGCGTCAAATGAATTCCCCGCGACCCCACTTCCGGCGCGCCACAGGAGATTCAACGATGTTTCCGTTTAGTGTCAAGCGAATCAGCCGTCGAGCTTTCATTAAGATTTCAGCCCTGTGGGGAGCGGCCGCTGCCCTTTCCGGCAAGCCCGGTTCCTTCGTGGGCTGTGAAACGATCACCGGGTGAGGATTATCAGGCCGTGGTCATAGGCGCGGGCTTGGGCGCGCTCGCGTTCGCGGGATATATGGCCAAGAACGGCTTCAAGGTTCTGGTCCTTGAACAACATGATATTCCGGGAGGATACGCCACCACATTCACCCGGAAGGGCGGGCGCTTCACTTTTGACGTGTCTCTTCACCAGACCGCAATGAGCGGCTCGATGAAAACGATGCTCAAGGACCTGGGAGTGCTTGACAAGGTGAAATTCCACAAGGGCAAGAATCTTTTCCGGCTGATCACTCCAAACGTAGATTTTACCTGCCCCGGCGGCGATCCGGAGAAGTTTGAGTCGCTTCTGAAAGAGATGTTCCCCAAGGAAAAGGAAGGCATCCACGGTTTCCTAAAGGACATGTTGGATCTAAACGGGGAGGTACAAGAATTCTTCCAGGCGGGGAAGCTGAGTCTGATAGGCAAGATCACTTTTCCGTTTCGGTACCCGTGCATGTGGGGGGCCAGAAACAAGAGTCTTGAGGATTACCTGAATCAGCATGTCTCGGATCCTAGAGTCAGATCCGTGCTCTCGGTGTTCTGTGGGTACTATGGCCTTCCCCCGGACCAACTCTCGGGATTCTATTACATGAACGCTTCAGCAAGCTATCTGAAATACGGCGGTTCCTATCCACAAGGCTGTTCTACCGCCATATCCCAGGCTGTGGTAGATTTTATCGAATCCAAGGGAGGAGAGGTCCGCACGGGCAAGAGAGTGGACAAAGTCCTTATGAAAGACCGCGCGGCCGTCGGAGTAAGGACGACCGACGGGGAAGAATTCCGGGCCGCCGCGGTCGTGGCAAATTGCAGCGCGGTAACACTCTTCAACAAAATGTTCTCCCCGCGAGCGCTGCCGGAGAGTTTCCGGAAGAAGATTCGCCCCTTGAAGCCGAGCGTCTCCTCCTTTATTGTGTGGCTGGCACTGAACCAGGATATTACCGACCGTGTCAAGGATTCGCACATCTTCCTGGAGACTGAATCAGACCCCAACAAGGCCTTCCAATATTGCCTTGAGGGTCGAGCCGACATGGCGCCGATCGGCGTGTGTATCTACAACAACATGTACAAGGATTACTCCCCTCCAGGCACAACCGTCCTGAGTCTGGTGTTCACAGCGGGGTACGAGCCCTGGAAGCCCTTTGAAAAGGACTATTTCGCTGGACGAAGGCAAGATTACCACAAGAAGAAGCAGCAGATCACGCGGACGCTCATTCAGAGAGTGGAGGAAAAACTCATACCAGGCCTTTCCGGCATGATCGAGGTCCAGGAAGCGGGAACTCCTCTCACAAATGTTCGGTACACTCTCAACACACAGGGCGCAATATACGGATTCGAGCAGAGTCTTGACAACACCTTCATGAACCGTCTCTCCAACAGGACGCCCATAAAGAACCTATACCTGGCCGGCGCGTGGGGCGAGCCGGGCGGAGGATACACCGCGGTGCTCCTCTCCGGCAAAAAAACCTTCGGCATGCTCATGGAAGACTGGGCATAGGCGAAGAGGCATGAAGACAGCAGGCTGGAACGCGTACAGAATGAGAATAAGAATAAGAATAAAAATAAGAGAAGAGAAGAGAAGAGAAGAGAAGAGAAGAGAAGAGAAGAGAAGAGAATTTAACCACAGAGACACAGAGAAGAAAAAAGAAGTGATAAGAGTTCACCGGGGGTGGGCGTTTTTTCAATAACGCCCACCCCGGTGAACTCTTCATCTTCTCTTCTCTGTGCCTCTGTGGTTTCTAATATTCTTCCTCTTCTCTGTGTCTCTGTGGTTCACTTCTACTCCATCTGGATCGCAATCGCTCCGGCTGCAAGCGCCCAGAGAACGAAGATTGTGACTTTCTCCGGCAATGAAAACCGGGAGTTCTTCCAAAGGCCGTATATGCCCAATGGAAAGCAAACAAGGAACATCAACAGTACGACAACCACTCGGTTTTCATGCCACACTGATTTGTCCGTCACGGGTGAGCCGGTATCCACTAGTGTCCGGTTTTCTACAGCCTTGGGGGATGGAAATCGCGAGTTCCTCATGGCTTTCTCAATTCGTTTATGTCCTGCTTGCCACATCAAAGGCATCAAGATCAGCATCCCCAGGAGCCACAAGGGCCCCAATGTTGCCACAAAATTGAAAAGAGCGTGCAGACCTATGGCCGACAATAGGCCGATTGTTATCAGCTTGTTACCACGTTCCTTGCCGGTAAACTTCGCGACACCAAGCGCATAGCCCCACATGATCGAGAAAAGAGCATGAGCAGGGACCGAGAGAATTGAGCGAAGTACGGTCAAGGTTGCAAGGGAGCCGCTGCTTTGCTGATACGCTCCGTACAAATAGCCGGCGTTTTCAAGCGATGCAAACCCCAAAGCCACCGCTGCCGCATATACAACCCCGTCCATGGGTTCATCGAATTGGGAACTCCTGTATACCGTCAAAAGGATCGCAAAAAACTTGAAACATTCCTCCACAATCGGCGCAACTATGACCACACTCTGAAAATGGGAAACAGGGAGCGCGCGTTCCAAGAGAGCCGCGGGGATCACAACCACCATTCCCAGAAAAAAGCAGTTGCGGATCAGGCCTAGAGGCTCCGGTTCAAGCTTATCCTTCTTGTAGAAATACCAGAGCCAGAAAAAGCCCGGGGCAAAAGCCAAAGCCAAAACAAGCAATATTGCCTGCCAACTCGCCATCAACAGATCCTCCTATGGCGGCGCTTATACCAATTTACATGCCTAGAAACAAAGGCACAACGAAATACAAAAAAGGAACTATTCACTTGGCAAAGGTCACCTATGTCAAGTCTTGTTAATGGAGCCCTCCAGCAAAAGCCCCAATCCAGGGTTCGCCGGGGTGACGGCGAGGAAGGACGGGCATCGGGGAATATACTGACAGCGAACTTCTGCCGATGAATACTTGGTATCTTCCCCCACGGAGGACATCTTCCGGTTACAAAATCTGAGGGTGCGGGGAGCTCCAGCTGGGCCGGGCCATCCATCTCCGGGCTCAGTGACTTGCTGTGACGGACGAGCATTTAGTTATTCCCAGTGGAGCCGTCGGCACACAAGATGTGCCGGTCAACATGCTTGACGTGTAGCACATAGCGTTGCGACCGCCGTAGGATTCGCCGGTGCACGCACCGACTATCGTCGGCAAATCGGTTCCCCCGGATAACCTCACCCTATAGATGTACCGAAAGGTAGGGTCGTTCCCGCTGGGCCGACTTCCCTTTTCCGCGCAACCAAATACTTCATCGTCGCTTGATCTTCGTACCCGCACGTTGCATTTTCGGCTCGTTCCGCTCCAGCCATAGTACGGACCCACAAGCCAAGAAAGCTCCACCGCTCCCTTCACGACGCTCAAGTCAGAGCAGTTCAGGTCAACCACTCGTTACCAAACCTTTCGAGGGACGCGCCCAATTTGGAGAGGTCGCCTGAGACGGCCCTGTCGCAAGCAGTCCTCTTGTACGAGACGTAATAAGGAACCGCGACTGCCAGGATGACACCTACAATCGCGATGACAACCATGAGTTCCACAAGAGTGAATCCCGTCACTTATGTCGTCCTGTTTGACACAAGCCCTCCAGTCGGGAACTTTCAGGTTCTTCACAGACTCCCTTCTTCGATCTTCGGTGGCCTTTTGTTGAAAGAAATTCGCTTTGTCTCTCTACCAGGCCTTGCTTTGCGGCCCGGCGATGTTGTTTCGAGCCTTCTCCGGCCTGCCAGGTCCTTA
Source organism: uncultured Syntrophaceae bacterium (assembly GCA_964527475.1). GTDB lineage: Bacteria > Desulfobacterota > Desulfomonilia > Desulfomonilales > Desulfomonilaceae > CAZGNL01. Next base: position 6,967 of record CAZGNL010000085.1, read on the forward strand.
TTGCCAACGCACGCTGTTGTTGCCGAACAGCCCGTGGCAAATCGAGCCTCATCTTCATCACTCATCCAACACCTTGCGAACTGTTCGGAGCAACAGTTTCACATCGTAGGGCTTTTCCATAAATCCCTTTGCCCCGCCTCCGAAGGCCTCCTCTTTAGGCTCATCTCCCAAATGGCCGCCGGTGATGATAATTCTTGCATCAGGATCTATACGGAGTAGCTCCGTGACACATCGCCGTCCGTCCATTTCCGCCATAACCAGATCCAGTATGGTCAGGGCGATCTCCGCCTTCTTTTTGCGGTAGATATCCAGGACTTCTATCCCGTTACTTGCGGTAATGACCTTGTATCCGGCCCAAATCAGTACCTCTTTTCCCAGGTCCCTGACCGCAGCGTCATCCTCCACCAACAGGATTGTCTCGGTTCCGAACGCGGGTATCTCCATTGTTGTCGCGAGGTGGGATTCTACTTGCTCGTCAACTACCGGGAAATAGATCCTGAAAGTGGCGCCAACACCCGATTCACTCTCACAGGTGATGTGACCGCGGTGGGCCCTGACTATTCCGAACACCATGGCAAGCCCGAGCCCGGTGCCTTCGCCCTCATGCTTTGTCGTAAAGAATGGCTCGAAAACGTGTTGCCGAACATCCTCGGTCATCCCGTGGCCGGTGTCGGAGACCGCAAGTTGTACGTATTCACCAGGCCCGGCCTCCAGATGCGTGCTACAATATTGTTCATCCAACAGAGCTTTCCTGGTCTCAAACACCAGTTTGCCGCCATCGGGCATGGCATCTCTTGCATTCAGGGCCAAGTTCAGCAGGATCTGCTCCACCTGGGCGGCATCGGCATTTATGGGGGGGAGGTCGTCTGCCAGGAGCATCTCGATTTTGATCGTTTTCGGAATTGTTCGATGCAGCAGTGTTTCCACATGGCGCACTTTCTGGGTCAGGTCAATGGGTGTGGTTGCAGCCTCAACTTTTCGACTGAAAGCGAGCATCCTTTTGACCAGGTCGCCACCGTTGAGCGCGGCCTGACGTATGGCCTGAAGCGATTTGTGACCGGGGTCGCCAAGGGTTTTGCCCATAATCAGCATCTCGGCATGGCCCAACACTGCGGTGAGGAGATTATTGAAATCGTGTGCAATTCCGCTGGCCAGCGCCCCGACGGCCTCCATCTTTTGAGCCTGCAGAAGCTGGGCTCTCAGGGCTTCTTCTTCTGTAATGTCTACCACGAATCCCAACAGGGCGCGCTCTTCATCAAAACTGATAAAGTTATGCCACAAGACCACCCGGATGGGGTCTCCGTCTTTTTTCCGGCCGGTCATTTCGTGGTAAGGGGTCGTCTCGTCGGTCCCGGGGCCCGCTCGGACTATGTCCTTTATCACACCCCGATCCTGGGGGAAGTACAGATCTTCAACCGGCAACCCGACAATTTCTTCCGCGCGGTCAAAGCCGAACATTTTGACCAAAGCGGGATTTGTATATTTGTATGTGGCGTCCTGGACAACCACTACTCCTATTGGGGATGACTCTACTACGAGGCGCATCCTTTCTTCCGAGCGCTTGAGCGCTTGTTCTGAACGTTTGCGCCGCGTGATGTCACGACAGATCTCCAGCACCATCTTAGGTCGGCCGTCCTCATGTCGCGCTGCGACACTCGCGGTGCACCACATGTTCGAGATTGCGTTGTCCGGCCCAAGCGCCTCCGTTTCCCGCTCGTGAACTTCGCCGTCGGCAAAACATTGCTCCACAACGCATGAATCGCATAGTCTATCGCGCCCATGAAGAACGGGATAACATTTCCTACCAACCAAATCCGATCCGAATGCGCGCTCGGCAATATGGTTGACCCAAGCAATATTGAAATCTTCGTCTATCATGAACATCTGATCGATCAGGGAGCTCACAATACCGTCAAGCTTTTCCTCACCGGCCCTCAGGTCTACCAAGGCGCGTGTAGCGCGAAGCGATTCAAGGGTATAGCTTGCCAATATCAAACATATTTCGCTGTCTTGCTCGGTAAACGGAGGATTGGTCCTGTTGTGGAGGGCCAATAGCCCCACGAGGTCCTCGTGTTCGTCCGCCAGGGGCATGACCAGCAGGGAACCGTCCCTGTATCCGTCCCACCCGCTTGGAAGCAGGTTAGGCTCCTGGGCAATATCCTTCACCAGAACCGGGGTCCCCTTGGTCATGGCCGTGTGGAAGGGTGAACCCTTCTTCAAGGGGAGGTCCAGCGCGGCAGGGGCGTGCCCGGGGTCAAGGGAGTGAGCAAGAATCAGTTTTCCGTCCTGCATCAGGAACAGGCTCCCGCCCTCCGCGGCCATGTTCCGCGCGAATTGCTCCAGAATGAGTTTCCCCATTTGGTCAATCCTGGAGCACGTTGCAAGCGCCCGGGTGGCGTCGACCATGGCCCTGAGACGTGCGTTGATTTCGGTCAGTCTTCGGTTCTGTTCGCTCAGAGCTTCTTCGGCCGCTGCTTTCTCTTGCTCCAGACGCAGTTTTTCGAAACATCGGTCCAGCGTTGCCAATAGGTCTCTTACTTCAAGGGGCTTTCGGAGGTAGGCATACGCGCCCCGATCAAGCGCCCTTATTGCAGTTTCCGTCCCCGCGTACGCGGTCATCATCACGCACATGATCCCGGGCCGCTGTTGTCTGAGCTTTGTAATAAGCTCAATGCCGTTGGCACGTCCAAGGCGGATATCAATCAGCGCAACGTGCCCGTCGAAATCCTTTATCTTTTCCTCCGCGAGTTCAGCGCTGTGCGCAGTCTCAAGCACATACCCGCGAGATTCCAGGATGTCTGCTATGCCGGCGACAAAATCCCGGTCGTCATCCACTATCAGGAGGCGATTCTCTCCCGTATCGTCATATGCAGGTTCGGTTTCGCGGTTCATGACTATCCCGTTGCTGAGCCGGCCAAGCGCTCCACAGCTTCAATCAGATCTCTGGGATCGAAGGGTTTCCTCATTATTCCGTTGACTGACATCGACAACAATCTGCTGATACGTTCGGCTTCTTCATCCGCGTACGCGGTCACCACAATAGTGGGCACAGCGAGGCCCGAGTGCTTGAGTTCAAGATATGTCTCGAGTCCGTTGAGTATGGGCATACGAAGATCAAGTATAAGAATATCAACGCCGTCGGAACGGATTTGATCAACGGCTTCTTCGCCGTTCTTTGCAACAAGGACTCTCCAACCTTGAGATATCAACACCTCCCTGACGCTTTCCACGAAATCAGCATCATCGTCCGCTATCAATATTCCAGCGGGTTTGACCTTCTCGAGCATCCCCAACGTTCTTTCCACGTCCAGCGGTTTATGGAGCACCCCCCAGGCCCCATTCTCAACCGCCTGGTCCAGGAGTTGCTCCACACTGTACCCGGTCATCATAACCACTTTAGCATGGGGTTTGAACTTCCGGACTTCCAGAAAGCTTTCCACACCGTTCATCCCCGGGAGCTTTACGTCCATAAACGCAATATCGAAGTCCTGATTCCGGAACTTCTCTATTGCCTGCCTGCCGTCGTGCGCAAGTTCAACTTTGTGACCTCTTCCTTCAATTACCATGGCCAGGCTTTCAGCGAAGTCCTGATCATCGTCTACGACGAGCACTTCCAATTGCTTCATTTGAGGTCCCTTGCACGTGTGGGGGTTACAGCCCGAGTCTGTTCATTCACCGTCTCCCGGCAGCTCCGACACGGGCAGCCACAACGTAACGGTCGATCCCTTGCCGAATTCAGTTCGGATTTCAACGTCTCCTCCGTGAAGGTCCATTATGTTCTTGACAATCGGCAGTCCGAGGCCTACGCCGAAGCCCTTGGTGCTGAACAGTGGTTCAAAGATCTTGTCCAGCACATCCTCCGGGATGCCGGGACCTGCGTCTGTGACACGTATCTCAAGTCTGTTTCCGACGACATTAGTACGCACAGAGATGTCGTTCCGCCGGGACTTTTCATCCTGTGCGGCCTGGACGGCATTATTGATAACGTTGACTATTGCGCGTCTTAGGCGTTCACGGTCCACGGAAAGCTCAATGCCGGAATTCAGATCAGGAATGCACGGGATCTCTTTCGGGATGTGCATTTCGGACAGTATTTCCGTTATCCAGCCGTCGATGTCGGTCGGTGTCGGACTAAGGTCTTTCACACGTGAGAAGTCCAACAACTCTTCAATGATCCCGTCACATCGTAAGATGTTGCGTTCCGCGAGTATTAAAGCTCGCTCGACCCTTGCCATTTCATTGCGCTCGATCCCATCGCGGATCGAGAAGACTGAGGTGCGAATCGTCCCCAGCGGATTACGAATCTCATGGCTGACCGTTGCGGTCAGTTGTCCCAGGACGGCCAGCCGTTCCTTGCCGACCAGTTCTTCCTGGGCCGCCTTGAGCTGACGAGTCCGTTCGTCCACCAGTTTTTCAAGGTGGTTCCTATGTTCTCCCAGTTCCGCTTCGGCCTGTTTACGCGCTGTTATGTCGGAGAGAATCACGAGCATTCCCGCAGGAGTATCTTCATGGTCATGATAGCGGGAAGCGCTCAAGCTAATGTCCAGCGTGCGACCGTCCGAGGTGTGGCGTCTGGTCTCGAAGCCGCTGCACGCAAGGCCTTCTCCCACGACACGACCGATCAGTTTCATACTGGGCTCTCGCTGCGATTCCGGCACAAAAGGCACCCGCTTGTTCTTAACCTCTTCCAGGGTCCAGCCAAAGATGCGAGTAAACGAATCATTCACATATTGCGCATTTCCATCCATGTCGTAGACAACCACGGCATCGGGAGAAGAATCCAGGAGTGAACGGTACAGTTCTTCCCTGCGTTTTGATTCCTCATACAGACGCCTGTATTCCTTGTGACTTTCTCGCAGAGCTTCCTCGGCCCGTTTTTGTTCCGTAATGTCGCGGCAGATCGTCTGGCACTGATTATCGCCGTCCTCGACTTCCCGAAGCGTGGAAGTCACCAGGCAATCTCTTATCTCTCCATCCTTGCGTACGCACCTCCATTCGTAGTCGCTGACAAACCCTTCTCGCTCCACAATGTTCCGCCACCTCAATCGCTTTGACGGATCAGCCCACAAATCTCCGGCATTCCTCGTCATGATTTCTTGCTCACTGAAACCAACGAGATCCGAAAAAGATTGGTTGACATCAATGACCCGGCCGCCCAGTGTAACAATTACGATTGCGTCTCGGGAGTTCTCGAAGAGAGTTCGGTACCTGTCTTCACTTTCCTTGAGCGCGAGTTCCGCCTGCTTACGCTCAGTAATGTCCCGAAGCTGGACCACGCTGCCCGCGGGCTGACCGTCTTGGTCAAAAAAGATTGCTGCGCTGAGGCTCACGTCTGTCACTTGCCCATCCTTGGTCAGGCGCTTGGTCTCAACATTGGAGATGTCTTGTCCCTTCAACGCTTTTTCTATTAGCTTATTGGTTTCAAGCCGGCTCTCGGGGGGAACGAAATCTATTGTCCTTCCTGCAACTTCCTCGAAGGTCCATCCGAAGACCCGGGTAAAGACGGGGTTCAGATAAGTTGGAATACCTTCTCTGTCATATACTACGATGGGATCGGGGGAAGCATCCAGCAGCTTGCGATAGAACTCAGCCGTTCTAAGGGATTCTTCGTAGAGGTTCTTGAACTTCTCCTCGCTTTCACGGTGAGCTTCCTCCGCCTCCGAGCGGTAGGCGATCTCTTTTAGGAGCTTTTCATTTATGAAGACGAGCTCTTGCGTGCGTGCGGCCACCCGGATTTCAAGTTGATCATGAGCCTTTTGAAGCTCCTCCTGAGCCTGCTTGAGTTCCGTGATATCTGTCCCGAACACCAGGATTGCGGCTCCCCCCTGCCACGTTATGGAAACTATGCTGATATACGCCCACCAGACCCTCTTGTCTTTGTCAACAATTCTGAGGGAATAGGCGCTGGGTACTTGCTCACCCATGACCCTTTTTCGATGTCGTTCGGCCACCATCGCTCGATCATCGGGATGGACAAACTCAAGGAACGGCTTTGTCTTGATTTCCTCGTACGAATAGCCTAAACGTCTTATGGTTTCGGAATTGGCGAATACGATTCTTCCTTCCTGGATTACGAAAACCACTTCCGTGGCATTGTCCACCACGAGTCTGTATTGTTCTTCCGAATCTCTCAACGCTTCCTCGGTTCGCTTGTGTTCCGTGATTTCTCGTTCGAGTCTCTCATTCGCGTCAACAAGCTCCGCTGTGCGGTTTTCCACCCGCTGTTCCAGTTCATCACGGGTCAGTTTGAGAGCCTCTTCTGCCTGCTTACGCTCGTTGACTTCCTCCAGCAGTTGCTCATTTGCCGCGGACAACTCCGAGGTGCGTTCTTTCACTCGTGTCTGTAGTTCGTCTCGGGTTTTGCTCAGAGATTCGACCAGATCGTTCTTCTCGAATTTCAGTTTCAGAGCTTCCATGAGCGAATTATGGGTGGCCCTTGCCGTGCCCATCAGAGCCGCTGCAAACACTATGGCTCCGATGCCTATTGCCACCGGAACTTGCCCGCCTTCATAGATGTATCGGCAGGAAAGCGGTACCAGTACCAGAAGGATGGAAGGCAGATAACAATCAGTCCGTGCTGCGTGCGCCACCGCGGTGGAAGCGGCAACCCCCGCCATGAAAGCGGCCAGAAAGAATTGGTGGAGTAAAGAATCAGCAGGGAAAAATAGGATTGGTACCAGGCCCCACAGGAGAGCAGTGGCGCCCGACCCCAAGGAGAACCATCGTCCCCATGGAATCGCGGCCTCCCCGGTAGGAATATTTCTACGGAACGCTGAAGCCGAAGCATGTCGGAGGGACTGAACCACCAGAAAGATTGTAAGCCATGCGATCTGGATTCCGTGGGAAGCCACGTTCCACATGACAACGACAAGAATCAATGAGGCCGCAACCGCTCCGGCCATTCCCACGCGCGCCTGGCTGTATATCTGTTCGGTTTGCGCGGATCGAAGCCTGGGTTGCCGAAACTTGGAATCGGGTCCGTCCCCCGAGGAGTTTCTCGTTCCATCCTTTTCCATGTCGTTACCCTTGAAGTCCTGCTGCCGGAGTCCTGGAGAAAGCTTGGAACCGTGGATTTGTGGCTCCTGTTCAGCGTACAATGTTTGACCGACAAATTCAAAGAAAATCGGTTCAAGGGTCAGTTTGAAAACTCTTGGCGGGAGACAAACAATGGGTTGGCACGAACATTGCTTTGTAACGAATAATGGAATGGCACTGTCAAGAATGAATTGACAAGGATTCCGTCAGGGTGGTAATGTTGAAGTAGTTGATGGAGCATGATCAAACTAAATGATTGGGAATGAAATAGCCCTCCACCAAAGTTCAACGAAGCCAGCAATTTCGAGATAGACGTGAACTTCTTATAAGGAAAAGGAGATAGGCGACATGTCCGATCAAAATAGCACAAGCGACCAGTCGATTCAACCTCTTGATATCATCGGGGATCCGGATATTCCAAAATTCTATGTCAATGGATTCTTTATGGGGACATCTTTGAGCGACGCTTTTGTGATCGTCCAGAGAGCCGGGAAGCCCTCTGCGGTGTTGTTCATGTCCCTCATAGCAGCAAAATCGCTGGTCAACCAGTTAGGGAGCATGGTCTCTGATTTCGAGAAAATAACTGGTCAAGAACTCCTTACAATGGAAGACATCAGTGAGGCATCGGGCAAGTCTGCCAAGGGAGACAAGGAATGAATAGACAAGTGCTTGACGAAAGACAATCACCACTTGTAGTGAAGTATCGATCACCGACTGTCATGAGGGCTTTTTCCCGCTCTCCAGTCAAAGAAGACCGAGTGCGGACGAAAATCGAATCTTTTGCCAATCTTGAAGACGGCTGGGATTTCGGAATTGGTGAAGCGGCTTGTCCAGCAGTAATCGAGCTTGCTGTCAAATTATACAAACAAGGATCCAGGACTTGCTTGGAAGCAGACGCGTTTCCAGGGACCGGAGGTGAGATATATATCGCTTTCTATAAGAATGAAGATACGGTTGAGATATGTGTCAATTTGGATTTGTCGTTAGCTTTGTCACGGGAGCACGGTACAGGCGCAGAGTTTGAGGAGTTGGATTATATGGAAGACCTAGATCTTGGTGCTGCCTTAGACTATCTAAACCGTTTTTCAAAGGAGATTCTATGCACCTGGTCAGAGCCTTACATCGCGATAAGTACGACAGAAAGCGCAAACGATTTACGAGTGACACCTTCAAGAACTACAAAGGAGGTATATCAGTTATCGACTCCAATTGTGTCGGGGAAACCGACAATGAATTATGTTCACATATAGAGCAGTACTATCAAAAAACGATTGAACGTTGTCCGTTTGCATACTGGGTTATTGATATTGCTTGTCTTGAAGAGCACTTCCCCGGAGAATTTGAGATTGTCGAAAAGGAAAGCACAACAGGTGACAAGTGTCATCGCAATATTGAAGGGATAAGCAACGGCCGTGCCCAGAGTTGGGCAAAGAAGCGTTGCAAGCCGCCTCATGTATTTCTGTGCTTAGGCGACAACGGCATCCAAATTACGAACGAGCAATTTGAGAAGTTACATGAATCATTAGATCTGACCTAGCGGATGCCTCATCACCAGTTGAGCAATATCCTCCAAATCCCACACATGATCTGACACCCCCGCCTCCATAGCAGGAGTAACCCTCAGACTCTTACGAAGAATCATAGCCTGTCGTTCCAAGCTCAATCGGTTCGTGGTCGCAAGCCATTGGTTACGCGGGAAACTCCAATCTAAAAATGGGTTGAAATGCTCCGCATTGAAAAGTACGGTAAACTGCCATTACGAGGGCAGAAGGGAGATTCCTTCGCTGCCGCCTGGAGGTTCGTTGATGTCCGGTCCGACTCTGACTGAAAAGCAGGCTGCTTGTCTGGCGCCGTCTCGCAATCGGATGGTGAGCGCGGGCGCGGGTTCGGGCAAGACCTTTCTCCTGGTGCAGAAGATCATGAATCTGTTCTGTGGCGAATCAAGGGCAAGCCCGGGCATCGGAGTGGAGAATCTGTTGGCTCTGACGTTCACTCGCAAGGCTGCGGGTGAGATGCGCACCCGTGTTTACCGTGAGCTTCTTCATCGGATTGAGCAGGAAGAGGAAGCCCGGGTACGGGATCATCTTGTGGGAGTCAAGGAGAGATTTCAGCTTGCCAACATCAGCACGATCCACGGATTCGCGGCTTCCCTGATCAGGAGCAACCCGGTGACCGCGAGCGTGGACCCGGACTTTGAGGTGCTTGACGACGCTGACAAGGCCGCATTGATTACCGCCGCGGTTCGGACCGCTCTACGGGACCGATGGAACGCCCGCGATGAGGCGGTGTCAAGTCTCCTGGAATTGTGGGAGCCTTTTCAGTTGCGCGTAACCATTGAGAGCTTGCTGGCCCGTCCCATCGAGTTCCAGGAGCTTGTGGCGACGCGCGAGGATACGGATGTCCCCGACCTACTCAGGCAGATTCGGGAGAATAAGTGGGCCGCATTTGTGGAGCGACTCAATGAACCGGACGGCCCGCTCACCAACCTGGCTGTGATATCGGACTTTTGCAAAGGAATTCTCGATGGACGCGGAAAGGCCCGGATTACGGCCAAGGACGAGCAAAAAGCTCTACGACTGGTCTCGGAATTTGTTGGGCCGCTGACCGAGGCCTTGGCCGCAGATTCACCCGAGGATCTCGACCTTTCAATCCTTAATGAGCTACGACAAAAGGTAAAGGAAATCGGCACATTCAGGTGGGAAGCGCCGACCGCAATCGCCATGCTCAAAGAACTTGAAGCCGAGACTCGACCCTGGTTCGAGCTCCTGGATCGCGACCTGGATGCCTTGAAATGGACCGACAACCTGATCGAAGTGGCTCTGGACGCATACGAACGGTATCAGGCCGAAAAACGTAGATTGAGCGCACTGTCACACGATGATCTACTGATTGCCGGGCACGCGATGTCACGACATTATCCGAACCGAGCCAGGGGCGCTCTTCGACATTTTCTCGTGGACGAGTTCCAGGATACCGATCCGACCCAATGGGAGATGATCCTCGCTCTGTCAAGGCGCAATGAGGAGGCGCCCCGCAACCTTTTTCTCGTAGGGGACACCAAACAGGCGGTATACGGATTTCGCGGCGCTGACCACACGGTCACGTCAACGGCCCGGGAACTTCTCACGCGCGTTGATGATGATCCGGATGTTGAATTAACATTGGATGAGAACTTCCGCTCCCTTGCCGCTCCGCTGGAATTCACCAACACTGTTTTCTCCAAGATATTCGAATCCGACCGGGCTGAAACTAATCCCTATGCGGTTCCGCCCCAGCGCCTGATCCCCAGGAGAGAAGCCGATGCCCTGGCAGAGGCTGATTCATCAGTGGCGTTTCTCGTGGCTGATGCCGAACGGACTGATCCGTGGGTCCATGAGGCGCGGGCTGTGGTCCGATTCCTTAAAAGTGTGAAGAACCGTGAAATTCAGCGCCTGCTCAGCATCGCGGATTTGATGGAACAGGGAAAGCCTGCTGTGGGGATCCTTTTTCGGGTCTATGAACCCATGACACGCTATACAGGTGAACTGCTCCGAACCGGGCTCCCTTTTTCGGTCTATCACGGCAGGACATTTTTTCAGACACCCGAGGTTCATTCGTTTGTGAATCTGCTTTCGTGGCTTGCCGATCCCCAGGATGAATGCGCTCTGGCAGGCGTGCTGAGATCACCGCTGTTCTCGTGGACGGACTCGGATTTGGCCGCGCTCCAGCTAGTGAGTGACGAAAACCATGCCCCCCTGGACAAGCGATTACAAGGCAAGGCCCACAGCTCGGATCCTATTTTGCCCTCGGGGCTTTCGGCCGCCGGAGACCTGGAGATCCTGGAAAGACTGAGAAGGCTTTCCGCGCATCTTAGCCTATCGGAGACCATACGAGCCGCGATCGACGCAACCATGGCGCACATCATTTTCGCCAAAGGCCCGCGAGGCGCTCAAGCCGGCGCGAACATCGAGAAATTCCTGTCCATGGTCCGGGAACTTGAGACTTCAGGGGGCGCGACGCCACAGACCGTTGTGGCATCCATATTGGCTAAGAACGCGGCCGGGGCCGGAGACGCGGAAGCGGAAAGCCCTTCGGAACATAGAGGCGCGATCCAGCTGATGACAATTCATGCGGCCAAGGGATTGGAATTTCCCCTTGTGATTCCCGCGTGCAGCGGGAGGAGAACAGGCGGCGCTCCGGGTCTGTTCGCCCGGAGAATCTGTCTGTCGGATCAACAAGATCCGGACAAGCTGAAACGGCTGACACTCGTAGGGATTGATTATCCGGACAAAGACCGAGAGCTTCCTCCGTCTCCAACAATCTTGAAGGCCCTGCTGAAAGAGCACGCAGCGTTGCAAGATGTCTCAGAAGAAGAGAGGCTCCTTTACGTGGCGCTCACCCGGGCCGGAGATCATCTGCTGATTCCCCTGTGCGTGACGGAAGACGCAGTGGTCGCCGCGAAATCGTCTCATGCCCGTTTTCTGCTGGACGCGGCGCCCGATATTGAATCCGCGGTCCTGGAAAAAGCGCCAAGCGTGGACTTGCACGAAATGTCCGTGGACCTCATTTACGATCGGTCCGACTCAGGTGAAGACCGTGCCGTCATAGGACTCCAATTGAAGGGTCAGGCCGAAGAGATCAGGGAAGCTCAGTTCCCGGGGCCCACGCCCACGCCCCAGATCGGTGAGATGCCCTTTGCCCGGAAAATGAGGGTAAGTGTGACCGATCTGATGACCTTCCGGAAGTGCCCACGCAGATTCTATTTTGAGAAGTTCCTACCCGGGGCCCATGCCGGCGGCCTTGGATTTGAAAGCCCCGGAGTTCCTGATTCCGAAATCTCCACCCGGCCCCGGGCCTCGTCCTTCATGGCAGCAACCAGAGGGACATTGGTCCACGCTATCCTGGAGAAATTCGATCATGTTGTACGTGATTGGCGTCCGGATCACGCGCCGCCTGAACAACTCACCACGGAACTCGACAGGATGATCGCGGGATTGAAGGACCGGCAAGAATTGAAGGGTCTGGGCACCGACTTGCGAGATTCGGTCCTCGAACATGTTCGCAATGTTGCCGCAAGCGGTGTCCTGGAACGCGGAGTCTCCCATGACGATGATTCGGAAATGGTGGTCCTGCTGGAAGCGCCCTTTGAGATAGAGGCAGACGGCTTTACGGTAACCGGCGCGGTGGATCGGATCGAACGAATGCCTGACCGGACGTGGCGCGTGTTGGATTACAAGACAACCGGCATTGAGACGCGTTCACGCGAGCATATCGTGAAAGAAGAAGCGTACGATTTGCAGATTCGCTTTTACGCTTGGGCCGCGAACCTTATTCTCAACGAGCCCGTTTCAGCAGCCGGGATCGTTTTCACGGGAGCGGCTCAAGACCCGCTGTTCCCGGTGGACATTGAAACTGAAGAGGTGGACAAAACCGTAACGAGCATTCTCTCGGAAATATCGCAGGTCCTTGACAAAGGCAGGGAGGCTTTCAGCGCGTCGGAGAAAGGAAGGATGTGCGAAGAATGCCCCTGCGCTTACCTGGAGTTGTGCTAAACTGCGACCGTTCATGCGGCAAGATTGTGTCGTCGATCCCCTGATCCGGCCCGGGGCCGGCACAAGGATCTCGGAACATGGATTTCAAGGCTGTATACATATTGTCCCGAACCGTCACTACGTTGATCGAAGAGATGTCGTGGGACACTTACGGTTCACCGGATCTGCACGCGCCCGTGGTTCAGACCGATGAAGACTGCCGGAAGTTGGATCTGCTCACGGACGTCATGGGCACCCTTACACGAATGATGGACACTCGCATAAACTACGTGACTTCCGAGGGCAAAGTCATCCGGGAATGGATTGAAAACATCCTGGAAATCGGCCGGAGGTACAGAACGGAATTGGAGCTTATCAAGACGCTGGAGAAGGAAGCCGAAGAATCATCTTGCGACTGATCCGTAAGGCTTCAGCTTCGCGGGGCAGACCTTTTCATCCAACGTGTCATTGCGAGGAGTGAAACGACGAAGCAATCCCGATATTCACTCCGCAGGAGATTGCTTCGCTACGCTCGCAATGACATCTTATAAGAGATCCCCGAATGATTGAAGGATCACACCGATCCCCCCTTTTGCTTGTGTTCCCTAATCCGCTCCCTTGCCTTTTGCAGATCACGAGGATCGGGCCCGTCGGAAGAGCCTCCTTTCACGTCGGCTGCTGATTCCATGTCCGCGTCCGAAGTGCCGGGGTCCGGACTTCGCCGCCGCATAAATATGATGAAGATCACAGTGCATCCCAACGCGTAGACCGCCCACCCGATCCACTCCGTCAAAGCGTCTCCTGCAAACCAATCCAGTGTCAGTGTCAAGACAAACGCGGCCACCACAAACCCGAGTAGCACCAGCCCCGGTTTGGCTGATTTGCCAAACTGCCTTAATTGGCTCAATATATTCATAGCTTAGACCGTATTCCTCTAAAGTGTTGAAACTTTTTCAACGGTTGTAGGTCGTACAGTATCGTGAATGAGGCGTGCCCCCGTGAGACGGAATCAGGATTTCCATTCCTGGCGATTCTTCCATCCTTCGGGGGTTCCCTTTTGGTTAGAAGTGGTTGCAAGACCTAGAAGAGTTTGAAGAGTATCCTGGGGAGGGCCTTTTTGCAAAAAGGCCCTCCCCAGCCCCCTCCCCAAAAACTCCTAACTATTGCACCAGCTTATAGCTTCTTAAGCCGCCACCTTGCTTTTCGGCTCCGCGACTCCGATTAATACGGCAAGACAGCCAGCCTAGCTCCGGGGAGCCCATGGAGCCAAGGCTGCTTCGATCACCTGCGGAACTTGCGCCTCAACAGGGAGTTTTGCAACCGCCTCTAGTGCGATTGCTGCGGTTTATCTTTCAACCGCACCAGGGTGGCGCCCCAGCTTCCCGCTTCCGGTGGGGCCTGCTGGAAACTTTCTACCAGTGAGTGGCGCTTCAGGATCGACCTCACCCGGTCACGTAGTATGCCCTTTCCCTTTCCGTGAATAATTCTCACGTCCAAGATCTTTTCCTCGATGCACGCGTCCAGATAATCGTCCAGTAGGTTTGGTAGCTCTTTTGGAGAAAACGTGTGCAGATCCAACACCCCGTCGATGGGCATTATCATCGGTTGTTCTTCCTCGGGAATTGCCTCGGAAGCGCCGATATTCTCATCTTCTTCCACGGGCTTGCTCATGATGGTTAGGTCCTGAAGCGATGCACGGAGTCGCCGGCCCCGGTGTCTCTCTTGTTGAGTCTACCACCAAGGCCGACCTAGAGTGAGAGAATTATTGGATTGCGGTTACTCGGCTGTCAAGTTGTTGCACGGCAGGAGTTTCCCCGGGAGATCGGTATGATTTCACGCTTATTGTTTCATTTCAATAGGATTTCCCATTTGTGAGCGTCGGAATCGGATTTGAAATATCGGTCAACTATTTGGACACTTGCTATAAATGGCGAAACGGTATGAGAACCGAATCCCGACACCGGTCTGTTTCTTTCTCAGCGGCGTCGAGCCCAAGCAGGGGAGGCGCAGCCTGGGAACGAGGGAAAATAGGTTCGGTGCCCGCCGTGACAGCGAAGCAATGTAAAGAAGCTTGCTACCTTTTCCCCGGATGTGCATCTGATTAGTAAGAGCGTACTAATGAAGGACTCTCCAGTCCCCCGGAGGAGAAAATGTCAAACTGTTCAATGACCGGATCTGATGCATCCAAGAGCTGGCCGGAAGGGATCATATCGGCCAAGCTGACCATGAACCCTTATCTTCTTGCTATGGCGCAAGACGCGGCTTACAAAGAAGGGCTTCAGCCCTGGGAGTTCATAAACGCGGCCCTTTGGGACAAACTCGGCAAACCCGATCATGATACGCTCATGGGGTTTGCCGCGAACCTGGAGATCGAGGACGAAGATCCCAAATGGAAGAAGAGGCTCAAACTCACCGCTCGATTTGAAGTTGAAAGGACCGCGGCCATTAAACAGAGGGAAGAAGCCCCCCAAGCCTCCGGGATCGAACCGTCCGACGGAGACGGCAACGAACCGTGAATCATACCAAATTGCGTTCAAAGAAGTACAGTGTACAGGTGAGGGACCGAGTCTGAAAATCCCCCCTAGCCCCCCTTCTTCAAAGGGGGGCAGGGGGGATTTCTCCCTTCCGGACTTGAGCCATATGTTCCCT
>CAZGNL010000086.1:0-22024 GCA_964527475.1 uncultured Syntrophaceae bacterium
CCCAGGGATAAATCCCTGGGCTATTATCTTTCGTCCCTTCGGGACTCCGAGCCGCATTGGGGCTAGAGTTTTCATACCATAGTGGTTCTCGAAGCCAATTTCGGATTCCCCCGAAACTTCTTCCTGTGGCGCAGGCTTTCCGGCCTGGGAATCCGTGAGAACTTTCGAGCACTGCTATATACCGATGTACGATCAAACGAGTACTGAAGGTCACTTCCGGGCAAGGACGGACTGCAACACGTCCTTCAATTCTTCGATCCTGTAGGGTTTGGCGGCCACGCCGCTGAATCCGTAATCTTCATAGTTTGCCATGATGGGGTCGGTGGAGTAACCGCTTGAGACGATCGCCTTTACGTCAGGATCAATTTCGCGTATCCGCTCGATGCACTCTCTGCCCCCCATTCCACCGGGGATCGTGAGATCCATTATCACGGCGTGGAAAGGCTTGCCCGATTCAAGGGCTCGCCGGTAGATTTCGACAGCCTTCGCACCGTCTGCTGCTAAATGGACTTCAAATCCCAAAGAGGCAAGGAGCTCGCCTCCCAGTTCTCTCAGTAGTTCTTCATCGTCCATGAGCATAATCTTTCCCTTACTCTCACCGGCCGGTTCGGCTTCTTTTTCAGGGAGAATCTCAGAGACCATCTTTTTCGAAGCCGGCAGATAAATGTGAAAAGTTGTTCCTTTGTTGATCTCGGATTCAACCGTCAAACGGCCCCTGTGCTTTCTCAGGATCGAAAAGGAGGAGGCCAGTCCAAGCCCGCTCCCTTTGTCCTTGGTTGTAAAATACGGATCGAATATCTTTTCAAGGTGTTCCTTGGGTATTCCGTGCCCGTCATCCGCGACTGATATTCTCGCGTAATCTCCAGGCGTCAGCAACGGCGCGCCCGACCCGATTCCTTCATCCGGAACAGTGATATTCTTAGCGCTGATTCGGATCGTCCCGCCGCGCGGCATGGCTTGTTGCGCGTTTATTACCAAATTGTGGATCACTTGACTCATCTGATCCTCATCTACTTCTACCGGGGCCAGATCCTCGGCTATTGAGAAATCGCACTTTACGTTGGATCCACGCATGACAAAACCGGCCCATTCCGTGATCAATTCCGCTATGGAAGCTGTTTTCAATCTCGGGGTCCCTCCCTTTGCAAAAGTGAGCAATTGATGGGTCAGAGCCACGGCCTTTCTTGTGGCTTGATCTATTCCGATCAAGTACTTGGCCGCGCCGGTGTCAGGTTTCATCTTCATAGCGGCCAGTTGTGCATTCATGAGGATTCCGGAAAGGATATTGTTGAAATCATGCGCTATACCGCCGGCCAGCACGCCGACCGATTCCAGCTTGAGCACGTTGAAGAGATCTTCCTCCATGCGTTTGAGTTCGGTAATGTCTCGAAGGTGGATCACGCTGCCACCGACGCGCCCCATCTCGTCCCAGAAAGTGGAGCCGCTGATGCTCACGTCGATGGTTCTCCCGTCCTTTGTGTGACGTCTCGTGGGCCGGTTGGAGAATGCCTGGGCTCTCATGACCATGCCGATCATCTCCCGGGTTTCGGGCATGTTCTCCGGAGGAACGAAATCAATGGGTTTTCCTTGAAGTTCCTCTAATTGCCATCCAAAGATTTGGGTAAAAGCGGGATTTATATAAGTGGGACACCCTTTGACATCGTAGACCACTATGGGATCGGGGGATGCGTCGAGCAGGGTCCGATAAAGCTCACCGGTTCGGTCCGATTCCAGGTAGAGCTCACGATACTGGTCCTTCGCTTCAGCAAGTTCCGCGGTCCTCTCCTCCACGATCTTCTCAAGTCTTTCGTTGAGATCCCTCAAGTTGTCCCGCGCAGTCTCAAGACTTTCCCGTTCACGATTGAGTTGTTGGTACAGGCGGGTGTTTTCAAAGGCGGACGCGGTCATTCCGGCTATGGTTTCCCACAGTGAGGTGTCCTTTTCAGCGACCTCGCGTTGATACGCGGCATCCCGGCGGCTGTTGCCGAAAATGATTACCCCCAGCAGGTCGCCCTTGCCCGACCTAAAAGGGATAGTCACCCGTTCATCCATACCCAACGCGGACTCCGACATGCCCGTCTCGATCTTTGTCCGACCCTCTTCGGCCACTGCCAGGAGATCCGTCATGTCTGATAAGGATTGTCTGGCCGCCGCCTCTTCGGCCTCCTCGTAATAGCCCTCGAGACTCTTCAGCGACAGACCCGCTTCGGTTTCGTCGTAAACACAAAACACGGCCTTTGAATGTCCGAAACTCTCCACTAGGGCTTCCGCAACCAGATCTGCTATCTCGTTTTCATCCCGGCTTGAATTGAGTCGCTGACCTAGCTGGAGGAGTTCGGCCTGGGTTTTCAATTGTAGATCCAGCTTGGCCTGGAGACGATACTGGGTCAGCTCTCCGGCAACGAGCTTCTTGACCCGATCCTCCAGGCTGCCGACCTGCGCGCGCAGCTCCTCCACAGTTGAACGAGGTTCATCCCGAGTAGTCATCTTCCGTCCTCGTCGGCAAGAAAGGGCAACCCCTATGGTCGTGGGCGCGAACTAATACCAACTTACACGCCTCTGTTTTTAGGCGTGTAAGTTGGTATTATAGCAGTTGCCAAAAGTTCTAACCGAATGGCAGGCTGGAAAGCCTGCCCCACATGACCGATTCTCAGAGTAATCGGAAATTACTTTTGGCAACCACTATAGTGGAGTCTATCCTTCAGAAGTGCCCACCATGTGGCCATGTACTCTTTGAAGGCTATCTGGGTCGTTATCAGGCCGCCTGCTTGTGGTATCAGTGTTTCATAATTGATTGGGATAACTTTGGCTATGAAGTCGGCCGGCGCGCTGATCGGGTGTAAGCCGGCTTGCTCGAAAATTATCATGGAACGCGGCATATGATATGCTGAAGTGACCAGTGCGAAGGCCTGCTCCCCAACAATTCCCGAGCACAACCTTGCCTGGTCCTCTGTGGTCCAGGACAGATCTTCCAGCACCATGACATCCCGAGGCACACCCATCTCATTGGCTGTGTCGGCCAAGGCTTGGGCGATGGTCATTTCTGTGCTCAGCCCGGGTATTCTGCCGCCTGTCAAGACCAGCTTACAGTCCGGAATTTGTCGCCACAGCCTCATCCCTTCAAGCAGCCGCGGAACCGAGCAGCCCAGACGGTCTCCGGAAGTCAAGGGCCCCTGGCGAAAACCACCGGAAAGAACTACCACGTACTTCACTCCCTTGCGGGACAGATCCTCCGGGTCCGCATAGTCCCCTGCTTTCGATTCAATGGAACGTACCAGGAGCAGACCGGTTATCGGGAAAGAGGCAACCAGCAGCCAAACAACACAAGCGCACAAAAGCCACAAAGACAACTCACGCCTGCGCCTGAGGATCAGGGCCATGATGCCAAGGAACAGTGCAATGGAAACCGGAAAGAGGAGCCTCAAGATGATTTTCTGAATCACGAATACGATCTGTTCCATCTTACCTAATCACCCGCGGGAGAATTCTGTTCCGGAAACGCGAGAAGGGGATTCTCAATCCTGGCTGTGATAATGAAAGTTCGAAAAAAAATGGATAGGCTGGGAAATCCTCCGCGTTCCAGGCTGGACTGACTATCCAAGTGTGATACACGTGCGTCGCCCCAACGGCCTCAATCTACGAGAACGTCGGCCATTTTTGTGGTTCGTCGGGCCGTGATCTTGCGGCATGTCAGTTATAGCGATTGTCCAAAACAGGCGCGGGAATCCAGCACTCGAGCATTCATCCCCTCTCTTCCGTATTCTCGTTCACCGCCCAACGACAGGTCAAGAGCCTGGGGCGGTTCTAGGCAGAAGCCCTTGAGTTGATATGGTTATTCGTGGACCGTCGCTTAGAATGCCGGGGCATTTCCCACTTTTCATTTCTTTTTCTTGGGCAGGAAGGAGCGTAGTGAACCGAAGCGGGACCGGCGGGGACCATCCTCAGCCGATTTTTCTTCGGATGTCGCGGTTTCTTCCGGCTCCTGCGGTCCGTCGATCACCTCAACCTCGGCCTCTTCTTCCTCATACTGATCGATCTCCATTGAAATTGCCATGGTGGACATGGACAGGCCGCCGATCTCCTCATCCTTTCTCTCGAAATCGGCCTGCACCGTACCACAGGCGGGACATATGTCGAACCGCTCCGAAGCTGGGTGGCTGCAAGCCGAGCAAATGAACAGGCCCGAAATGAATTCGGATTCCTTCTGAAGATCCTTCTCCACCGATTTCCGGCGGCGTTCGGTCAGCTCCGGCCCCTTGATCACATTTCGGTCCAGGAGCACCTGAATGAGTTTGACATAGCTTCCGGCATCAAGTTTGTATTTCTTTCGGAGTTTCTGATCAGACATGTCAGCCCGGAAATCGGCGAGGAAGCTCTTGAGGGGGATCTTTCCTCCATGGACATTTGATTGTCCGGGCATCTCAGTCACCTAGATCATATGATTTGGAGGGACCTTTTCCCGCGTATCCATCCTCGATGCAGAGCCGTACTGATAAGCCTTGATGCAGATTGCCGCCCGCCCGGCGGCGCCAACAGGCTAAATCATCTACTGTGTTCGCTGTTGAACGGCTTTGGTCAAGTTCCGGATGAGCCTCGGGCAGGACCTTGCGCGGATCACCTGATGCATCTGGTGTGTTGACCGCCGTGTGTGGGCCACGGAGGTCTATTTGGACAGGGAGGCATTCACGGCCTTTTTCAGTACTGGAGAATACTTCCATGTGACCACTCTACGGGCGTCCAGGATGAGCTCCTCTCCGGTCTGGGGATTCCGGCCCCGGCGGGCATGCTTGCCCTTCACGGTCCACTTGCCGAAGCCCGATATCATGACGTCTTCCCCTGCAATAAGCCTATCCTTTATTAAGTCCAGCAATCTCTCGACAATTTCCGTAGCCTC
This sequence comes from uncultured Syntrophaceae bacterium, assembly GCA_964527475.1. Lineage (GTDB taxonomy): Bacteria > Desulfobacterota > Desulfomonilia > Desulfomonilales > Desulfomonilaceae > CAZGNL01. Next base: position 4,895 of record CAZGNL010000086.1, read on the forward strand.
GCCCTTCATGAACCCACAATCATCAGCTATCTTCTTGGCTATATCAGCTTTTGTAAGTGTCATCCAAGCCCTCCCGAACAAAAATGAAACCAAAACCTTAAAATGATAACGTCCCGTAACTTATATCAACCGACCAGGAGAAACGCAAGACATTTCTCAAACTTCCAGTAACCGTTCAGTCATTCGGGGAACTATATTGAGATGTCATTGTGAGTGCAGCGAAGCAATCTCCCGTTCGCTGATTTTTGGGATTGCTCTGTCGCTTCATACCATTTGAATATTATTGTAATCCGGGTATGCCGCGAGCCAGGTCTGCATCAACGAGCAGTCCGTGGCTTGGCCTCGGACACACGCATTAGGAGCATCCCCCATCGTAGGCCCCGATGTTTTACTTGTTAAATGGCGAAGCGGTATTACGCGGGTCCCCACGCTCCACGGCCTTCGTAGCCCTGGCGTTTCAAGGCGTCGCGAACCATCCGCGCCATGTCCGAAGGCCGAAACATGAACCGAATGCGTGTCTTTAAACCAAAGGCATTCGCGGCCCGAAAGTACCTCCAATAGGGTTTTGGCAAACCGAACAACTTGAAGGCCGTGGCCGCCACATTGGAAAACATCAGAACTCTTTCGTCGAATCCCAGATAGATTTCAGGAGCTTGTGAAGCGGCTTCATTCATCTGCTTCACAGCTCTGTCCAGATCCAGGTTTTCCGAAACATACCATAAGGTCTGTAGCGGATCCACGCGGTTCGGAACGAACCCCTCCTCCACGGCAATATCCCACAGCTTTGTGCCGGGATAGATCCGAACCCCGAGAAAAAAATCCGCAATGTGGGTCACCTGACGGCCATTCTTTTGCAGGTACTTTAGAGCAAAGTCGAGGGATTCCTGAAGCGTGGCGTTGGTCTCGCCCGGACCGCCGATCATGAAGAACCACCACGCTGCAAACGAAGTCCTGTTAATGCTCTCCGCGGCTCGCATCACATCGTCATGGTCAAATCCCTTGCCATAGTTTTCAATCATGGTGCGGGACGCGGTCTCAGGGGTTATCATGAAAGATCGGAATCCCGCCCGCCACATGAGATTGAGGAATTTCGTGTCCAGATGCCGAGGACTGACACCCATAGCGGTGAAACTGGTCTTCCATGGCCTCCGTACGATCTCCTCGAGGATCTCCACTGAATGTTCCACTGGATCGTTGAACACGGAATCCACGAATTCAAAAGTATCGGGCCTGTACTTGAGAAGAACCTCCTCGATCTCGTCCACCACTTCCTTGGGAGACCGCCGCCGCAGCCTGTTTCCTTCCAGGCTCTGATTGTACGTGCAGTAAATGCACTTCTGCCTGCATCCTCGTCTGCTCTGGACGTTGTAGGTTGCTCCGATCTTCAGATACGGTGCAATGTCCACCCATTTCCCAATATCGGGGGTCGTCCCGCTGAAGTCCGCGAAATCGGGGGGAGTGAGATGAAATTTCCCGGCTCGCATCATTCCCAAACCCGGAATGTCATCGCACGACTCACTGTACTCCAGGGCGCGCAAGAGCTTGACGAAACATTGCTCACCGTCGGACACTACTATGTACGACCCGTTGAAAAGCCTGAGAATTTCCTCGGGCATGAGGCTTGCGCCGGAACCGCCGAGGACCAGCGGAACCGAGGTGATCGATCGGATGTGCGCGGCAATCTCGGTAGCCTGCGGAAGATAGGAAATCGGATGGAGCATGTTCACGTTGTCAATATTGCGGATAGACAGACCTATCACCTGGGGCTCAAACGACCGAACCACCAGTTCAACCTCTCTGTGGCAGTGCCGTCCCGCAAAGCACAAGTCCAGAACCTTGACCTGGTGCCCTGCGGCTTCGGTCGCATCGGCCACGTAGCAAAGCCCTATGGGCGGCGCGGCAAGAAAGTCGTCCTTTGTGTTGGAATTGATCAACAACACCCGCAAGGTCTTACCCCTCCAGCTGATCCTCGGTCTTCATCAGGTCGTCTCCCCCTGTTCCTCTTTCGCGGGCGTGTGCCCGATCCAAAAGAGCCGTGCAAACCCATGCGCTTTCCTCACGAACCGCGGCGACCGGCACATCCAAGCGCGTCGACGGCACGAGCATTTCAAGAGATCGACCCCTCACCTGACCCCGGAGAATATGTTCCGATCCCACCTCAAACCACGGAACCACCCTCACGTCTAGTGGGTCCAGAAGGTGGAAACCGCACCCGATGGCCTTTACTACAGCTTCTTTGGCAGACCAGAGCATCGCGGCCGCCTCTTGTTTGTCTCCGTTGGTCTTCTCAAGAGTTACTACCACATCTTCCTCGCAGAATGCGCGCGAAAAAGGATACCCACGATTGAATTCCGCTGCCCGTGCCACGTCTATGCCCACGGCCGCGCCTCTCGGGCATATGGCCCCCCAGGTTCGCGTTCCCACGTGTGCAAATGACACCGGTGGTGCAGACGTTGATCCGCATAGAACCCGTGGTTTCCCCAGTGAGTCATTGACGATCCGTATCACAGGGCTCTCGCTCCACGGCCGCGCTTCCATGCTCGAATGCCGTAACAAATGCCTGCCGAGTACACGCTTCCTCAGTTCACGCGACCGCTTGTCCGCCTTGGGACCGGGGTCTCGAACCGAGGCCCTGAACACGCTTCCAGCTTTCAGAAATTGGACCAGACTGTTCACCCGTACCGGCGGCGTGACATCACACGCGTCTCCGAATTCCACCGCAGTGCACAGCGCGCTCATGCCGAGAACCACCGCATGACTAGATCATGGACGGTCATTATGACCTTTCCCGAATCGTCCACCGCGCGCGCGTCCCACCTGATATTTTCCTCATCTTGATCTTTCATACGGGCCTCGATGGCAATCTGTTCCCCAGGCCTGCACTTCCTGGTGAAGAGCATCTCACCGACACCATACGGTATAGTCGATCGCGGCTCGTCCGTATCCACCATGATAACGTAAAAGCATACGGTCTGTAAGATTGCTTCCAGGAGATATGGAGTGTACTGGTATCGGGTCTTCAGGGGATCGGAAAAATCTTCGCTTTCCCGGTAAGTGAAGCGTCCCCGAATGCCCCCGTGTCCTGTTCCATCAAAGTCATCCATGAGCCTATATCGTCCCTGCAGGCCTGTGCGTCCCCGGTACCAGTCAATGACCTCTTCTTGATTTATGAGGCGAGTCTCCATCTCCTCAGGCCGCACCGGAAAACCGGGTAGATCTTCGGAGATTTGGGGATGACCGTGGCCCAGGATCACCACGGCCTCATAATTGGATGACTTGCGTTCCATCTTCCTGCCCGAGGGTGAAATCTCCCAGGTTGAAAGACCTACCTGACACGCGACCTCCGTTTCACCGGCGCTTATGCGACGGCAGGAAATCTCGGAGACGCGCTCCATCCCCGGGGGACACTCAATGATGTCCACAAACCGCGCATCCCGGATACCCCGAACGGTGAGGTGAGGATAGAGCAGGCGGGAAGCCTCCATAAAAGCCTCCAGAGCCATGTTTGCCGACACAAGAGGATGCTTGAGGAATTTGAACGGCTTATGGTCCCACACCCACAAGTCCCTATCCTGTGAAAAAGACCGGGAGGCCTCCAATTCACCTGTCTTGAGATCTATGTGGGATACGGAGTCGATCAGTGGAAATTCAGATCGGGGAAAGGATATGGTCCCCGCGGCAACTTCCCCGGGCGCGGGAACATAGTCCGATTGATCCAGCCGCATTGTGGTCAAATCGGGAAGAGTCCGCATGAACATGACCGTGGGCTCATCAGGCGGCCCCAGAAAAAGCTCCCTGCAAAAGAGTTCCCCGAGTTCGTCCACGTGGACGTATGACGCGTTCATTCTTTTCATCAGGGAGCGTATCTCCGGATCATCCGCCATGCCGGTCCCCTCAATCGGTGGAAGCGTCAGGGCCTTGAAAAGGATCGAATCGTTCTTCGCGCGGACAACAGCCGCCAGTGCGGACATCATCCTGTTTCCTGCCGCGTAATTGGCTTGCCCGGGATTGCCCTGGATCGCTGCAGCCGAAGACAAGCAAGTGAAGAATTTCAAGCCCGCGCTTTCCACGGCCTGAAAAAGGTTCCAGGCCCCAAGAAATTTCACCCCTACCACTGCGGAGAAATCGGCCAGGCTCATCTGCTTTATGAAACCATCTTTGAGCATTCCCGCGCCGTGGATTATGCCGTCAATCTTCCCGTACCTGTCAACAATCCGATCCATGACCGATTTTACGCTCTCCGGATCAGTGACATCACAACTAAAGTACGAGCACTCCAGCCCGTGAGATTGGAGATCCTCCAGTGTGCGGGCAATCTCCTCTGCCTTGGAAAGGTTGGATATTTCCCCTTTGGGATCAAATTCAGTCCTGCCCAGTATGGCTATTTTGCATCCATAGGGCGCAAGTGTGCGCGCCAAACGGGCAGTTATTCCATAGCCGCCGCCGGAAAGGACGACCACATCACCGGCCCCGAGCCGAATTCCATGCGCGTCCTCAAATGTCAATGGGACAACACGGCCCACCCGCGTAAAGACCTCTCCCTTGCGCACAATGGTCTCAATGACCGTGCGGTTCCGGTCCAACGCGCCTCGTATCGCTGAGCTCAGATCGGTTTGTCCCTCAATCTTTACAGTGCGAAATTGAACGGACGAGAACTCCTGAGCCGCACTGAGGAACATTCCCAGGAGTCCCTCGGAAAGCAGCAAACCCGCACCATGCTCATTTTGGGACTTATTGATCAGTAAGACGAATTTCTTCTTGGGTGACTCCACAAAAGTCTTCAGTAAGAGGAAAAACCCGCCGAGTACACGGGGGACATCTTCTATGCCGCCCAAGCTTTCTTCCAGCAGATCGTCGATGATGATGACCATGCCGGACAGGGACTTTACCTGGTCAAGCCACTCTTCCGGAATTGGGTCGGGGTCCGACGTAAGAAGATCGAAGCCCTTTTCTTCGGTGTTCGACGGATCTTTCATGAATGACACCGGGACGGTCGTTACGCCGTGATCCCGCCTCAACAAGCCCGCCACCTCCTTGCGGAGACCGGTTCCTCCAACAGCGGAAAATACGGCCACCGATTCCATGGAATCCACCTCCAAGGGAGCCGCGTCGCCTGTTTCGAGGGGTTCCTCTGTGAAGACCACTCTTTTGATGCTCTCCTGCTGTTCAGCAGCGGCCGGCTTTTCAGCACCTTCCGGAGGAGGCACGGGAGCCTTCGACGTCTGGGGCGCGGTCTCCGGCTCTCTTCCGGCGGTCAGTTCCGAAACCCGGTCGGCAATGTCCTGGATAGTGCGCGCATCCATGAAGTCTTCCAGGTCGATCTTTATCCGGAACTTGTCCTCCATGGCGTCCATGATCACCGGGAGACGACTGGAACGTATGGAAAGGTCCTCCCTCAGGTCCATTGCAGGCTCGATTTCGTCTCTATCGTACCCGGTGGCTTCCATTATGATCAGGATTACCTCTTCCGTGGTGTCCTTGACCAGAGGTTCTCCCGATTCCACGGGCAGTGCGGGGATGCCCGTCAAAGTATCCGGTGTCGGCCGGCCCGGGGCCGCCGGAGTCAGGAGTACCTGCGCGGCCGGCTGAGCAGGCTGTACAGCCGCGCCGGGCAACATCCGAGCAAGCAGGTCACCGAGATTCTCATCCGAGAACCCCGGATCGTACTCTCGGCGAATCGATTCCAGTAGGTTCGGCCTCAGGAACCTTCCAAAGCTTTCCAACACAAAGGAATTGATGGTCCTTTGCACTATCTGTTCAAGGCCTTGCGCAGGAGGGGCGGGAGTCATGTAAGAAGAAGGGCTTGCCGCAGCCGGCGCCGACAGTTTCGCAGTCTCGGCTTCCTCGACGGTGCCTGGAAAGGGAACGAACCTTGCCTCATTCCCGGGTTTGAGGTGGCCCTTGGCATAGAGCTGTCCAAGAGCGGTACGGTAGATGAGGGCTTCCGCGGAGGGTAAGAGTGTCTGAATGCAGTCGGAATCGTTCAAGCAATCGCCGATGAGATTACTGAGGATGTCCCGGGGCCCTACTTCAACGAAAAGCCTTACACCATGCACGTTCCAGAGTGTGCGAACGTTCTGCATCCAGTGAACCGGCGACTCCAGATGAGCCATGACGGTATTCTTGATCTCATCGGGCTCTGACGAAAACGGCAGTTTGGTGGTGTTGGATATCACAGGTATCTCGGGCGCCTTAAATTCGACATCGTCTATGAAATCCCTCAATTCATCATGGATACATTCCATTATGGGAGAATGGAAGGCCATGCTCACGCGAAGCATGGTGCTGCGAAATCCGCTTTTCTTGAGATCCTCGCCCAACGCTTCAACGACCTTGCTGTCGCCTCCGAGCACCACCTGATGTGGGGAATTGATGTTCGTAACATAAACTTTTTCCAGATTTCGAATCGTGTCCTCAATGTGATCCAGAGGAGCGTCCACGGCCATCATGACCCCGGGGTCTGCGTGCATATCGCACGCCTTGTCCATGCACAGGGCCCTCTTGTTTACAATGCGGAAACCGTCTTCGAACGAATAGACCCCTGCGAGGCACAGCGCGGTCAGTTCCCCGAGGCTGTGACCGGCCATGGCCGTCGGTTGAATCCCCAACGAGGTGAGGTACCGGACCATTGCGTATTCAAGCGTGAACAGCGCGGGCTGTTGCCAACGGGTCTTCTGAAGATCTTCTTCCTTGTCATGGAACAACAAGTGCAGCAGATCAAAGTCAGCCACCTCGGCCGCCCTGTCCATCCATTCACGTATCACCGGGAATGTATTGTAAAGCTCGTGCCCCATTCCCGCATAATGAGAACCCTGACCGGGAAAGACAAAAGCCAGGGGAGGAGCGGCCTTGTCCTGGGAGCCAACGAGGATACCGTCCCGGGCAAGGGTCCTTATTCGCTTTGCTCCGACCGGACCACTGTCCCCGGCCGGCTCAGCGCGCTTCACTGCTGCAACGGCTTCCTCTTCGGTGTCTGAAATAACCGCCATCCGGTAAGGGCTACCGCCGATCCGGGTCCTGTAAAGATGGACTCCCTCCGGGAGCCCCTTGTCTGCCTCGCCCGCGCCCGCAGTGTTTCCGGGACTGACCATTACGGTACCCTCTCTCTCCATCGCCTGTTCCACGTGCACAACGTAGTTGGAGCCCCCGAACCCGAAAGCGTTTACTTGCAGTCGCCTTGGACGTCCGCCACGAGGAGCCCATTCAGACGGATCCGTTGATATACGGAGCCCGGTACCGTCCAGAGCCATTTCCGGGTCAATGGTCTCGCAATTCTTTGTAGGGGGAAACACCCCCGATTTTGTCGCCATGATCCCTCTGATGAGGCTGTTGACACCTGACGCGCCCAACGTGTGGCCGATCTGGGACTTGTATGACGTGAGCACGGTTTGACCGTTGGATCCGAACAACTCTTTCAGTGCCAGCACCTCTTCCACATCACCCTGCACCGTGCTGGTGGCGTGACACTCCACCAGGTCAACCTCATCAGGTCCGTACGGCATGTCCTTGAAAGACGAACCCATGGCGATCTTCTGAGTAATCCTCGAAGATTCCACCATGCCCAGATGATTGTTGCTCGCGCCCATTGACGTGATGTACGCGTGCGGCGACGCTCCTCGTGCCGCGGCCACCGACTCCCTTTCGATGACTATCATTCCGCCGCCCTCACCGAGGACCATTCCGTCCCGGTCCTTGTCAAAGGGGCGAGAAACCTCGTCCGGCGGACGCTCAACTCCGGCCAAGCCCGCGAGCGCGCCCAGCGCGGAAAACTCGAGGAAGTGCAGCGGGGTGAGCGTCTCTTCCGCGCCTCCCACAACCGCCGCGTCTATTAGTCCGTTACGGATCATCTGCAGCGCGCTGAATAGAGCCACCAACGCAGTGGCGCAAGCGGCCGACACTGAATAGCTTGGGCCCATGAATCCGTACTTATTGCAGATGAACCCTCCCGCCGAGCAGTTGAGCCTCCCCAGGAGGGTCGTGTCGTCTACCGCCATTCGCCCCGCCTTGACCTGCTCGTCCACAGCCTTGGCCGTCTCTTCGGTGAGAGGGATTACCCGACCTACCGCGGACACTATGGAATGGGACAGGCCTCGGATAATCACATCCTCCAGTGTGGCCGCGGCCTCCCCTGAATTCTGAGAGATGAGAACCGCTATCCGTTCCCTGGGGATGTCCGAGTCCAGGATTCCCGATTCTTGCACCGCCTTGTCCGCCAACCACATGGTTATTCTTGTGGCATCGGTCATGGTGCGGAAATCCTGGGGAGGGATTCCCAAATCCTTGCGGGACACGTCAATGTGCTGGAACGCTCCAACCTTGCAGTAGGTCTTTTCCGGCATTCTGGGCCGCGGGTGATAGAAGATGCTGTGATCCCACCTGGAAGGCGGAACCTCCACGATTCCACTCTTCATGGCCAGTCCCGCGTTCCACACTTCTTCCGGGCTGTTCCCGAGCGAATTGACCACCGCCATACCGGTAACCGCGAGCCGTTCCGGGCCGGACCGACCAACGGGCTGACGAGCGGGACCCGGGACGCGCACGGAAGCAGTCCCATACGCAATTTCTTTCTCCGCAGGCCCCGGGTCCCCGGCGTCCCTGATCCGGACCTCGACCGAGAGGCCATGCTCCAGCTCGCCTTCTGTGAGCTCGCGGTGCAGATCCTCAAGAGTCCGGACATCTTTCAGCGCGCCGGAGCAGGCCCCGCTCATGTACTGACCTTGCCCGATGCAGTCGTCTTCATCCAGGGGCTTCCCGCCCGGCTCCGCAACTCCGCGAGCAGCAATGAGCAGACTGCCCGCGCTCAGGGATTCAATCTTTGTTCTGAATGTCGCCTCATCTTCGGAGCCCGCTGCAAAATCTTTCTCCAGGTTGCAGATCGCTTCCATCCGGGGGGTCTTCAACGATCTAACCCGCAGGCCGGTTCCCTCCCCTGTCACCACGGTGCCTTCAGGATCGGATTCGAGCACCATTCGTTGATAGAGCGCGGCAAGAGCATTGGTTTCCACTATCTCCCGGGTCGCCAGGTACGCGGTCCCCATCTGCACCGCGTCCGCCCCGAGCATGGCCGCCATAAACGCGGTCTCCCTGTCATGGATTCCGCCTGCCAGGATTATTCGGCGATCGGTGAACAGGTCCGGTTCACGATCCCTGAGATCCAGAACCGTTTGGGCCAGGGTGAGTGTGGTGTTCTCACCCACATGCCCCCCTGCCTCGTTCCCTTCGCAGACTACGAAACGAATACCCGCCTCAAAGGCCAGCCTCAGAAGCTCCTCATTGGGAGCGATGTAGATGACTCCGATACCTTGTTCCATCAGGTCCCGGGCGTGTGACGGTTCACCTGCCGCGATCACGGCAAAAGCGGGTTTGGTCTCTTTGATCCAGGCCAATTGCGCATCCCTGAACGGATTCTCCGCCAGGGTCACAACATTCACCGCATAAGGCCGGTCTCCCATAAAGTCCGAGATTCCGCCGAGTTTTTCGTTAAGGGTTTCCGGGGCCATGAGCCCCAGGGCTATGGTGGGCAACGCGCCCGCGTCGGCCACCCGGGCTGCAAACTCGGGCACATCCGTGATCCACGACATCGCTCCCTGGATGAAAGGATAACGAGTCCCCATCTCAGCAGCAGCCGTGCTCTGTTTGAACGCGGCCGCGGTGGCGCCCGCGCCCGCGCACAGATCTTCGATTCGACGGACAAACCGATCTATCGCTTCTTCGGTGGAGTCGCCGAAGCGGCGCACAAAGGACGAGGCAAAGGTCGCCTCAACTCCCAATGGGATGAGTTCTTCTCGTCCAAAACCGCTCTCCAGGGGGGAGACGGCTTCTCTCTCAATCCTGCGTGCGAAAGCGCGCTCCTGTTCCGATGTGATTTCCTGCGCGCACAAGGAACCCGCAAAGTCCTTCAGATCCTTCACTGCAGCCGAGTTCCCCTTGTTGAAGACACGGCACGGGGCCTGGAAATTCAGCCCGACCAGATCAGTATGATCCGGACGAAGTTTGGCGATCTTCTCCCGGAGTTTATCCGGAACCGCCACCAGATCCGTGAGCCAGTGCAAACTCTCGAACACTATGCCCTTCGACCCCGTGGACAAGAAGGCCGCGGCGGCTTCAGGCGTGGCGATTCCACCCCAGATCAAAAGATCGGGACCGGAACCCGCGTCACGAATCAAATTGCGGACTGTGTTGTACAGGATCAGAGTCGTTTCAGAACTTACCAGGCCCGAGGCTTCACAACCTTTGAGCGCGATGGCTCGGATTTCCGGATATTCACGGATAATGGTTGAGATCAGTTCGATGGAACCGACAATGGGAAAACATTGGAAGTTCGCCGACAGCCCGACTATTCTGTCAAGGTAAGCCCACGGTTCCTTCTCGAGGGCCGATGGATGCAATTCAACCCAAACCCTGTTGACACCGGTCTCTTCCAGGAATTCTTCCAGGGTGGGCGCCATGAGAGACGCGGGAGATATTTTCAAGTCAACCAGGTCCGGCCGCGCGTCGGCCCTCAACAACGCGGGGCCTGCCGACTCCATGTCCGTGGAAGAAAGGTCGAAAACGGCTCGGGTTCCTGTTCGATCCCCCGAATGCACAACGGAGGACTTGATGTCATCTTTTCGCCAGAGGAAGGCGATTGTCAAATTGTCATTATTGCCAGCCATGGGTAACCCTCAATTTCAGGTACGAAATTAATCTTTCAGAATAGCACATTCCGCCCAGGTGTCGAGAAAAAACCGCAGACCTCGTAAGCCTTCAGTTTCGGGGCGCTTCGAGGGCGAGGGCAGACACATAGAGCCTGTCCCGGACTCCGATCCGGGGTCATTAGGCCGGCGCGACCTCAACGCCCTGAAAGGGCAAACGCTGAAACGTCGTGGGTCTTGGAGACTGAAATGAAAGCGTTGTTGATAAATCCCGAGAAACCTCGTTCGTTTTGGACCTTCCGAGAGGCTATGTATCTCCTGCGTTCCAAGACCATGCTTCCTTCATTGGGACTGATTACGATGGCTGCGCTTCTACCCCGTGAGTGGGAATTACGCCTGGTGGACCTGAACTGCCGAGAGTTGACCGAAGATGATTGGAACTGGGCCGACATGGCGATGCTCACAGGGATGATCGTGCAGAGCGAGAGCTTGCTGGCGGTGGTTCGAGAAGCCGGACGAAGAGGAGTAACTTCGGTGGTAGGGGGGCCATGAGCCACTACGATGCCGGAGAAGGTGCTGGGCGCGGGGACGAATTTCCTTGTCAAGGGAGAAGCGGAGAACACGGTTCCGCTTTTTCTGTCCGCACTCGAGGCAGGAGACACCGACGGCGTTTTCGAGAATGACGAGATGCCGGCCATGACGCAATCGCCGATTCCTCGCTTTGATCTTATGCCGCGGGGGGATTACGCAGGCGTGACCATCCAGACATCCCGGGGATGCCCGTTTGATTGTGAGTTCTGCGATGTGGTCGCGCTCTACGGTCGCAAGCACCGGTACAAAACGCCCGATCAAGTCATCAAGGAGTTGGAGGCCGTGTACAACCTGGGTTGGCGTCACGAATTGTTCATAAGCGACGACAACTTCATCGGGAGCAAGAAGCACGCGCGGGCAATCCTTGAAAAGCTGATCCAGTGGATGCAAGAAAACGACGAGCCTTTCAACTTCATAACTCAGATCTCTGTGAACCTCGGTCAGGATCAGGAGATGATCGACATGATGACCGAGGCCAACTTCTCCTACGTTATCGCCGGGATAGAATCTCCGGACACGGATGTTCTGGCCCGGGCCGGCAAGCATCAGAACATCCGATATCCCCTGGCCGAATCCATAAAGAACATTAGGACAACGGTCTGACTGTGATCGGCAATTTCGTCATGGGTCTCGACGGTGAGAGGAAGGGAGTCGGCGATCGGATCTCCTCATTTGTGGAGTCTACCGCTATCCCGATGATCTATCTTAACACCCTGCAGGTGCTCCCCCGTACCAAGCTGTGGAATCGCCTCAAAGAGGAAGGAAGGCTTCTGGAGGAAAGAACAAGCGGCCAGACCACCGCTGGGAGATTGAACTACATCCCTACACGGCCCGAAGAGGACGTAATGGATGAGTATCTTCGCACCTGGAACTTTCTCTACGATCCCCCGCTCTTTCTGGCACGGACCCTCCGGCATTTTCTTGCGATGCGGCCCACGCGCTATGCCATGGCCGTAGCCCAAGGTCTGCCTGTGCCCGCTGGTCTTCGCCGCTACAAAGCCACTGTGCGAGAGAGCCTCGGGAATCTCCGCCGCCTTTGTATTCTCGTGTGGTGGCAGGGGATTCGCCCGCCGCACAGGCTTCAGTTTTGGAAACAGGCAATCGGGTTGGGTAGGAAGAGCCCGAGCCGAGCTAGTAGATATTTCAACACTACCATAATGGGCGAGAATATCTTTCGACTCAGGGATACAGTTCGACAGAGGGTTGCCGGGGTGAAGGACCGGAAAACCTCTAGAGAGATCTTGAAATAGCTTTGTCTTTCTCTTTTGAGATGACCGTGCTGACCGTCCAATCCTGAATTCCCAGGCATTCTCCTATCTGCTTGAGCGTGTATCCGTGTACCAGGGGGCACTTGCATTTCATGACCTGACCCCAGCGCTCACTTTGAGCCAGGATTCTGTTTCTGTGCCCCTCCCTTTAACTTGGGAAGTTTCTGACCAGGCTTCGCATCTTTTTCGCCGGGATTCTGGCTTTTGGCCCCCAGCCAGTCGGGCGCCTTGCCGGTGGGCTTTCCTTTTCCGGAGTCTGCGGCGTAGAGGTGGATCGGGTTGAACATGAGCGAAAAACAAAGGACAATAACTGACGCTAACGCTCGCTTGAGAAAGCGTTTCATTTGCATCTACCTCCTTTCTGTCGACGGTTACTGAAACGTTACTCAACTACGACTGTCAGGTTTCATTGTGGCCATCCAACCGTTTGTTGCATGGCCGGAACATTGCTCTCGCCTCGGCCCTTCAAGGCCGAGGCCCCGAGGCTACGATTGTATGGTTGCCTCATTCGGGGGTGGCTGCCCTCTAGAAAGACTACCTTCTCCCCAGAGGGCATTTCATCAAACTGACGTCCGCTCAGGATGGAATGCTTGAGTCAGAAGCACATTGCACCATCTGAGCTTCGCCAAACAAAGGACTTCTGTCTACGAGGAGCACAGTCGAGCAGGCCACACGAAACGGCGCGATCCGGCTTGATCGCTAATGACGTCATTTAACCTTGACGTGAAATGACCTTTGTGCCGATTCACCATTCGACGTGACTGTAACCACGCCTTTTCTGTTTGAGTTGTAATGCCTACGTGACATGTGTCGACAGGTCTTGGCTTTTGACCCAGCCCGACAGATGTATGCCCCACGCTTGGCGGCCACGCTGTCGAATGCAATTTGGGTTCTGACTGTTTGACCAGGTTCCGCCTTAACAACGCAGACCGCCTTCACCGTACCGTCAGTGCCTACCAGAACTGTGAGGCTCTGGATCACTTTACCCGCGTGAGCCGCAATGCCGAAGGCTAGTACGAGAATGATCGTGAGGGCAATCAGTCCGCAGACTCTCTTCATGACGCGCTCCTTTCCCCCGATACATTGGAATGTGAGATTTGTGTGTGAGGGGCACATGGCTCCAACTCCGTGTGCAGGCCAATTCATGAAAGGGCCGATTACAACCACCCGTTTCTCCTACCATGAAATCAGCGCCTCCCTGAAAATGCTCGGCCAGCCTGGCTCGCAGTCCTTTTCAACACGAGAAACCACTTAGAAGATGGTAATCAAATATGCGCTCGATGTCAATAGGGTATCAGGACCCAGATAGACTGGAAGTGATTATTGTCTTATTGTTTCATTTCAGTACGATAGACCATGTGACAAGTAAAAACGGCCGACCTCACAGTAGCATCCGGTTGGTCACGCTCCGGCCGCCGTCCCCCACGTTTGGGCGAGGTTGAGACTCGAACGCTGCTTGGGCCCCAAGGTCTCCGCATACGAAGGGCGAACCGCGCGGTACTCGGCAGTTTCGGATCCATGCGGTTTCTTCAGCCAGTAGGCCTCGCTCGGGGCTGGGCTCAGAATTCGCTGAAGTCAGTTGTTCTTCGAGTTTCTTGGGGAAACTCCAGAGTCATTCTTGTTGATTGATCGCGCCCCGGGGAAGTATACTTGGATACACGGAGGGAACCCAGGTCGAACCGGATTCTTTCAATCCGTTTGTCGGCCGGCCCGTCGAGGCGGAATTGTCGCTCCTTTGGTAGCTTCGGGCAAATTGGCACAGGCCCTCTTGGCAACCGTTCCGCCAATACCGGTGGCGAGGACCCTCGGAAGTTTACTGGCAGCAACGGTCTATCACATTGGTTTGAGGATTGCGGGAGGACCGAACCAGGGTTTTCAGGCCACGTACACTGTTCCTAATGCAAGCTTGGGTGTTCCTCTGAAGAGAGAAGCGGGTTCTTGCGTTTGCCGCCGTCTTTATGTCAGCGTCTCCGGGTTTCACTAAGCCGCACCCTCGCCGTTCCGGTAGAAAAGTTCAACCAATTTCCGGGGATTCGCCGGCATTATGGCTTTGGTCTTGAGTTTGAAGTCGTTGCCAATGGCCCTGACTCGCTGTTCCCGGAAAACCAAGTCATCAATCCGAAACCGGAGGAAGCTCACTATGTCGGTTCGGAAGCTGCTGCTCGCCATGGTTGTCCAAGTGCTGCTGGCCGTGATTGTGCCCAGCCCGCCAGTCACCGCCGCCGGCACGTCTCTGAAACATGACAAGAATCAGGCCTTGGCCTTGGCGGCCAAGGAAGGCCGTCTGGATCTGGTCAGGCGTTCCCTGGATGAAGGGGCCGACGCAAACACCAGGGACGTTAACCGCAGGACACCCCTGCTGCTGGCTTCCCAAAAGGGCCACAACGCCGTGATTAGACTGCTTCTCGACCGGGGAGCCGACGCCAATGCCAGAGAAAGGGACTGTGCCACGGCCTTGCAGTGGGCTTCGTACTATGGCCACGGCGAAGTGGTGAAACTCCTTTTGAATAATGGCGCCGAATTGAATCCGAAATCCACTGGTGATGACTGCAGGCTGCCTCGGGCAATGACCTTCATTGAACGCAAGGGCGGCACGCCTTTGCTACTGGCCGCCGGAGCCGCTCACTGGGAGGTTGTCAAGATTCTCGTCAACAGTGGAGCTGCCATTAACTCTGTCGGTAATCGTGGCTCGGCACTGGCAATAGCAGCCGGTAAAGGTCACACTGAGTCTGTACGCTTGCTTCTTGGCAAGGGAGCACAGACCGAAGCTAGAGACTCCCGTGGCGCTACCGCGTTGATGCACGCCACAAAAGGCAACCACCTCAATATCCTGGAAATGCTCCTGGATGCAGGCGCTGATCCGAATGCCGCGGATCGCCTGGGCAGAACCGTCCTGGAGTATGCTTCAGAGGCCGCGGACAGCGAGGCGCTCATGAAGCTTCTTTTGAGTCATGGCGCGAAGCACTGAGTCACTACTTGGTAAGATCAGGGGGCTGTCCCACACGTGAGAGACCGCGGAAAGACAGTCACTGGCGGTCTACTCGTCCACGGTTGGATATCGATTACGTTTCACCCGCGGCCCGATGCCGCCCCGATAAGTCGTGCCGCGGATCAACTCGGCTTCCACGTGGGGCAATAATCTTTTCGTACCCCTCGGTAGCGCGCTACCATGCTGGAATTCCTGACAGCTCAAAAGGCTAATATCCGGAGTTTCCCTATTTTTTTGACTCGTGAAACCACGTAACCCCACCCGCATTCCGGACCAGCCCCTACCAACTTGAACTTCTTAGAGGATGTCCCGAAAAAAGACCGCCGCTTCACTACTCTTTCAACAGAATAGCGGATTCTCCTTGAAAAAACGGTCCGCGGCGTTATACATTCTGCCCTTGCGCGGCTCAGCTTGTCCCCCGAGAGGACCGGCCGGCTCGCCGCGTTGCAGATAACTGTCTTGTCGGAGGTATCCGAAACATGAATGTTCTTCTGACCGGCGGAACCGGATTTCTAGGAGAGTATCTTCTAGCTGAACTCCTGGAAAGGAACCATGCCGTCTGGGCCCTATATCGAAGCGAATCGAAAAAACTGGACGCTATCAGGTTTTTGAGCAGCCTCGGGCTGCCCCTGAGCGCGGAAAGCTTGAACTGGTTCAAAGGAGAAGTGCTCGAAGCCGACGACCAATGGGAGACATGGTGTAAGGAATACAAGGGATTGGACCAGGTGGACACGCTGCTCCACAGCGCCGCGTCAACTCGACTGCACTTGGATGAGTCGGGGGAACCCCTGAAAACGAACATTGGGAGCGCCAAAGTGCTCCGGAAACTGATGGACAAACATCCCATGCAAGCCCACATGATAAGTACCGCTTATGTCTGCGGATTTGTCCAGGGCAGAACCGTTCCGGAGGTGATCCACGACCGGGGGGACTTTGTCACCGTGTACGAGGAGAGCAAATGGGAGGCGGAACAAATCTGGAAGGGACAAGCCACCCTGCTGAGGCCCGGAATCATAGTGGGCCACTCCGAGACGGGAAGGTGTACGTCGTTCTCGGGATATTACATTCTTCTGCAGGCCATGCACCTGCTGGATCGCTTGATGGGAGATTCAGCGGAATCCTATCGCCACGACTTGAATATCAACGTCCCGGCGGACCCCAACGGCACGGCCAACATCATTCCTGTGGACTACGTGGCCAAGGCCGCGGTTGAGATTGTCGAAAACCCCGCAAACCACAACGGCATCTATCACCTCACGCATCCCACCCCCCCCACTCATGAGTGGACACTGGACTTTATCCGCGACAAATTCAACATCGGCGGTGTCAAATTCGCGGGAGAGGGCGCGCCCTTCACTCAACCCAGAAACCGAATAGAGCGGATGGTCTGGAGACAGATGCAGGCAATTCTATTTCACTTCTCCAACAACCCCACATTTGATCGAGCCAATGTAGACAGGGCCCTGCCAGATCTTCCGGTGCCCCCCGTATCTAAAGAATTCGTCCAAAAGCTCCTGGATTACGCCATAGAAAGGGATTGGGGACAGTCCGGCGCGTAATGCCGACTTATACCACTGCGCAATCAAGAGAGTGAGATCGGTTTCTTGGGTGCCACTGCCGGCTTGCCCAGCAGTGCTCTTCATCACTT
>CAZGNL010000087.1:0-21895 GCA_964527475.1 uncultured Syntrophaceae bacterium
CATAGGCCCACTCACGCTGTTGATCGGTGTGATGAATCAGCGCCATGAGACGCTTGCCGGAGCCTGCCGCAGTCCATTGCAGCATTTGCAGGTCACCGTCGGAGTTGCCGAAAGCCGCAATCGGTCTTTTACCAATGAACTTGTGAATACTTATTGGTTTGCCGGCCTTGTCATTAATGAAATCAATCTTGGGAAGTCGTACCAAAACCGGGGTACGATCACGGAATTCGAACTTGGTTGAGACTGTGCTTCCGATTACCTGTTCAGCAGGGACGCCGTAGACCTCCTTAACCCAAGGACGCATGAACTCTATACTACCCCCCGATACAATGAAGATCTTGAATTCGTTGGCGCGAAGATAGTCAAGCAGTTCCAGCATGGGTTGAAACACGAGGTCCGTATAAGATCTTTTTAAAAGAGGATGCTTCGCGGTACGTATCCAGTCTTTGACGATAGTTTTGAACTCCGCACTCGTCATGCCCGTGATCGTCGCGGCTGCGAGCTTAAGGAGGCCTTCTTTGCCTGCTGCGGCGAGCGCCTCCCTGTCTCCCTCCAGCACCGCTTTGAACGGCTGTTCGGTCTTCCACTCGGGATGTTTAGGCGCAAGCGCGTTCACGCGGTCGAGGATAAAAAACAACTGAAAATAGACCGGCCTCTCCGACCACAGCGTACCGTCGTTATCGAACGTCGCAATACGTTGCCGAGGCGGAACATAGTCTGGGCTCGATTTATCGGTCACAGCGTTCACAAAATCCACAATGCTCTGTTTGGTGGCGCCGTCATTCCAGGACGGCAATGGATCGGGCAGGACCGGACCTGTTTCCGCGAAACAAGAACCGGCCGGCATGAAAGTCAGAAACAACCCAACGCAGACTCGTGAAATCCCGGATTTCATAGGAATAATCCTCCTTTGATGCTCGTGCGGGCGCCCCAGCAGAGACGCGCCCTACCGAGCATGGGTGCTCGGTAGGTGCGTTCCCGGTTTGTGATCTTTTCGCCACGGTACCACGTCACACCGGCATACGGCAGGGCAGGGCCTCACCAACCGGAGCTTCAGAACTGGCGGGCAAGCCTGCGGTCCCGGCACAATGCCGACATTTAGTCGGTCAATTTGACCACTACCTTGTCCAACACTCCTTTGAACGGGAAATGGTCTTTGTACTTCTCTGAGACAGGCGTGCCGGTATCCTGCCCCACGTCAAACGTTTCCGACAGGGAGAACGTGGAGATGTGCATTTTGGGCATGTCCGCAGTGGCTACCTTCTTTCCGTTGACATAGAGTTCACCCTTGCCCTTGTAATCTCCGGTCTTTATGAATTTGAACTTGAGCTTGGTTTTGCCCTTGGGCAGCTTGGGAGATTCAAGGGTGTAATACACTCCGTTGTAGAAGTTGTAATCGTAGTAGAGTCGGGCATCTTCAACTTGGCTGCTTCCAGCACAGTGGGAGCAATATCGATAATGTGGTGGTACTGATTGCGCACCTGACCCTTTGGCTTAATGCCCTTGGGCCAATGGATGATGAGCGGATCCTGTATTCCTCCACGATGGACGATCTGCTTGAAGTACTTGAAGGGAGTGTTCCCTGCCATGGCCCATCCCGCGTGGTAATGGGGATACGTTGTGCGGGTGCCCCAGGTATCATAATGATCCATGTTGGCGGCAAAGGGAGTTTGAAGGCCGTTGAGGATATAGGTCTCGTTGAAACTGCCGGTCAAGCCGCCGAACGCGCCCAACTGCCCGTACCCAACATCATCAAGCAGAATAATGAGGACATTGGGCGCCCCTTTTGGGGCCTTTACCGGCTCCGGCCACCATTCTTTTGACTCTGCATAGGTTTTGCCGATCTTACCTTTGAACTCAACATCCGTGCCTCCGGATTTTTGTTCCCCAAAAGCCCCACCCGGGAACAGAACCACAACAAAGGCCAGTAGCATGCATACGATCAAACTTTCCCTTCTCATTGTCAATCTTCCTTCCTATTACTCGTATTAAGCTTGTTCCACTCCGTTGTCACTCTATACTTGTCACGAGGAGAAAGTCCTCCTCCGTCAATAGCCTTGCGGTACAAGGCTATTGCTTCGACTCTCTTGCCCTGTCTCTCGTAGATTCTTCCCAATAGCAGGTACGCGTCCGCGAAGACTGGCCACTGCTCGATAAGACGTAAGAGCATTTCGCAGGCGTTGTCAAGGTCCCCCTGCTTCTGCACGTAGAACGCCAAAGTGTAGCCATATTTCGGTGTCGGCGTCGTCTCGAACGCCCTTAGCAGCAGTTTGATAGATTCCTTTGGCTTGTCATCAGCCAACAAGATCCCTAAATTGTACGCGGCCTGATGCATAGCTTGGTCGGCTTTCAGGGCGGCCCGCAAATGCTCTTCAGCCTTCTTGAGGTCCTTTTGCTCACCCTTCAGGAGGCCCATATTGAAGTTGGCCTCTGCGCTCTTGGGGGCTATCTCCAGGGCCCTGGAAAGATACTCTTCAGCCTCCTTGTTCTTACGCATCCGTGAGTAGGCCATAGCCGTGTTCACGAGCGCGGGCACAGCGCCGGGCTCAAATTTGAGAGCAGTCTCAAAGGCCGTCAACGCAAGATCCGGACGCCGTTGATTGACATGAAAGTTTCCAAGGTTGTAATGGGAGCTCCACTGATCGGGACGAGCCGTGTACGAAGCGATCAGCTCCTTGGTTGCGCTTTGGAGCTTCTTGCGAGCCTCCTCGTCAAGCACCGAGCGGGCCACGCCTTCCGGAATTCGGGAGAGAGAGCTTGCAGCCCGGATGCGAACCAGGCGGTAATCATCTCCAGCGGCTTTGAGAAGCGCTTGGACCGCTTTTCGTGAAGGCAATGGTTCCAGGGAAACGCAAGCAGCGGCCCGCACCAATGGAGACGGATCATCCATCGCCTTGACGATCGCAGGCCACTTGATGGGATCGTCACAGGCTCGCAGGAGCCGAATGAGTGAAGTGGTAAAGATTTCGTCACGGTCCTTTCTCTCGATATAGGCGAGCATGTCCGGCAGGCGGGTCCAATCCCTCTTACGGGCTGCGTCAATGAGACCGGCCCTGTCCAGGAGCGGGGCCTGGTAGTCTTTCTTATGCCACTTCCGCACAAGCTTGTCGGCCCATTGAAGAGTCTTGTCCTTGTGACACTTGTTGCACGCGTTCGGAGACTTGAAAGCAATCGTCGCTGCAGGTGTGGGAGGCAGCATGGAGTGGTCGCTGCGTCTCATTCGAGCGAACTCGGTCGTGGGCATGTGGCAGGCTATGCACTTATTGCCGGAGCTGTCGGCCTTGTGGCGGGTGTGCTCTTTTACTTTGTCAACACGCTCCTGGTGACACTTACGGCAAGACTCATTCGGATTCTTCTTGTGTCGATACCGACCACTTGATGTATGGCAGAACAGGCAGTTCAGATTTCCCGCTTTGACACAAGGGCTCATTCGCCAGGTCGTGAAGGTGTAATTCTCACCCAGATCACGGCCGTCGGGATAGTAGTCGGGGCTCTCAAGGGTCACCTGGTCAAAATGGTCAAAGAACCGATCACCCGGCATAAAACTGGTGGTCAAAGGCATGGCCTTGGCGTGGCACGACGAACAGGCCTCGTTGTTCTGCTCGTCCGTAAAATCACGACCGCCGCGTATCATCTTGAGATCCTTGGGGATCGTTCCCTTGGGAGCTGCTTCGCATACGCGGATGTGCGCTTCCGCGGGGCCGTGGCAAGTCTCGCAATTGATGCCCGGCTCGCGCCAGGTCGTACGGTAGGTATCCGTTTTCAGATCGTAGTTGGTAGAAAGCTGGCTTACATGGCAACTGTAGCACGCAGTGTTGAAGGTATACGGCCACTCCTTCCATTTGACGGGCTCGTCCGATTGGCCTGGGAGATGGCGGACACCGCTCTTAGCCATATCAAACCATTCTTTCTTTCGGACATCGTACGCCACCGGAAGGGTCTGGAATCGGCCTTTTTCCATAGGAGTCAAAAAGTAATAGACGTTCTTGCCTCCCAGGGCATGGACCATGCGGTATTGTTTATCGCCGTCGGGTCCGGTTTCTCGAACCCAGCCTTCACTGCCCTTGATGTCCGCCCGATAGCGGTAATCGCCGATCACAACGTCTGAGGACTGAGGGGTGAGATTCTTCTTGGCCAACTCCCTTGTGTAGGGCTGCATGGCGAGCCCGTGGCGAGAGGGCGCCCAGAGCTTGTAGAATTTCTCGTGGCATTTTATGCAGCTGACGGAGCCGGTATGCTTGCCCATTTCCGATGCCGATTCCGAACTGTTTTGCTCGGCTGTCGCCACTTCCAACCGCAGCAGCCACCAACCGGCTACAGCGACAAGAAAAGCCGCTCCCAGTGTAACTCCGACACGAAACACGCGCATATTTTACTCCTAGCAGTCCAATTCTGAGGGCGACTGACTCACGCAAATACGGTAGCGTCGAAGCCGGTCCCACCCCATCCGTGATCTTCGACAACGGGCAAAATGGACGGTTTCTATTGCTCTTCTAGGGCCCTTAGGGAAACCCCGTTATCTCAATAACATGAGCCGGCCGACTATTTCAATCAATTCCCTGTCGCGCATGTAACCATTCAGTCATTCGGGGGGGCGACGGGAGGCCACGTGCTTGGGTCTACCAGATGGTAAGAGGGCGCACACACAGGTGCGCGCCGTACACTCTGCCCCACGACGGGTCTGGGTCCGGACGTAGGGGCAGACCTGTGTGTCTGCCCTCACCTTCGCCCCCCCCCGAAACTGAATGGTTACTCGGGCATTCCATACTGCTCTCTGCTTGGAGACTTGCGTCCGTATCGGGTGTTCAGAGGCCCGCTCAAGATTACTCTCTTTTGCTGCCTGCATTTCTCCCGACCCTGACTATTGGGAGATTCCGCCATTCTCAGAGGTTTTTGGGGAAGAGCGGGAGGAATCCAGTAACTCACGAAGCATCTTGTACGCTTCGGCAGGCACCGAGGTAAAGCGGACGAGCGCTTCCACTACATCATCCGCATCGGCTACGGAAATGACTTTGCCGTAGATTTCAATTCCCGATGCCCCCAAGGTGGTACCCGTTGGGATCATTCGTATGTCTTCCCACTGCGCAACATCAGCGTCGAATCTGATTTTCGCCGAGGTCAGGGTAGCGTGCGTAATCGCGGCTCTTCTTCCTGTCCCTTCGAGGATTTTCTCACTCATCCCGAATACCAGCACTTCGATTTCGTCGGCCAGGAGAACCAGGGTTTCGTCCCTCTCTTGCAAATGAGCCTCGTGGTCGCCCCTGATTCCTCCTACGTTATAGAGTTTGACCTTTCCGGGAACGCCTTTCATCTCCACTTCGACGATCTCTCGTATGTCGAGTTTGTCGGCCAGCTTGTCATAAGTCCCCTGACTGATCAGAAGTTGACCGCCAACAGTGAAGGATTCTACCCTACCGGTGAAGTTGACCTGAGATCCCACAGCCCCGTACTTGGCCCGCTTCTCCGATCCGATATTACCCACTACAACCTCGCCGGTATTGACGGCCACACCCATTTCCAGGTGAGGCAGTCCATCGGCTTCGTTCTGAGCGTTTATCTCCTTCATGGCAATTTGCATGTTCAGAGCGCATGCCACAGCTAATTCAGGATGATTCTCCAGAGTTTCCGGCGCGCCGAAAAAAGCCAAGACCCCATCACCGATAATTTCGTCAATAATTCCTCGATGATCCAAGATGACATCAACCATTCTGCCCAGGTATCTGTTGAGGAACTTGATCACTTGCTCGGGACTCATGCTCGCCGTGAGAGCCGTGAAGCCTCTCAAATCCGACATCATGATGGAGATCTCTCTGACTTCGCCTCCGAGTTTGAGCCCGTCTTTGGAGTCCAGAAGTCGCTTGACCACCTCCTGGGTAAGATAGCGACCGAACGTATCCTTTATTCGTTCCCTGTCTTTGAGACCTTCCGTCATGCTGGTGAAGGCCCGCGCGAGTTGGCCTACTTCGTCGGTGGATCTGATATCTGAAAGATCAATGTCCAGATCTCCTTGGGCTACTTTCAGGGTTTCCCCGGCCATGCGGCGTAACGGCCGGCTGATGGACCGTGCAACAATTACGGCCGCGGCCACGAGCAATAGAATTCCCGCGACGGCCACCAATATTGTTTTTTGGTGCAAAGAGTCGATCTTGGCAAAAAGCTCGTTCTTGGGCAAAACGGCTCCCAATATCCAACCAGGGGGGTGTATGCGTGTAAACGCGAGATAGGATTCCTTGCCGGTGACCGCAGGCCCGATGTCCTCAAAGCCGGAGTCTTTGCCCAACAGGGTTCGGACAATATCGGGACCCCTTGGTAGCTTGTATTTCCGCACTATGTCGTGGATCGTGAACCGCATAATACGCTCGGGGTACCGGCTGGTTATCACGGTTCCTTTGTCCGAGAGCACAAAACAAAAGCCGGATTCATAGACCCTTTTCGAATTGACCAAATCGTTCAGACGCGTCAGACGGATGTCTACGGTCACTATGGCGGTCAGTCGGGTTCCCGATCCGTCTGCGCTCTTCCGAAACATTGGGTGAGCGTAGGTGGTCATCACAACGTTGCCGCCACCCTCGTCGAAGTAGGGCTCGGTCCACATCGGCTTCTTCCGTTCTGCGGGAATGCGGAACCAGGATTGACCGAGATAATCGTAAGACGCGGTTCCAAGTTGCTCGAACTTGATTTCCCCTTTGGACCTGTGGAAATAGGGAGCGTACCTTCTGATGTCCGGGTTGAACTCGAATGGCTGGAAAGCCACACTGGAACCATATATCTTGGGATTTCGTTTCACCAAGCGCTTGATATGTTTCAGAAGCGACGCTTCATCCCACGTACTTGTCTCCAGAAATGAAGCAAGATCCTCGGCAGCCTTGGCAACGACCAGAAATTCCTGTTCGATTTCGTTGGCCAGCGAGGATGTGAGGTTTCGGGCGCTGTTTTCCGCCTCCTGACGGATCAATTCCTTGGAATTGGTGTAACTGCGCATGAGGACCAATGCCAGTACCAGGCACGTGCTCCCAAGTACCAGGAGGATGATCTTCAGGGTAAGGCTGCTGCGGATAGAAGTCATGTTTGCACTCATTTCTGGAGCCCTCAAAATTGTGAAAAGAGCAAGGGAGGCGCTGTACTCCATGCCATCTTAGCCCGTTTCACCGTCTCCCTCAAGGGGGGCTTGTTCATCTGAAAGAAAGAATCGGCCAGGATCTTTGTATGGCTACTTTCTTGAGGGGAATGGTCGGTTCGACAACGTGTGGCCGGCCAATGATCTCCAGCAGGGGAATGTCGGCCTGGTGGTTGCCATATGCGTAGGATCGTTGAAGATCCAATCCGACCTCGTCTGCTAGATCCATTGCCTGGTCTTTCTTGTTTGCGTCAATGCACAAGGGTCCATCCGGTTTGCCGGTCAGCAGTCCGTCCCCGCCCACCTCCAGATCCGTGCATAACAGATAATGGAATCCAAGATCCTTCACCACGAGTTCGAGATAGTACCTCAGCGATCCGGAAATCAGCACCAGGACATGGCCCTCACTTTTGTGGAAGTCAACACGAGAGAGCATTTGCGGCGCAAGATAGGGCTTCAGGTATTCGTGATAGAATTCTTCGGCGTAGATCTGCAGATCGGGCAATCGTCTATTCTTGTAGAAGCTTAAGGCGACCATAGTCATCCGCTCTTCCGAGAGCAGGTGTCGGCTGTGCAGGAAATTGGCGGCCAGGACCCTTATCATGTAGCCAAAGGGCATCATGCGCTTGTCCCATAGCCACTTCATCCCCATTCTGGGGCTCTCCACCTCAACGAGTGTCTTGTCAAAATCAAAGAATGCCGCGATCTTGCCTTGGTCCATGATTCCTGTCTCTATCCTTGCTCAACTTTTAGACTACCCGCACTCTGTCGTCTTCATGCCGGTTCCCGCGCTCGGCCCGGGGCCCGGTATTCGGTCACCGGGAAGACGTCCACAATATCGGACTATACAAAGCGGTATTGAAGTATTCCTGGTAAGGAACGCACTTGCACATGAGCATGAAGACGATCTTGTCTCGAATCTGATTCTCACCTTCCAAGGTGTCGAAGTTCCCGCCGCCTTTGGAGATTATCAGATCCGCGGCGCCAATGAGGTCCCTGACCTCATCCGAACATCTTGAGAGCACCGTACCCGGCAATGGTCCGTGTATGCTGTTTTCGATAACGGTCGTGGTGTCGTCCATTCCCACCAGTTTTGCTTCGGTCCTGGTCGCGTCGTTCAGGGCCGGTACGCTCCGCACCACAAATACGATCTCAAGGTTTGTGACCTGCTTGATGGTCTCAATCAGCACTTTGTCGAAAACGATCTCACCCGAGTTGTCTCCAAGATAGATCAGGCGTTCGCTCCCTTCCAGCCGTTTCCTGAAATCCAGGAAATTCTTCCGAGGCACCGAATTCTTGAGCTTGTCACGTATGACCGGCTCGATATCCTCTGAGCCCTTGGACCACATAACGTCTAGTGAATTCCCTATGATGGCCAAATTGACAGCGGTTTGCAGACTATCCTCAGATGCTTCGACCAATTCCTTCAACCATGGATACAGTTCCAGCCCCTTTTGGTTCTGCTTTGCCTTCAGGTCCTTGAATGGATCCGTGGTGTTGAAGGCATCCGCAATCTTCATGAAGGCCAGCTCGAGGACCTCGGGGCTCGTGAGACTCCAGTGGAGTCCTTGCAACGACGGTATTTGCATGATATCCGCGATCAACTCCTTGATGGCGTGCTCGTCAGACGTAAGCTCCCTGATAGCGGCGAGAGAAGCATTGTACACACATGAAATGCAGTCCGGCGTCAGCAGCATTTTCTTCTCCAAAGATAGACTTCAGTTCCGCCCTTTGTGGCTTTCTGAACGTACCCCTTCCTCGGCCCCGCTGTCAACGCCAACCTGGAGACCGACGTAATCATTCAGTTTCGGGGGCAATCGAAGGTGAGGGCAGACACTTAGGGCCTGCCCCTGGTGCCCCTGGCTTGAACAGAGGTCCGCCCCTACATCTGGGCTTAGGCCTGTGTCGGGCCAAGGTGTACGGCGCGCACCTGTGTGTGCGCCCTCTTTTCATCGGAGTTCTCGAAAGTTCTCACGGATCGGCAGGTGGAAAGCCTGCCTCCCAGGAAGAAGTTTCAGAGGAATCCGAAACTAATTACGAGCACCACTATACGAGTTTGGACAACCGGATCCGGATTGGCGGGATAAGGCCCAATGGCAGGACTCGATTCAACCTCGAAAAAAAATCCGTCGCGCGGCTTGGACCCGGGGTGACGGAATCTTTGAGACTGTATTGGTGGGCCGTCAGGGTCTCGAACCCCGAACCTACTGATTAAGAGTCAGTTGCTCTACCAATTGAGCTAACGGCCCATTCCGAATTGCTGACGTTACATATTGGGTCGGGGTTTGTCAAGCCAATATCGCGCGGGTTGGTAACCGTTCAGTCATCGGGGGCTCCTGGTAGATGTCAATGGGAGCAGAGCGAGGCAATCTCCTGCGCGCTGAAGATTGGGATTGCTTCGTCGCTTCACTGCTCGCAATGACATACGCCGGGAGACGATCCGTCCCGCGAAACCGAAGCCTTGCCTCACCGCGCCTTTTTCCCTTGACTTGCCCCACAGCCTGCAACAGGATATAAGATCTGATTCCGGTCTTGAATCGAACTCACTCACATATTTTGAGAGCAAGAAAGAGGTGCTCGTATGGCTACACTGGATCTCAAGAAACAGGGTTCTGTTTACATTCTGACAATGATCAATGGAGAGCAGGCAAATACTTTCACTGCTGATGTCCTGGAGGAGTATCACGAAGTGCTCGATGAAATTGAGGCATCAAGCGGGAACGCCGCGGTTGTCCTTACCAGCAACGATCCCAAGGCCTGGAGCACGGGCATCAACCTGGAATGGCTGATCACACAACCTGTGACGTACCACGAAGAATTCAAGGGCCTCATGGACAAATTCCTGATGCGGTGGGCTCTTTTGAATATCCCCACCGTTGGTTGCCTTACAGGTCATACGTATGCCGGCGGCGCACTTCTGGCTTCGACTCTTGATTTTCGATACATGCGGGAAGACCGGGGATGGTTCTGTTTTCCGGAAGTGGATATCAAGATCCCGTTCACGCCCCTCATGCACGAGCTTGTGGAGCAGTTGACCGATAATCATACGATTAGGCATCTATTGCTCACCGGAAAGAGGGTGGGAGGCGCGGAAGCCGCCGAATTGCGGATAGTTGACGGGGTATATCCAATAGATGAACTTTTCGACAAATCCATGGAGATGGCTGAATTACTGGCCGGCAAGGATCGGGCAACGTACACTAATATCAAGACCCGTTATCGGGGCCGCATAGCGGCCATGAAGAAGTAGTGCGGCTGAGTAGGATCGGCGCGGTGTACCGTGCTCGGGGAATCATCCAATGGGATGCCCCGGATCTTGAGGAAGGCCGTTCAGGCGCCTCAGCACCCGTATCAGAGTAGCATCCCCATGACTTCAGGTTTGTGAAAACAACGCGTTTGGAGCGCTTGGATTCATGAGAGTTCTGTTGATCTCCCCGAATAGGGAAGAAATGAATATGCGCACCTGGCCATTGGGTTTGGCTTGTGTGGCAGAGGCAACTCGGGAGTCCGGCCATGAAGTAAGGCTCGTGGACTTCATGGCTGAGCAGAATCCTGATTCGGTTGTCAAAGAGGTCATCCACCAATTTCATCCTGATGTGATCGGTATTTCGGTGCGAAACATAGATGATCAGAATATGCAAGACACGAGATTCTTGCTCGATCAGGTCAAAAAGGTCGCTGCAGATTGTAAAGCTTATTCAGAAGCGCGGATTATCCTGGGTGGCGCAGGCTACAGCATGTTTCCGAGCAGCGCTCTGGAATACCTGGGCGCGGACATGGGCATACAAGGTGAAGGGGAAACCGCGTTCGTTGATCTGATCCAAAGGATTGAACGAGGTTCCGATCTTTCTGAGGCGCCCGGTCTGTACCTACCCGGAGAAGGATTGCAGGGGAACAGGAGATTTGCCAAGGACCTCGATCTGTGGCCTCTTCCAAATGAAGACCTGCTGACCTCTTCCGCGTACGAGGGTGAAGACTTCTGGTTGCCCGTTCAAACCCGAAGAGGCTGTCCGATGAGGTGCAGCTACTGTTCCACACCAATGATAGAAGGGCGTTCGTTCCGGCGCCGTTCTCCGGAAATCGTCGTCCAATGGCTCAGGGCCTGGGTTGAAGCGGGTATTCATCACTTGTTTTTCGTGGATAACACGTTCAATCTTCCTCCATCGTATGCCAAGGCCCTTTGCTCGAAGATTATCGAAGCCCAATTGGACATAACCTGGCAATGCATTGTATACCCGAAGAACCTCGATCAGGAATTGGCCGCGCTCATGGCCGAGGCCGGATGCACGGACGTAAGCCTGGGATTTGAGAGCGGGAGCGAACAAATCCTGCATGCCATGAACAAGCGCTTTAAACCCGAAGATGTGCGCTTCTCGGCGCAGTTGTTTGCCGACCACGGAATACGCAGGATGGGATTCCTGCTACTTGGAGGACCCGGTGAGACGGGGGAATCGGTCGAGGAGAGCCTTGCGTTCGTGGATTCCCTTGATTTGGATGCAGGGAAAATCTCAGTAGGTATTCGCATATATCCGAATACTGACCTTGCCCGGACAGCCGTGGAGGAACGCGTGATTGAGCCCGACGATGATCTTCTCTTCCCGAAATTCTATATGACTACTGCAATCGAAGACTGGATCTTTGAAACAGTTGAGCAATGGATGCGGATGAGACCAAGTTGGATGAGGTAACTCCAGGCGATGCGACCAGAAGATCATACAGTGCTCAAGACTATGGAAGTCGTTTCCCGCCGCCGGTCCTTACAAGCAAAGAGGAGCTATTCACCATAGGCGAATGAAGCCTAATTCAAGATGTGAACTTGCGCGGGTGTCGGTTGGGCGCCCCCGCCACCTCGTACACGAAGGGAGAAATCATGACAATGATAAAGATCATGCCGTGCCTTGACATGAAAGAAGGTCGTGTGGTCAAGGGCATTCACTTTGTGGATCTGAAGGACGCGGGCGATCCTGTGGAAAGCGCGTCCCTGTACCAGAGAGAAGGGGCCGATGAACTGGCAATGCTCGACATAGCGGCCACGCTTGAAAACCGCAAGACGAGACTCGAATGGGTGAAGAAAGTC
This sequence comes from uncultured Syntrophaceae bacterium, assembly GCA_964527475.1. Classification (GTDB taxonomy): domain Bacteria; phylum Desulfobacterota; class Desulfomonilia; order Desulfomonilales; family Desulfomonilaceae; genus CAZGNL01. The sequence goes on from CAZGNL010000087.1 coordinate 12,195, forward strand.
TCTTCCGTCATCGAGATTCCGCTCACGGTGGGCGGAGGCATTTCCTCGTTGGAAGATATTGATCTGGTTCTAGAGGCCGGCGCGGGCAAGGTTTCCATGAACAGTGCCGCTGTGAAGAGTCCCACACTTGTGGGGGACGCGGCAAAGAAGTTCGGCTCGGATCGCATTACAGTGGCCGTTGATGCGCGCCGGAATAGTGAGATGCCGTCCGGATTCGAACTGGTTGTTTCGGGCGGCACCAAACCGGTCGGCAAAGATGCCATAGAGTGGGCGAAGCAGTGTGAGCAGCTCGGTGCGGGAGTGATTCTGCCGACCAGCATGGACGGCGACGGGACCCAGGCCGGCTTTGATCTTGAATTCACCAGGGCTGTTTCGGATGCCGTAAGCCTGCCTGTTGTGGCTTCGGGCGGAGCGGGGAACCTTGAGCATTTTCACGAGGCGGTCGTCCAAGGCGGCGCCACCATCTTGCTGGCGGCATCGGTCTTCCATTATCGTCTTCTCAGTATTCAGCAGGTCAAGCAGTATCTACGCGACAAGGGTCTATCGGTCTCTTTGTAACGGAGATCCAGGCCAATCTATGTGCGACAGAGGCACTCTGACCTGGGGGATCAATCTCGCAAAGGGCTCCCAAAGTTGTGTGGCTTGGTATCAAAGCCCGGACCCGGTGCCCGTGTGGCTTTGACCCGCGTTTCCCTTGCCGAGTCGAACGACCAAGCCTCTTTCGCACAGACCCAGGGATGGCGTTGGATTCCTGCCGCCCATCACTATCGCTCTGTTTCTGGCTCTAAGGGAACTCTCAGAATTGCCATTGACCGAAGGGCGGACGTGAGGTATGCTCAAGAACTGGCGCTGGAATATTGTGGGGAGGAATCATGGTGCTACCACACATCCTTGATGAATCATGGGAGGTGCCGGTTGCCTCAGAGCGCCCGACAGAGCAAGTAAGGACTCGGGAGGGTGCAGATCCAGCAAAATGGAGTGGTTGATCATGTTTCCGGCTAACATCATCTTTCTTTGGTCCGAGAATTGTCGTCATGGATATTGGTGTTGGAAATGACAAAGCAAATCGAGGAGCTAAGGCATCGAGTAGGGACCGAGGTCATTCATCTCAGCAAGGTGAACGCAGAGACCGTCTACTATTTGGACAGAGACGGCAATCTCTCTGAGGTGTTTGGTGGTATCAAGAACTATCGAGATAGGCTATTCAGGGCTCTGGGGTCAAATGACCACAACAAAAGGCTCTTTCACGGCAAGACTTTGATGAAAGACCTGTGGGAAGTTGAAATCGGCCTGGGACCATATCCGTTTTCTGAAGTGCTCGCTGAATTTGAGTTTGGAGGCCAGTTCTGGGATGGCTATCGAGATCATGTCCTCCATCAGCTGAGGGTTTACATACTCGGGTTGTACATTTTTTTTGGTTGTAAACGGATACGCGGCCTGTTCCAGCGCACTCACAAGCTTTCTGACTTCTTGATTCAATGGAAAATCGCTGCGCTCTCGCATGACCACGGTTACCTTTTTGAACCCGCAGTTGCGGAGACCAATCAATGGGTCATTGACAAGGTCATGCCAGTCTTTGATGCTTGCATGGGATTTCCGCTGTCGTCTTTGTCGGAAACCATAAGAAAAAGATCGTTCTCTGCGGCAGGAGATGAAAATACGGCGAGAATCCTAGAAGCGGTAATCAAGCGTAGTATAACGAGAAGCAGAGAAGAGCAAATACAAGGGTTCTTCGAAATAGTCAGACCGGCCGTCAGAACCGTCGGACAGCTTAGATCTTTCAGAAACAGAGACCTCTTCGAATGCCTGAAGGACACAGCTGATAGAGTCTTTCTATCGCGACCGGACACAAACGCACTAGAATCGTATTACGAATTTACCTCCAAACATTCTCCCTGGAAGAATACGCCACCAGCTCGCGATCATGGAATAACGAGCGCATTATTTCTGCTGCTTCAAAGTGAGTTTCTAACCTACTACTACAAGAAATTGGGGGAGGCTCCTGCTAAGACGTGGAAGCAACTTGGTCTACCCGATGAAAACATCGCGTTCATCACAGGTGTCTGTGAGTTAAATCGACGGTACCAAGCCATGTTTAGAAAAGCAGCGGGAGCTGTCGCTTTGCACAATATTTCAGCTGCGCGTTGGTCCCATTCCCAAACGTATGTGTCCATTGCTGAAAATGATTATGGACTGACGCTGCCGGACTTCCGAATATCGCCTCGTACGAACCCTTTGGCTTTCTTGCTTGTCCTAGTTGACACGCTCCAAGATTGGGATAGACCGTCCTTCGTGCAAATACCGGACGATGGACTTCCGATGTATCAAGCCGACCAAGATTTGTCAATAACGTTGGACGACGATCACATATACTTGTCTTTCCCTACGAACGATCCCCCCTCATTTGAACCGTACGCGGCTCTAATAGGAGAGCTTCACTCCAAATTCGAGATTGATTTTGTGGACGACTTAGTACGCAGGACAGACTGGAACGCAGTGGGCGTTTGTCATCTAACTAAGGAGGCCCAGCAGATTGAGAGACCAGGCGTCTTAGAAGCAGGGTTCCTGGGCACAAAGCAACTGAAGGAACTCATTGTGCTGGCAGAAGAACACGATCACTTTACGTACTCGCTCTATTTGGATACCCGAAAAGAGGCTCACGTTCTTCGGCTGATTCGCGATTTGGTTGCTCTGTCAAATACGGATGGCGGATACTTTGTAGTTGGCATAGATGAAGCTAAACGCGTTCCACGAGGGATAGGAAGTAAGACTTTCATACACGATGAGGACCACTTGAACGAAATCATAAACCTTTTTTGCTCAAAACATTTCGACTATCTTGGTCAGAAGAAGAAATTCTTGATTGAAACGGTTACTACCAAATCGTACGAGTTCTTTTATGTGTTCTACGTTCCGAAAAACCAGAATTTGTTGTACCTAACTAGGGACGGTCGATTTGGAGATCGCGGTCAGGCTGTTTTTGAGAAATATGATATTCCCATAAGACTCAATTCGGCGACAATTTTCGCAGACCATGAACATCTTCAGAAATTTGTGGAACCCAGTAGGCGTGACGGTGTAATGTTTGCACTGAGCAATAGGGTATTCACCACGAATGGCGGGCCGCCAACTAACCAAAGCATAAGACAAGTACCCGGTGATCTGCCCAGTCCGGACTTCGACAGGTTGATTGGGAGAGAGGAGGAGATTGAAGAGATTGTCAATTTTTTGAAAGGCCGTAAAGTGTTTACGTGGACTATAAAAGGAATTGGTGGCTGCGGCAAGTCCGCGCTTGCGCTGCAAATTGCTCAGAATATTAGAGACGTAGAATACAGTCGCCCGGCGTCTTGTGCTGATTTGGAAGGTAAGTTCGATGGGATAGTCTGGGTGACAGCGAAAAGCTGCGAACTCCATGCAGAGAAGGGTATAGTGCCTAGATTCGATGCAGCCGTATCAGTGGACGTACTACTTCACAGGATATCTGACGTAATAGGCCTGACCGAACTGAAGGATGTGGACTTTGAGGAAAGGAAATCCACGATATTAGAGTTCCTAGAGGAATTTTGTCTCCTAATATTCATAGACAATCTTGAGACAATCCCAGAGAGTCATCTCGCCGAGATAATAACCTTCGTTGATGAGATTCCCCCGCCTTCTAAGGTCATTTACACTACACGCACTAAGTTCCACAGCGGGTATTCTTCACAAGTGATGGAACTAGGCCACGAAGATGCCATCTTGCTTGCCAAGACCATAGCGCTGAATCACGGCAATTACTCTTTAATGCAGGACAATGATTTGATAAAAAGAGTGGTCGCCAGGACTGGCAGAGTACCCTTGGGCATCAAGTGGGTCATGTCCAGACTTTGCGGCGGCAATGCTCGTTTACGACCTATTGAGGAACTTCTTGATGATAAGACTCTGGTCAAGTTTTGCTTTGAGGAAACTCTAAAGGTGCTCGAAGAAAGCGATGAAGTCACTCTATTTGCAGTTGCCATGTGTGACTTTACGCCGAATATTGGAAATATTGAGTTTGTGACGGGTCTTCCGAAGGGGGCTTTGGAGCAAAGCCTGGAAAGATTGGAGTCTCTCTCTTTGATATGGTTGCAGGGTGATGAGTTGAGTATGCTTCCGTTGACAAGAGACTATGCTATGTACCAACTTCAGAGAAAGGAGGTGCTAGCCTCAAAGTTGCGAAAGAATCTGGAGCAACTGTGTCAAGTGTTTCCTGTTGGCACAAGCGATGCGATACCAGCGGCTGAAATAATGGCACTAAGGTTATACAAGGAGGCTGGCTTTAAGGAGTCTCAGGATGATTTGGCGGGAGCCTGCAGCAATTTGGAGCAGGCACTTTCTTTGGCAGAGGAGGAATACATACTTATAGGTCTTGCAGGGGTTTATGAGCGACAAGGAAGAACGGAGGATCAGCGAAAACTTTATGAGAAATACCTTGAAAAGTTTGGTGACGAATTTGAAATACTAAAGAAAATGTCTATATATTGTTACAGGGAGCATGACAATGTTGGGGCTTTGCGTTATATTAGAAGGGCACTGAGGCTAAGGCCGGGTGATAAGAATTTGTGGCATCATAGAGGTAGGAGGGAACGATATTTGGCACGTGAATGTGGTAGCGGATCCCAAAGGGGGCTCCAATACTGTAACTCGGCTATCACATCATTCAGAAATGCTATCCGACAAGGACCAGACACGAATCTTCATATATACTATAATTCGGTGAATTATTTGAATCTTGTAAAATGTTACTTGTGGAAGAATGAAAGGAGAAAGGCTCTTGAAGCATGTACGGCTGGGCTGGAAGAAGACCCAAACAATCGTGTGCTACTGTCTTGGTTGAGTAGGATAGGAGTTAACGTTTGAATCTTCGGCAGAATCAGGAAGTGGAATGATCTTGGACTCGTGGGTTCGGGGGTTGAGAACCAGCGAATATACTATTGGCTTCGATGAGGTATGAAAGATACTGAGAGTGAACCTGAAGCCCTGTTTTTTAGCGGTGGCTGAGCACATCACAGATCTAGAAAGGAAGTATTAGAGCTTGAGGTGGAAGCCTGGGTCTTGACTTCCACGGTTTTCGCGAGACGGCCGAAGTTGAAGAGGACTAAGCAAAGTGTTGCACCTATTCTGCGGGAAGAACGGTAGACGGGGAGGATTGGACGCACTAACCAAGAAGCCCGGACTCATGCCTCCAGTGACGGGCCAATTGCAGATCTCCAGCGGTAGCCTTTTCAGGGGGGCTGCTGTTTGAGCGCTTCGTATGCATCGGGGTCTGAGCTACATATCACGTCAGGCAGAGACTGGGTGCTCTGCACGCTTGCACAGACCATGAACGGAAGAGTCTCGCGGTCTCAAGATGCTTGCGATAGCACGAGACCTGCGGGTAAACTTTTGTGACAGCCCATCCCGGAAGGAGGCATGTGTATGAGTAACAAACTAATGAGTGGATTGTGGCGGTTCATGCTCATGATCCCGCCGGCCCTATGGGAAAGACAGGTCGCCAAGCTTGGAAGGAAAATGGAGGCCTCACTAGGGCGCTTGTCCCGGGAACATCGATTGGTGCATCATTGTGTGGTAAGGGAACTCCCGCGTGTCGGCGAACCGTTGTCGTGGGAATTTATCGCAAACAAGGTGGATCTGCCCACAGACCGCGTGAAAGTCATCCTGGATGAGTTGGAGAAGCGCATGACCTTCCTGTTCAGAAACAATGAAGGGAAGGTGATTTGGGCGTATCCCGTGACTGTTGAAGAGACACCGCACCATGTTACATTCAGCACTGGTGAGCAAATATACGCGGCTTGAGCGGCCGACGCATTTGCGACGCCCTTCGTGCAAGGGCGATTACGTGGAGAATCCCTTTCAATAGTCGTTAGAACAGAATGCGCTCACTGTTCTAAACCGATGCAAATAGAAATTGACAGCGATCTGAACTACCACGCCGAGGCGGAAGGATGTGAACCCATTGTCTTTGTGCCGGATATAGATTTTCGCGAGATCGAAGAACCGAACATCATAGAGGCGTTCTGAAAGAAGAGTGTTTTCTTCTGGTCAGAAGAGCACGCAAGAGAACATCGCAGAAACGTACATAGGATACGTGGCGCATATTTTGCTTCAGACCAGATGACACGTGTCACGAAAATCATACAGAGCGCAATCTTCGGATTCGAGGGGAATTGAAACACACGGAGGTCCCGCTGAGCTTCCTTCACACGGGGGGTTTGGTCCGGTTCTTGACGACATTTGTACCTCTTCTCTCAGTCAATCACAATGGCATATTCGCAACGTTCCACGAGATTGACAGTGAGCTCGGGGTTGAGGTAAACTCCACAGGAAGCGGAACAGGCGCTAGTAGAGTGTAGTCGCCCACCCCAAGTGGGGAAGACTGAGCTTCCTCGCATGCGTTCCGAGGTGAAGCCCGGGAATGAAGCTGCGAAAAGAATTGCCGGTAGAGCGAAAATGATGAAGACATAGAAAGGAGAATTCATGGTCAAGGTTACCTGTTTCGGAGCTGCGGGCTCGGTGACCGGTTCCAACTTTCTGGTTGAGACATCCACAGGCAAGAAGGTCCTGGTGGATTGCGGCCTTTTCCAGGGTGGCAGGACCATGGAGCATCGCAATTGGGAGGAGTGGGGGTACAATCCCAAAGAAATCAAGAACCTCATCCTGACCCATGCCCATATCGACCACAGCGGACGCATTCCCAAATTGGTCAAGGACGGTTTCCGCGGGAAGATCATCACATCGCCGCCAACCACGGATCTGTGCGAGGTAATGCTCCTCGATTCCGCGCACATACAGGAGACGGACTCGGAGTGGAAGTCGAGGAAAAGCCGGAGGCGAGGCGAGAAGGGCGTAGAGCCGTTGTACACGACCGCGGACGCGGAGGAGAGTCTGCGGCTTTTCCTGCCGACGGAGCGTGATCGGATCATTGAACTAGAGCCGGGCATCAAGGCCCGACTCCGGAATTCGGGGCATATCCTGGGATCAGCCATGGTGGAACTGTGGATCGAGGACCAAGGAAAGGAAACAAAGATTGTCTTTTCCGGTGACCTGGGACAACAGGACCAACTCATTGTCAAGGATCCTGTGGAGATAATGGAGGCTGATTATGTGTTTGTGGAATCGACCTACGGTAACCGCCTGCACCGCAAGTTCGAAGAGAGCAAGGCGGAGCTTCTGGAAGCGATTCAACATGCTGTGTCCAACAACGAAAAGGTGATCATCCCCGCGTTCGCGCTTGAGAGAACCCAGGAAGTGCTCTATCTGCTCGGGGAGTTTTCCCGTGCCGGACAACTGAACGACATTCCCATCTACCTGGATAGCCCGCTTGCCATCAAGGCAACGGAGATCTTTCGAAAGCACAAGAAGCACTACGACGCAGAGGCTAGGGCAATCGTGGAACAGGGGTTCGATCCATTGGACATGCCCAACCTCAAGTTCACGCCCACAACAAAAGATTCCATGAAGATCAACAAGTTGGAGGGATCAGCGATTATTGTGTCAGCCAGCGGCATGTGCACCGCGGGCCGGATCAAGCATCACCTGAAGCACAACCTGTGGCGTCCCGGCGCGAGCATCGTTATCGTGGGATTCCAGGCCCAAGGGACGACCGGACGCCGGATTGTGGACCACGCGAAAAGCGTCAAGATCTTCGGGGAGGAGGTTGCAGTAAAGGCCAAGGTTTATACAATAGGCGGGTTCTCCGCTCACGCGGATCAGGCGGATCTCCTTGGATGGGTCGGCCACTTTGCAAAGAAGTCGAGCCCCCGATTCTTCACGATTCACGGAGAACCCATCGCGAGCGAGGCCCTGGCGAGCGCAATCAGAGAGCAAATCGGCTTTGATGTGTACGTGCCCCAATCGCGGGAGGTGTTGCGTCTGGATTCGAGCGAAGGTGTTCCCGATATACTACCGGAAGCTGTTTCCGGTGATACACGACAGAATATGCTGGATCTGAGCTCCGATCTCGCTGCCGACATCGACCGCTTGAGAGGGCAACTTGTCGTGAAGGAGAAAACGATTTCAGAAGACGACGTGGAAAAGCTCAGGGATATCCGCGACGATCTACAAGCCATAGTTTCGGCATAGTCGTCCAAAGACCATGTGATACCAATGCGCAATCAAGAGAGTGAGATCGGTTTCTTGGGCGCCACTGCCGGCTTGCCCAGCAGTGCTCTTTATCACTTGTTTGAACTCGCATTCGCATGAAAGTCCCGTGGAAAAAGCCACCCCTTTGCGTGTCTACGTATGGGGTGGTTTGGAGGGGAGCCACTGCGCGTGGGGCGATTGAGCGTGCCCCGGACAGCTCACGTGACATGACATCTGTCGGTAGCATGATTTTGAAATGCTTGCCCGGCTAGGGTCTCCCCTCCAAGTCTATGCGCAGAGTGCGCGCTCTTCGCGTACCCTGTCCGAGGCGAAGCCCCGGACCAGTGAACAACGGAAAAGACTTTCATACTTCGTTGTGCCTTTGTTTCTAGGCATGGAAGTTGGCATAAGACACGTATCCACCTGGTTTCGGCGGAGAGAAAAACACAAAACACACGAGGGAGATGCCTATGGGCAAACCAGAGAAGACGGTTGATGGATTTCGATTTCTTCCACCCAGTCTGACAGCATGGATAGGGACCTACATTCCCAACGAAGATTTCAAGGGGGCGATCCCCTGGACGCCGCTTTCCAAGCCTTTGAAGGAGGCCACGGTCGCCCTGGTGGCCAGCGCGGGTATCAGCATGAAGGCTGATCCTCCCTTTGATATGGAAAGAGAGAAGCAAGAACCCACCTGGGGTGATCGATCCTTTCGGACTATTCCTAAGGAAGCCGGCGAGGACGATATCAATGTGAATCACCTCCATATCAACACGGAATACATCCTTGAAGACATAAATGTCATGCTGCCGCTGGCACGAATGGCCGAGTTTGAAGAGGAAGGAATCATAGGGCGCTTGGCCCCTTCCGCTTATTCTTTCTACGGTTTCCAGTGGCAGAGCACAGAGTTTGTGACCGAAGCCATTGAACCCATGTCCAAGCAAATGCAGGAAGAAGGGGTTGATGCGGTGATTCTCACCCCGGCCTGACCTTTCTGTTGCCAGTCCGTGGGGCTGGCCGCGAGATTCCTGGAAGAAGCTCACTTTTCAACCGCAGTACTCACCCCGACCCATGAATTCCATAGGGCTGTAGGCATCCCCCGATCCGCGGCCATTGAATTTCCCTACGGAAGGCTCTTGGGTGAGGTGGGAGACACAAAGGGCCAGCGAGAGGTGCTCCAGGAAACGCTCGACCTATTGGCCGATGCTCAGGCGCCCGGAGAGGTCAAGCACCTGCCGTTCACCTGGCCCGAGGAACCCAAGGACACCAAATGGCATCCACCTGAGATGAGCCCAATCGTCAAAGCGTTCCTGGACAGAATCAGGGCGGCGCGGAAAGAGAAAGCATAGATAGGAAATGCGGCTGGGACCGACGGGCCTGGCTGAGTTGGAGTTTTCAGGCTGAACAGATCTTAGGGAGTGGGGACAAACGGTATCTTCTTGTCCACGAAGCAAAGGCGCCATTCAGTAAACCTGGAACTTCAAGCAGGTCGCTGAGAAGGAAAGGGATCGAGTCCGGTTTTGGGTCTTCCCGAATTGCCGCGCCGGCCTTTCGACTGGCCTTCGGCGCTTCCAGTCAGACTTCAGCGGGGGCAAAGACTA
>CAZGNL010000088.1:0-21301 GCA_964527475.1 uncultured Syntrophaceae bacterium
CTCGCCGACCGTGAAGTGACTCATGGCAAGTCCTTCATCTGTGGCGGCGGCAAGGAGAAATGCGACCGCCAATGCGAAATATCTCGGATTCAGATTGAGGGGAAGACCTATCCTTTCGGCGGGGCTTGCAACCGATACGTCAACCTGCTGCGAAACGTGAAGTTCGACAAACAGGCCCTGGACATGGTCGATTATCGGCAAAAGGCAGTGTTTCGTGGTCTGGCTCCCGATGATCCGGCCGATACCAGACCCACCGTGGGAATGAACCGTTCGTTTCTGATGCACACCTATTTCCCCTTCTTCAATGCGTTCTTCAAGGAACTGGGGCACAGGGTGGTCCTACCTGATGAGGTAGACCCGTTCGGGGTGGACATGCAGGGCGCGGCGTTCTGCTATCCAGTGGAGATCGCTCACGGATTCTTTGTGGATCTTTTACGCAAAGACCCTGATCTCCTGTTTTTACCCCACATAAGAGGCGTTCCCACCGACAAGGAGAATCCCAATACTTGCACGTGCGTCTTTGTGCAGGGAGAGCCGTTCTATCTTGCCAGCACCTTTGAGGAGAGCGCTTCCAAGAAGATTATCACCCCGTACCTGGATCTGAGCCGGGGGATCGAGCCGAAGTCCGACGAGTTCGTCAAGGTTGCCGTGGAGATTGGATTGACCGAGGATGACGGCCGACGGGCGTTCCGAGCGGGAATGGCCGCACAGGATGCGTTCAAGCAGGAGATCCGAGCCAAGGGCCGCGAGATGCTCAAGGAGATCCAGGATGACCCCGACGCTTTGGGCATCGTGCTCTTCGGGCGGCCGTACAACTCCTTCGCGGGTGAGGCCAACAAGGGAATTCCAGGCAAGTTCGCGTCCAGGGGCTATCGGGTGATCCCGTTTGACATGCTCGATTTCGAGGACCAAACTCTTGACGACGCTGAAAGCATGTACTGGTCCATGGGTAGGATGATCCTGAAGGCCTCGCGGCTGGTGAAGAACAATCCCAAGCTTTTCGGAACTTTCATAACTAACTTCTCCTGCGGGCCGGATTCCTTTGTGGTTGGGTACTTCCGTGAGGAGATGGGCAAGAAGCCCTCACTCACCCTGGAGCTTGACAGTCACACAGCGGACGCGGGCCTGGAAACTCGCATTGAAGCCTTTTTGGACATTGTTCAGCACTATAGGGAACTGGAAAGCAAGAAGCAGATTCAAACGCAAACCAAAGATTTTCAGGTGGCCAGGACCATAATCCACGAGGGCAGACCGGCTATCGCGACATCTGACGGACGAGTGCTTCCACTGACCCATCCCGACGTGAGAGTCATAGTCCCGGCAATGGGCCGATTCTCTCATGAAGCGGTGATCAAGACCTTCGAGAGGGTGGGGATCAGGTCCTATGCATTGCCTCCCGCGGACGAGGAAATGCTCAAGCTGGGCCGAGGCAACTCCTCCTGCAAGGAGTGCCTGCCGCTGCAAACCACTGTTGGGACCATGCTGAATTACTTCCTTAAGGACCGGCCCCCGGGAGAAGTGACCGCCTACTTCATGGCCACCGCGGGCGGGCCTTGCCGTTTCGGTCAGTACAATGTGTTTTCCCGGCGCCTCATTGAGCGTTACAAAATCCCGGATGCCGCGGTGCTGACCTTGAACGCGTCCAACGGATACATGGGAATGGGTGATCGGTTCACTCTTGCCGCGTGGCGTGCAATCCTCATCGGTGATCTGATGTACGAAATGTGGGCCACTCTGCTCGCAGGCGCTGAAGACCGAGATTCCGCGCTGAAGATCTTCTTCAAAGAATGGAACGCGATTGTAGATGTGGTTATCGAGCCGTGGAAAGTAATTCGAAAGCAAATACGGTCCACCGCTGACACGCTTTCCAAGATCCCGTTGAAGATGCCGTACGACGAGATGCCCAAGATCTCGCTGATCGGGGAGATTTATGTTCGTAACGATCCCATATCCCTGCAAGGTCTGGTGGAAAATCTGGCGGATCGGGGCTTCGTGGTCCGCACTTCTACCACCGGTGAGTGGATAAAATATGTGGATTGGCTGATCAAGACCGGTATCGAAGGAGATACCACGGACATCCCGTGGTGGATTCGATACTATGTGAAGCGGCATTTTGACAAGAGAATACGGAAGCTCTTCAAGCCGGCAGGATTGTTCTTTGATGAACTCCTGCACGTGGAAGACCTGGTTGAGGCCGGAGAGAAGTTCATTTCCCCCAACCTGACCGGCGAGACCATACTCACCGTAGGCGCAGCGCTCCACGAGATCCTCCACCCCGCGTGCGGGATCATCTCCATCGGCCCATTCGGCTGTATGCCTTCCAGGGTGGCCGAGTCGGTGCTGTCGGAGAAATTCACCACACGCGAGAAAGAGGAGCTTCTGCTCCATACCGACGGAGACCGTCCGCATGGGCACGAGTCTGTGCTGAGCGGCAAAGACAGAAAGCTTCCTTTCCTTGCCATAGAGACCGATGGGAATCCATTTCCACAGATAATCGAAGCGAGGGTCGAAGCGTTCAGCCTCCAGGCCAAACGCCTCCACGAACAGATGCTGGAGGAAAAGAGGAAGCAGAACAACAACGCCTGACAAATCGAGGCGCCGCAGTGCCATTGATTCCATATGAGGAAGGCTGATTTGCAGGAGTTAGTCGTGTAGGGGCGACCGGCCGGTCGCCCTCTTCGCTGATTCTTCTCTTTCCCAGGCTCTGCCTGGGAATGCGTACCGGGGGAGGCTCAGCCTCCCTTCCCACACCGCGCGACGGGGCATATGAGCAACGAGAAGGCGCCTCGCACAGAGTCAACCATGAAAGACAAACACAACCCCGGTCCCCTGAAGCGAGTAAAGAACCGCATAACCAACGCCGTATCGGGACGGGATACCCTAAATCACACCCGTGCGAGAGGAGATCGAGCGGAACAGATAGCAGTGGATCACCTCACGGCCAACGGGTACCGGATTGTCGAGCGGAACTTCCAATGCAAACTCGGGGAAATTGATATCATTGCAATCCATCAGGGTGAACTAGCCTTTGTGGAGGTCAGATCCAGGCATTCGCCGACCGCTCGTAATCCGATTTACACGGTCAATCGCACCAAACAGAAAAAGATCATCCGTACCGCGCAGGTCTACCTTTCCAAGCACCGCAAACACGAGACGCCGGCCAGATTCGACGTTGCGATCGTAACCCTCGGAACAGAGCCTCATGTGGAACTCTTCCCAAACGCATTCCCAGCCGAAGGATACAGCTTCAACCTGTGAGAAGCGCGGTTCTTGAGAGGTAACTGGGGGCTCTTTCTTGCACTGCTCCGCGCAGGGCGATTTGGTCAACTTGAGGTTTGGTTCCTTCTGCTCGAAGCACGGATACATCGTGCCGGCTCATTGGCCCCACGCCGAGTGGACCCAGACCCCCGCAAAGAACTCCAATTTGGCGATGGTTGGTGGTTCCCTAACGTTGCAGATTGGTGTTCGCAAGCACTATTGTGCCTCGCTGGTATTCCGGCGGTTCCAGGGCGGTGCCCTGATCTTTACCCATAAGGCTTTCTGGGCGCCGGGGTTGTGTCCACTGACTTAGACGCGGAGCTCGATTCAACTAGCAACAGGAAGGCCCAGGATACAGAACGGAGAGTGAAACGGAATAACTGCCCCGAAGGGGCAGACCATGAATAACCGTGGGTTTCAACCCACGGTAGCGAGCAAGACCACAAACAGGTTCGGACCCTGAAGGGGTCCACCAATTAGACAACGAGCCATCACCCATGGAGGCCGGTGTGGATCATGATTGGTCGACCCTTTCAGGGTCGTTCACGACGATTGCGTCGGCGCGGGTCTCCACGGGCTATAGCAGTTGCCTATAATAGTGACCCATTGATTCTTGGGCGCCACTGCCGGCTTGTCCAGCAGTGCGATGGTTTTAGGTCGGAATCTTTGGCACTTGCTATAAGAGTCGTGCCGCGATCTGTGCATGCCGGCTACATCCCCGTAGAACCGACCTGCAACCGCCATGGTGGGTGCTTTCGCAAGCTTTCGGACGCTTTCTTGGTCAAATCATTCGCCACTGGTTACGGTTGGGAAACCCCTGTCTTGACAACTCCCTTAAAAGGGTCTACAAATCATAGTCCATGCACTGTCTTGTGCGCCCTTAGCTCAGCTGGATAGAGCGTCTGACTACGGATCAGAAGGTCGGGAGTTCGAATCTCTCAGGGCGTACCAAAGAAATCAAAGGGTTATCGAGATTGCTCGATGACCCTTTTTGCCTTGGTGTCCATATAGGTGTCCTTCTGTTCGCTGGTGTGGTCGTCAGATCTAACCCAACGAGACAGGCTTCAGGCTTTTCGCCGAAGCATTCGCACTCCCGTCGATGCTTCGGAGTCAACAGAGGAGGTGGCCAGCTATGCGAGAAAAGGAACAAGAAAAGGATAATCCGCTTGGAATGAAACTGCTTTCACCATACGGAGGCTATGCGCTTCCCTCCCTGTATGGCTCACAGCGGCGAATAGAGTTCTTTCAAAGGGAGACTACATACTTGGCTTCTGCGTATCTTTGGCCTTCTATGCCAACGAGGGGAAAAAGGCACTCGAAGCCCTCACTTCCCAGAAAGAGAATTTCACCGATGAGACTCCCATTCGGATTTCCGGGCTGAGCGACCACTGGACTCAGATGCCGTATGGAAGTCTTAAGAAACTGGCTTCAAACTCCATTTATCAGCTCACCAACCAAGTATTCACCATGGTCTACGGCAATTTTGAAGCCTTTATCCTGGATTTGGTTCACGATTCATTGATTAGTGTGGGGGCAGAGGAACCACAGACTGAAGCCATACGGATGACGATGATGACTCGATGGCAGGGAAAGATTGATCGAATGAGGGAGAAGTTCAGCCTCGATATGCCTCAAAGGACTTTTCGCGAGGAGTTCTCAGACATGAGAATGGAGTTCCTGGGGGAGCGCTGCACCAATCCAATTGAGTTGCTGGAGAAACTTGCCGAGTTCCGTCATCGCCTTGTACATTCTGCTGGAAGAGCTGACGGGCCTTTCCTGAAATCGTTCCCGACTGTGCCCTTCGCAGAGGGTGAACAAATAAGGATGCCTACCAGCCTGCCTTTTGACTTGCACTACTTTTTCGTCCCGTTTACTGACATTATCGATTCAGCTTTCGCGAAGAGGTTCAATTGGCCGAGGTTGCCTTTTGCTCCCGAGCGATTCCTGTGAAGTGGCACATCACAGAAAACAGTCGAAGCCCTACCGTCAGCAGATCGGTACGACGACGATCCTCGTGGTCTCGGAGAAACAGAAATGGCAATGGGTCAGCTTGCTTCAACGCTTGGCCATGACGCTTGCGCTGAGATCGGGTACGGGTGATATCCAGAGTGGCTAATCTCCTGATATCTTCACTGGAACTGCCCAGTTGACGTTCTTTAGTTCGTCCTCGGTTACAAGGCTGTAGCGCTTGAACACGGACATCGTTTTGTGGCCGGAGATGGCCATGATCTTGAAATAATCATTGCCGGCCAGCCTGAGGTTGTTGATGGCGCAATGCCGAAGATCATGAAACGTAAAATCATGCAACTCAGCCACTTTGCAAGCTCTCTTAAACGATCTCTTGATGTCGTCAAACGGTCTGCCGTGCCTGAGAAAAACGCGGTCGGTACGGAGCCCCCGTGGGAGTCTGTTGAGCATCGCCCTGACTGCTGGATGAAGAGGAATATTTCTGTAATGGGGTCAGGCTTGACATATATGGATTTGAGGGTGTAAACTGCCAAGAATGGCACGGAGAGCACGCATTCACTATCCGGGCGCTGTCTATCATGTGATGCTACGTTGGAACGTTGGCCAGGATATTTTCTTTGACGAGCCGGACCGGATTCGTTTCTACGATCTGTTGGAGGAAGGAGTCAAGCGATCAATCGTCTGCGCAAACGTGCGGAAACGAATCCCTGTCTTGCGGCAGAACTTGAGAGAGTAAGAGAAGACCTGGCACAAATACAAATATGTCAAGCCTGACCCCTATACGCCGCAGTAGACGCCCCTTTGCGAGGCTATTAGGCCGGTTTCGTTAACTTTTCGTCTCAATTCTCAACCGCGAAAGTTGAGTACCCATGATAAAGGGCTTCCAGACTATGAAAAGTGTAGATAGAAGACTAGAATATAGAGAGTTATCTATATAGATATAGTGACAGATAAAACGCCACGGCCCTAATCTTGCATCTTGAGTGCCCTGGAGCGAGGAATGGAGCAAGTCGCACAATGCTTTAGAGAGAGAAGCCTGCCTTTCCTCATCATCTGTCTGTAGTAAGTAAAAATGTCGTTTTGGTATATCTCAATGGGATCTTCTCGGAGAACATTGCCCATATCGTAGAATCCATTGTCGTCAGCGCAGCACAGGCCCACCGACCCGTCGGAATAAATGAGCATTCTCTCGAATACATCCTGACAAACCTCCGGTTTTGGCCCCTGCTCCAGGCGCAGGTCCTCATATGGAATTGGCTTGTTACCCCAGTTGTGGACGTCGAACTTGACCACTTCGTCGCCATAGCTCGGGGCTATGCGCCCAGTCCATAGCTCGTGGAAATCCAGCCACTCGTGTCTGTTTATCTGCTGGCGAATGAAACGGATCATGACCCTTGTTCTTCCGTATTTATTTCTCATTCTAATGAAGTTCCGCACATTAGAGACCACCCCATTGAAGTCTGTTCCGACTCTTATCGACTCGTGGGTGGCCTTGTTGATTCCATCTATGCTGCAGATGATGGTGTCCAAGTCAGAGTCTAGGAGCTTTCGGGCCATATCTTGATTCAGCTCACTGCAGTTTGTGGCGAATCCCGTTCCCCTGAATCCCAGCTCTTTGGCTGTCTTGATCTTTTCTGCAAGTGTGGGGTCCAGCAGCGGCTCTCCGCAACCATGTATGGTCAGGAATTCTATTGAATCGCGATAAGGCTTGAATTTGTCCAGAATTATTTCGAACTGCTCCGTGGTCATCGTGCGCGGTTTTCTGGTCCAGGAGGATATGGAGCACATCACGCAACGGGATGTGCATACTCCGTTGATTGTTTCAATTTGGAGGTGAGACGGTATAATCATTTGTTTTGTCTATCCTATTCCGACAAAGGTCAGCATATTTGCCAACCCCAAACAAGTTAAACCAGGCCGGAGGCGAAGATTTCCTTTGAGAATTCGGGCCGGTGGTGATATGAGGGCCTGCAACGCTCCACCGGGAGCGGGACGGGACCGTATAAAACGCGAAACCGCCCTGATTGTGCGGCAAACACGACGGCGGTTTTGCGAGACGATAGACAGGGACCGTATATTCTGGGCTCCTATCTATCAGAACGGTTCTCCGTGTCAAGTCCTAAAGCGAAATTGACAGGAGCCAACATGATATTCTTACACAGGAGCGTCCTCGATTCAAGTTTTGTGTTGTGGGGTCAGGCTTGACATATATGGATTTGAGGGTGTAAACTGCCAAGAATGGCACGGAGAGCACGCATTCACTATCCGGGCGCTGTCTATCATGTGATGCTACGTTGGAACGTTGGCCAGGATATTTTCTTTGACGAGCCGGACCGGATTCGTTTCTACGATCTGTTGGAGGAAGGAGTCAAGCGATCAATCGTCTGCGCAAACGTGCGGAAACGAATCCCTGTCTTGCGGCAGAACTTGAGAGAGTAAGAGAAGACCTGGCACAAATACAAAGATGTCAAGCCTGACCCCTATATACGCCGGATGCTCGTTCGTTCTCGTCGGCTTGCTTGCGATAGAAATCGTACACACCCAGGGTACGTAGTATCCAGGCCACAGCCTCTGGAGATATGGCGTCTAGAATCGCCAAGGGCATGATAGGACCAGGTGTGACACTAATCTCGCCGACATCTTTTTTGATGGAGCGAAGCACGGCATCCGCGACCTTGCCGGGTGTTGTCTCTCCCACGACCTTTGGTGCGCTTTTGTTGTACACCGCGAACATCCCTGCTTCTGAAACGAAACCCGGGCAGATGACCGACGCGCTGACGCCCGTTGAGCGCAGTTCTTCACGCAAACCCCTTGTCCACTCTATGAGCCCCGCCTTGGTGGCCGCGTAGGTCGCGGAATACGGAGATCCCTTCTTACCTCCCAGGGACGACATGGTGACTATGTGTCCGCTGCCTCGCTCCAGCATGTGCGGCAAGACCAGACGCGTCAGGATCATGGGAGCGACCAAATTGGTGTGGATCATAGTCTGAATGAAGTCGGGGGACAAACCCGCATAGCGGCTCACGTACTCTATCCCGGCATTGTTCACCAGAATGTCGATGTGCCCGAATTCCGCTTTCACCTGCTCCACCAGGTTTTCACGGGACGCGTCATCCGTAATGTCTGATGCAATGGCAATCGCGCGCACATTGAACTCAGTCAATTCCCTGGCAAGGGCTTCCAGTGCGTCCTTGGTCCGGGCTGCCACCGCGATGTTCACACCTTCCTTGGCAAGAGTCCGAGCGATATACGGCCCCAGTCCCCTGGAACCCCCGGTGAGCAACGCTGATTTCCCTTTAATGTCTTTCATGGCCGATCTCCCTCATAGTCTGAATCGCGCTACACATTCAATCCGATTATTTCTTTTGCTTTCTGTTTGTATTGTTCAAAAGGCGCCTCAGCCAGGAGCATCTTCTTCTGCGCTGCAAAGGAGCCCTCTCCATGAATGGTGCAGACTTCATGCCATCCTGCAAAGTCGCTTGCCACCAGGTGGTGGAGCATGCTCATGAGCTTGAGTCGTTCCTCCGCGGTAAACGCTCCCGCGCCTCCCATGTACCGTTCTAGGTAAGGTTTCAGTTCAGGATGTTCCCAATCCTTGTACGAAGGCTGGGTCACGAGAATTCCGCCCGCCAGGTCCTGAATGCAGCGAATGAACTGATGGAAGTCCGATGCAAAATGGAGCTTGGCCATGTTGGAGAGCAAGCGATTGGCCACGAATAAGCCCGATCCACCGAAGTCTTCCGGGTCGCTGAGCGCGGCTTTGGCCAGAGCCTTTGTGGTTTCAATATATTTGATCATTTCAATGAACTGTTCCCGAACGTGCGAGGCCTTCTCAACACCGTTCGCCTCTGCCGCCAGAATCCCGAGACCGGCGAAATACTCGATGATGGGGATCTTGTAGGTTACCGCGGTAAATCTGTGAAATGCAGAGAAGGCGTATGCGACATACTGCGCAAGCTGCCATTCCCGCAGCAGAAAGACACGCTCCTTGGGAACGCGGACATTGTCAAAGATCACCAGGGCCTCCAGGTGTCCCCGTTTCGGCCGTGGCGTGGGAAAATGGTACCTGTCCTCGTACCGAAAGCTTGGGCGACAGATCTGTCGTATACCCTCTGTGTTGACGGGCACCGCGAACGCCACCGCATAGTCGGCCTCAGACTCGGTCAGATTACGGGTGGGGATAACGATAATCTCATCCGTGTAAGCCGACGCAGTAATGTGGGCCTTGGCCCCGGATACAATAATCTCATCTTGTGTCTCATCAACCACCCGCAGGTAATAATCCGGGCTTTCTTGCCCGCTCGGGCCTTTGCTGCGATCCCCTTTTACGTCGGTCACCGCGCCGCACATGGAGAGGTCATTCTTAGCGCAATGCCACCGGTAGTCGTTGATTCGATCCTCGTAGATCTTGTTCCCCGAGGCCCTTGCCACAGCCTGAAGCCCGTTGAGAAGGTCGGTTCCAACGTCTTTGACAAACGGGAGCGCCCCGTCCGCGTAGTCACACCCGGTCCTGACCAGATGATACCGTTTGGCCACAGCCTCCGGGAAGTCGGGGACTTCAAAATATGAACTTACCTCTTCCCCCGAATCGGGCGACTTCATGACCGCGATTTCTTGAAATTCAGGATCGTGCCCAAGGAGAAAATCGA
Source organism: uncultured Syntrophaceae bacterium (assembly GCA_964527475.1). Lineage (GTDB taxonomy): Bacteria > Desulfobacterota > Desulfomonilia > Desulfomonilales > Desulfomonilaceae > CAZGNL01. Next base: position 9,876 of record CAZGNL010000088.1, read on the forward strand.
ACGCCCCGGTTTCAACACCGACCTTGATGTACGGGTCTTCCGTTACATCGGGCACGCTGTCCCCGAGAATGAAAACTTTCCGGCCGTCCTTCAATCCTTCCTTGTATTGCTGAGCCGTGCGTAATGCCATAATTGGTCCTCCAATGACCCATAAGCTCAGGGAATGGAATTCCCTGAAGGAATTTGTGGTTCAAAAACCGGCCGATCCTCTCTCAGAACCTGAACCAGCCGTTATCCTTGTACCATTGCAGGGTGTCCTTCATTCCCTGCTCAATGGTAGGGTACTTGAAAGTATATCCGGCGGCCTTGAGCTTGCTGTTGTCCCAGATGCGCTCGCAGGAAAGGTAGTGCAGCGTGGCCTTTTCCAGTAAAGATTTTGTGCCCAAAACCCTGGCCACAAACTGAGAAACCACGGCCACAGGAACGAGCATCCCCAGGGGCACGTGAAAAAAGTCCTTTTCAACCCCGAGGAGCTCTTTGGAGATCAACTTGAAGAACTCCGTTGTGGTGATACGTGTATCATCGCTGCAATTGTATGCTTCGCCTATCATGGAGTCGGTGTCGTACGCGTGAATCGCTGAAAGGCACATGTCTTCCACATGGAGGAAGGCTTCGGTCTTGTCTCCTTTCCCCACCATCAGCATTTTTTTCTTTTTGCGTTCTTTGTATACCTGGGCAAATGCATTGTACAAACCGTACTCGCATCGCGTGCCATAGATGGCCGCGGGTCGGAGTATGGTGGCACGCAACCCCTCTTCTGCAATGCACTTTTGTACTACTTTTTCACCTTCCCATTTACTCACATTATAGTTGTTCAACGGGGGAGTGAGTTTCCTGTCATCTTCCTTGACCGGGGTCTTGGAGTGCCGGCCATAGCCGTAAACCCCAACGGAGGACCAATGAACAAAACGTTTCACCCCGGCCTTCACGGCAGCGTCACAAACATTCTCTATGCCGCGTACATTGATCGCGAAGATGACCTTGTCCGGCGTTGAGTAATCGTGTATGCCCGCAACGTGAAACACACCTTCCACGCCATCGAGCAGTCGATCCAGACCTTCTCTCTTTGTCAGATCCGCTGCCATGAATTCAACGCCGAGTGCTTCGAACATGGCGCTGTACTGTCGGCTGGAAACGTCTGTCGCTCTCACCTTGAACCCGGCCTTTATTGCTTCCATCACCATGTGATGTCCCGTAAAACCGGCCGCGCCTGTAACCAACACCAGACCTCTGCTTACCTTTGTGATGACACACCTCCTAATTGGGAATCCCCAATCTTTGCAGAACCTCAGGGTCGGGACGCCCATTTTGGTCCCAACCTCTCAGTTCGTAGTACTCATTGAGCATCTTATCCAATTCCACGGGCGCCCACCCCTCCTGGTCGACCTCATTGAGGATGCGGCCGGGGAGCGTGTCGTCCGCCCTTGTAATCCCTTCGCGACAGTTCATATGCCTTTCAAGATTGAAAATCCTCTCCCCGATTGCATAGAAATCGTTCCGCTTGATCTTGAATCCCAGGAGGCCCGACAGTATGCCGCAATAGTCCGAAAGATCCGTGGTCGCCACAGCCACCGACGGAAACTTGCGCATCAGGAACCGCATGATCGGCATTGGGGTATACTTATACGCAAAGTTCTCTTCCAGGAATGGATACTCAGTCTGGATGCAAAAAATTGCCGAATTCACGGCATCCGTCAAGTCCTGCATAAACTTGACGAAATGAGCTTTCCCCTCGGTGCCGTGCGGGCTCAAGTACGACTCCGCTTCAATGGCGTGCGTGCTCCCAGAGAGATGCGTGGCTCCACTGTTCGCGGTGGCATATCCCAGTCCCTGGCCTGTGCAGGCCCTTGGATCGTATGCGGCCATTTCAAGGCCCTTTACGTGGATCGCATAATCCTTTCCCCCATATTTCTCGGAAAACCGCTTCACCCCTTCGGCCAAATCGTTTCCCAGGCCGCGGCGATAAGCGATATCATCAATGATTTCAGTTATTCCATCCGGATTCCCGAATTCGAGATTGCAGTCAAGCAGTCCATTGTCCGACAACTCCATTGCAAACCCCAGCACATTGCCGGTGCTGATTGAATCCATCCCGAGCCTATTCAGCTTTTCATTCCACCACGCGATCTGCGAGATGTCGCCAATCGTCAGATTCGATCCCATCAATGCTATAGTCTCGTATTGAGGGGATACCATCTGCTTGCCCTTGAACTTCCCGGTTATCCCGCATTGAATGGGGCAACCCACACAGCCGTGATTCTTCACAAAATGTTCATCGCGTATTTTCTCGCCGCTAATATCAGAGGCCTTGTCAAAACTGGACGAGCTGAAGTTTCGCACCGGCATAATGGAATTGGAACCATAGACCATGACATTCATGGCAGTTCCCAGTTCACGCAGCTTCCTGCCGGTCATATCATGGGAAGTCACTTTCTCGCGGGCAATGTCCACGGCTTTCTTGAATTGTCCAGGATTCGCAGGGACAATCTTTCGGCTCCCCTTGGCCACAATGCCCTTGAGGTTCTTGGACCCCATTACAGCGCCCAGGCCACATCGACCCGCGATCCGTTTCCCCGCGGCAACAACGGCAAATAGGACTCCGTTCTCACCGGCAGGACCGATTACCGCCCAGTCCCCTTCATCTTTGCGAGCTTCCTGAAGATCATAGGTGTCCATTCCCCACAACGAAGAAGCGTCCTCAATGGTTGCCTTTCCCTCATCAACCTTGATATACACAGGCGCATCAGATCGCCCTCGTATCATTATCCCGTCGAACCCGGCCCGCTTCAGGCTGAGACCAAAACGACCACCAACATATGAAGAACCGGAGATGCCGGTAAGAGGCGACTTGCAGACCACGGCAAAACGGCCGCCGGCAGGCGATGCGGTTCCCGCGGTCGGGCCGCTGGTCATGACCAGGATGCTGTCCGGAGACAGGGGATCCGTGCCGGGCTTCATGTGGTCATAGAGCAGCTTAAGGGCCAGCCCTTTGCCCCCGATATAGTGTCGACGGTCGTCATCTGAAATTGCCACGGCTCCGATTTCTCGGGACGTCAAATCAATGTCCAGCACCTTGTTGTTAACCGCTACGATGTCTTGCATGGAAGTACCTCTCGGCCCCTCTAGTAGACCGTTTCATAAAAGCCCTCACCCCGCCCCTCTCCCGGAAGGAGAGGGAGCAAGGGGATTTGCCGCATTCATCAATGGCAAGGCACATACGCAACCATGTACTATCTCTCTCGTATGACGATGTCCACGACCTTGCCTTTGATTTCCACATGATCGTCTTTGCGTTTCTCTATGGCTCTCATGACCATGTCGAATATGACGTCTCTGCACTGGGATATGCTCTCAGGGCGGCCCAGCAGAAGCCATTGAATGGTCAAGTGCTCAATGAACCCAAGTATCATGTTCCGAACGAGATACGGGTCGATGTCATCACGGAACACTCCCTCCTGGACCCCTTCGTTAAACGCGTCCACGATAGGTCTCGACGCATCCCTGACAATCTTGTATGCATCCGTGTTCAAGAAATTGCGATTCCCCTTGAGCGTGAGCAGGGCAACAGAACTATATAACCGATTCTTCTCGTAAAATTCCAAATATGCTTGGATAATTACTCGTATCTTCTCCCTGGGGCTGTGAATGTACCGACCGATCTCCCTCATCCGATCAAACTCTCTTTGGGTATAGAGTTTCGGAATCGAAAACAGAACCTCCTCCTTTGAAGAGAAATACTCGTAGAGCGTGGCATCAGAAATACTCGCAGCATTGCTTATCGCTGAAATGGTGGTTGCTTCAAATCCCTTTTCTCCGAAGACCTTGAGCGCCCCCTCGAGGATGGCGATCCGTCTTTCACGGGTACGGTTGCTACCGTTCTTTGTCGTGCGATTGTTGGACTTCTTTGTGCTCATGTCTTTTCAGTGATTTGCCGCTGGAAGCGGGACTGCGCCATCCGAGAAACGTGCTGTCGGGCAATTGGCGGTCAGGTTATGTTATTCGTTCTCGCAATCAAGTATTGGGTTCCTTCTTGTGCATCGGCCCACCAATACAGGATCGGTCTCTCGTTGTCAAGGCAAAACTAAAGGGACATACGGAAAACAAACCATAAGATCCGAAGGAGACTATGGGCAGGGACCTGGTTGCGATAATGGGATTACAGCAAACGGCAAATATGTCTTGACTCCTTAAGGTTTTCTTCATAAAACTGGGAAGAGCCTCCGTTGCAACCAGATCTCGGGAAAGAAGGAAACGAATATGGAACTCTCAGTATTACAACTTGAAATCATGGACAATGTCGCTGTAGTAAAGATGAATAACCCGCCGGTGAACGCCCTGGGTCCCGCGTTCCTTGACGACTTCGGTCGGATCCTGGACGATTTGGCAAACTCCAAGAAGGCGAGGGCTCTTGTCCTTGCCAGTGAGTGTCCGGGTTTTTTCTCGGCTGGGGATGATGTGTCGGCATTGAGGGAGATCGACGATGATCTCATAGCGCTCTTGCCCAATGTTCACGCGTTGTTGAATGCCCTGGAAGCATTGCCGATTCCCACAGTGGCCGCAATCAACGGACATGCTCTTGGTGGCGGACTTGAGTTGGCCCTCACCTGCGACTTCCGTTTCATGGGCGAGGATTCAGGACGAATCGGGTTACCCGAGGTCCGGCTGGGAATGATACCGGGTTTTGGAGGCACACAGCGTCTTCCGATGGTGGTCGGCAAGACAAAGGCGGTTGAGATGATGTTCAAAGGCCTGCACATAACTCCTGAAGAGGCGAAACAGATAAGTCTCATCAACGATGTCTTCCCGCAGGCGGAACTGTATGAGAAGTCGTTACACTATGCGAGGAGGCTCGCGCGGCAGGCTACCGGCGCAATCGCACATATCAAGAAATGCGTCAATGTCGGGCTACAGAAAGGGTTTGAAGAAGGCTTGGCCGCGGAACAAAAGGCATTTCACGAGAATATTTTCACTCCGGACGCGAAAGAGGGAGTCGAAGCATTTCTATCCAACCGAAAGCCGGAATTTACAGGATAGAGCGATGAAGACTGCGTTTGCAGCGGGAGAGAAGAGAAGATTAAGAGAAGAGTATTGGCCACAGAGGGCACAGAGGGCACAGAGAAGGGAAGAAAGCCACGTAGAATGGGGGGACCCGTCTGGGCCTCCGGCGTTTCCCTTGTTGTCCGGCGCTCGTGGGGTTCTGAGAAGATGAGATGAGGTCAGGCTTCAAATGGTTGCCTCTGTTCCAGCGAACACCCATGCCCGGGAAGGGCACAACCAAGCATGAAAATGTCCGCACAACGCGGGGTCCCGGCCGTAGGGGCTACGCATGCGTCGCCCTCTTGGATGCTCGCTCAGTGACGGCATTCGGTGGACTTTGCAATGCATCCATTTTCATACAAAGAATGCGGAGTGTACGGGTGCAGCCCCACGGGACGTGGGGCTGCGCGGACCTGAGAACCCGCCGGCTGAACCGCCGGCAAACACTCTACAGAAGATGCTCTGAAAAGAATGAAATGATCTTCTCGGGTTTTTCCGCGGGATATTTGTAAGCGTCAAATCGCAGCGCATTCGGGATGATGTACAATTCCTTTGGTTCAGCAGCGCTTCGGAATATGGCCCGCGCGTCTTTCAGGTCACCGATCTCATCCTTTTCCGCCTGCACGAACAGGATCGGGATTGGGCTGATCTCGCCCACATACCGAGCCGGGTCAATCTCCACTGAAGGGTCAAAACCAAGGATAATCCCGGCCATTTGCTTGATAAATGGAACATAGAATCCCGGCAACGCGGTCCAGAAACGGATACTCTTATCGATCATGGTGTCAAAGCGATACGAGCCCAGCGCGACAACGCCGGCCTTTTTGACGCCCATCTTCTTTAGTTCTATTGCGCCTCTCAAAGAGACATTGCCGCCCATGGACAGGCCGAGCAGGCCTATGCCGTCAAACTTTTGTCCGTTCTTGTCTTTCTTGTTTGCCAATACCCACTGGACCGCGCCCATAAGGTCATTCACCTCATATTTCCCCAGGGTTATCATGTCGCCGCCGCTTTCGCCGCAGGCACGAGTATCAAAACTTACGACGTTAAAACCTGCCTTGTTGAGCGGCGGCACGGACGCTAGGAAATCAATGTATTCTTCTTTGCCGTGTATGTCCTTTCCCAGCCATCCTGCCCTATTCGCGCCGTAACCATGAATCACGAATATCACTGCCGAGTTGTCTCCGGGGATCCACCATCCTTTGATGGGAATACCGTCGGTACTTGTAAAACTGATGTCTTCATACTTCAGACCATAGTCGGTGGGAGTCTTCTTGACGGTTTGATGAGGCACATGAACCGCCTTGTAGGCCGCCATATAGCTCACGCCATAAACTGCGACAAATGCCAGAATGACGACGATTGCCACGATGATAACAGGTCTTTTTCTCATAATGATCCTCCTCGTATGAGATAGCTCTGAACAATGGAACGGACACCCCAATTCCCGGCAGCGCGGAATTCGGATGCGTTTCTAACGACTTGCGCCACGCGCTATACATCAAGTCTGTTGGACCGTAAACATATCTTTGTCCTTTCAGACAAAGTGCGGAAAAACCAGATGAACCAACCTCTCCAGCGCGCAAACCCGAACTACATTTCCTAGCTTGCCCTGTCAAGGAGATCCCGAGAACTCACAAGTCGTTCGCGAAATTCCCTTTCAGTCTTCCATTGGAAAATCCCGTTCATTGTCGCGGTACAGTCTGAAATCATGTAAGCGTCGAACCCTTTGCGAACAGCGGTCCTCATAGTCTTTGCAATACACTGGTCGGTTGTGAAGCCCGCGAAAAAGACTGTTTCCGCTGACACTCCGCGAAGCAATTCCTCCAGATTGCTCCCGACAAACGCGTCGAAAGCGTACCTGCCTTCAACCACTAGATCATTGTCTTGATAGAGTCCTTCCGTGATTTGGGACTTCTCCGTTCCCTTTGTGAAGACTCTACCAAACGTGATGGCCGCGAGCCAGCCTCGCTTGTTTTTGGGATCTATCACCAGAGGCGCATGAATGACGGTCGCTTTGCAGGATCCGGCATGCTCGACCACCTTCCGCGTGTTGTCGAGCACTCCCCTGGAGCGTAGCTGCCCTTTGATCAAGGAGTGGTAAAGCCCACGGTTTGTCCACTGGTTCTGAAATTCCACCAGGACGACGGCTGAACTCTTTGTGATTAACTGCCTCATGTCTGTTCCTCCTATCTGATTAATTCCTATAGAAATTGATGCGCCTCGAAGTCTCCCGAATGCCGTCACTGAGCGAGCATCCAGGAGGGCGACGCATGCGTAGCCCCTACGCGAGGGCCCCCGCGACTTTGCGGACATTTTCATACTTCGTTGTCGCTTTCTTGCGATAGTAGTTGGCATAAGCCACCCAATGATCCGGCGGCATATAGTCAGCCGCCTAAGTTAGGCGTCAAAAAAAATCGCCTAAGTTTGAGTCAGCGCGGGCAAGCCCAGATTGACCTTGTCCAGCAGCCGCACCAGTTGCCTCCGTTCATCATCAGTCAGGTTGGTCATGAGCTCTGCGGCACGCCGGTAATAGTCCGGCAGCATCGACTCCAGGGCGTTGCGGCCTTTGGGCGTGAGTCGAACGCAAAGCCTCCTGCGGTCTTCATCGTGGGGGGTCCGAGCAATCAGGCCGTCTCGGTGAAGCCCATCCAGCAGCCCTGTCATGGTGGAACGGGTCACGCCTACCCTGTGTGCGAGTTGAGACGGATTGGCTACCTCTGTTGGAATACGGTTCATCACCATCAGCGTGAGGAATCGACCCTGAGATAACCCGTGTGTAGAGAGCATGACTTCAAACCCGGTCAAGAGATCACTTCCTGTCCGGGCCAGGGCAACGCATGCTTGCATTGCCGACGGATCCATGTCGGGATAGCGCTTGGCAAACTCGCGTAGGGTCTTGTTATCGGGAAGGTCCCGCAGGTAGAACAATCAACTGCTCCTATTCCTTCTCTTGTGGTTCGGCCCCATAATATACGGCGCCGAACTAAGATGTCAAGCAAAAAAAGGGAAACAGGAAAGAATTCAAGCCTGCTCCCCTTTCTAACGGTCCGATCATGACCAAACAATCACGGGAAATTGCTGGATACCGAGACTGGCCCCGGCTTGGTGCGCATAACAATCGTTATAGGTCGAGCAGTTTGCCGATTATCTCTTTCTGGACCTCCGAGGTTCCACCACCGATGGGCCCGATCCTTTGATCCCGCCATATTCTTTGGACCAGGTACTCGGACATGTAGCCGTAACCGCCGTGAAGCTGGATGCACATATCCGCCACCTCCACCCCCTTTTCACAGGCGAAGATCTTGCACATGGCCACCTCCTTGAAGCAGTCGAGCCCGTTGATGTGGAGCCATATCGTATGATAGACCAGGCACCGGGCCGCCTCAATCCAGGTGAGCATGTCCGCGAACTTGTGTCGATTAACCTGAAACGACCCGATGGGTCGGCCGAATGCCTCGCGTTGCTTGGCGTATTTTAGGGTGATGTCAAAACAGTGCTGCGCAGCGGCCACAGATCCGACGGCCATTGTGAGCCGCTCGGTCTGGAAGCCGTGCATTATCTGGTAGAATCCCTGGTTCTCTGTGCCCAGGAGATTGGAAGCAGGGACCCTTACCTCGTCGAACGCGAGTTCAGCCGTGTCTGAGGCCCTCCAACCGAGTTTGTCAAGTTTTCGGCTCACAGCGAATCCGGGGGTCCCTTTTTCAACTATTATTTCAGTGATCCCTCTGTGTCCGCTTTCGCTGTCCGTCTTACAGGCCACGATGTAGAAATCGGCCCTTGCGCCGTTTGTGATAAACATCTTGGCGCCGGTGATCACATAGTCGTCTCCGTCCCTGACGGCCCTGGTCCTGAGGCTTCCCACATCGGATCCTGTGTTGGGTTCGGTAATCGCCAGGGCGCCGATCTTCTCTCCCCGAATTCCAGGGACCAGATATCGCTGTTTCTGCTCTTCGTCCCCGAATGCGCTCACGATGGGCAACACTATGGTCTCATGTAGGCCCAGACCCGCTCCAACGCCTCCTGAACCGCACCTGGCAAGCTCTTCAGCCAGGACCACCTTGTAACGAAAATCCCCGCCGACCCCTCCATACTCCTCGGGCATGCCTCCCGCAAAGAAGCCCAGGTCTCCGGCTTTCCTGAAGAGTTCCGCAGGGAACTCTCCCTTTTCCTCCCATTCGTCCACGTACGGGACAATCTCCGCGGCCACCCATTTTCTGACTGAGTCACGGAACATCCTGTGTTCATCGTCAAAAAGCCAATCTTTTTCCATGATGTCGCTCTCCTTCGCAGACCCTTACAATCCCTCCAGCCGAGCGATGATGTCGCTCATGACTTCATCAGCGCCTCCACCGATTGACAGCAGACGGGAATCCCTGAAGCCTCTTGAAATCCAGTTTTCGTTCATGAAGCCCATTCCGCCGAACATTTGCAGGCATCCATCCGCGACATTCCTGACCAATCGTCCTGCCAGGAGTTTGCCCATTGAAACCTCTCTAGTCGGGTCAATACCTGCGATTTTCATCCGCACAATATGATAGGTGAGTTGTTTGAGGGATTCGATTTCAGTGAGCCAATCGACTATTCTGTGCCGCAATACCTGTTTGGCAATCAAAGGCTTGCCGAATACGATACGCTCTTTAATGTATTCCACAGTCCAGTCGATCATGTCCAGCGCAGCGATGTAGGACATGGGCAGAGCGCAGAAGCGTTCGTGCTGGAATTGTTTCATCTGGATTATGAAGCCTTCGTTTTCCGCACCGATCAAATTCTCGGTCGGCACCCTCAGGTCGTCGAAAAAGAGCTCCGCGGTGTCGCTACACCTCATGCCCAGCTTGTCCAGTTTCTTGTTTACAATGAATCCCGGCAGATTGGTCGGCACAAGAATAAGGCTGAACGAGTGGTACCCCGGTTCGTCGCCGGTTCTGACGAGCATGACCACAAAGTCGGCCTGAACTCCGTTGGTGATGAAGGTCTTGGAACCGTTGATCACGTAGGTATCGCCGTCCTTCTTGGCCCTGGTTCTGAGCGCGGCCACATCCGACCCTGCTCCCGGCTCCGTCACTCCGATGGCCGCGACCATCTCGCCTGCTATTGCCGGTTTCAGATAGGCTTCCTTGAGGTATTCGCTGCCGTAGTCATGGAGCGCGGGAGTGGCCATGTGCGTCTGAACGCCTACGGCCATTGGAACGCCCATTGCCCTGCAATGCCCCAATTCCTCGAGGAACACCACGTCAAACCAGTGGTCGAGCGCCTGTCCCCCGTATTTGGGATCATAGCGGATCCCTAGAAGCCCCAGCTCGCCCATTCTCTTGAACAGTTCGTGTAGTGGAGTGCCGTTTTCCTCCCACTCATCAACGTAGGGATTGATCTCCTTCTTAACGAACTCACCGACCGTGCGGCGGAGCATGTTGTGTTCCTCACTGAAATAGACCGTATCCGCGCTTCCGCCTCTAAGATGGGTGCTCATACCCTTACTCCTTTTTCGTATGTGTTGCACAAGGCATATTCTATCATGGATTCAATCCAATGAGGGCAATCGTTACGTATTCGGACCGCAGATGGGGATCCATGGCGCCGGGCAACGAAAATCGATTCTACGGCAGGAACTCCCTCAACCTGCCTATAACATACAACGGTTGGGGTGAGGGCATTTACGAAACGGTCTACCGGCGGAATCTGACCCTCTTTCTCGTAAGCTATGGCCATATGATCTCCTCCTACAGGTCTATTACAGGAAATGGCTACTCCTGTTTGCGCGCAGATTGGTGGCGTTTAAGGGCGCTCGTGAGTATCCTCTTTGCTCGTGCGCCAATGAATTTCTCTTTCACTTTACCATCACGGAATACGTAGAATTGAGGGATTCCCCGAACACGGAATTTCCGGAACAGGCTTCGCTCCCTTTTGTCCACTATGCCTATGGCTGCCTTTCCCTTAAAATCCTGTGCAAGATCCTCCATGACGGAATCCATCCGTCGGCAGTAGGGTCAGGTGTCCGCGTAGAATTCTACCAAAACAGGCATGCTCTTCGATGCCCTCAGCACAGTCTCTTGAAAATTGTCTACCGTGAATTCCTGCACAAATCCAGTCGAGTCCTCAGTTTCCTCGGGACCTTCAGGAACCTGAGAGTTCCCTTCATCATTTACCGAGTCTGTGGACTGGTCGGTCACATCCCGCGCGAGCCGGTCTTGATTTTCAGCGCGATACTCCACCGCGCCTGTGGGTCGCGGGGTCCGGTTCATACGGGCCCGACCGGGGCTCTTTCCAGGATGTTCTGCGACGCCCGTGGAACGCTCCGTCTCTACTGTATCGGTCCTACCGCGGCTTTCTCCATGTAATGGTTCACCGCGATCCCCCCAGTTTGGGAGTCTGATAGTCTTGTTCGGAAT
>CAZGNL010000089.1:0-20725 GCA_964527475.1 uncultured Syntrophaceae bacterium
GAAAAGACTTTCATATTTCGTTGTCGCTTTCTTGCGATGATAGTTGGTATAAGATGTCATTGCGAGCGCAGCGAAGCAATCTCCTGCTCGGTGAATGTGGAGATTGCTTCGTCGTTTCACTTCTCGCAATGACGTGGTCGATGCGAAGGTCTGCCACGCGAAGCTGAAGGCCGACTATTTGTCCCAAGCAGCAAATGCGTGGTCCGGAAACGGGGGGCATTGTGGATTGAGTTGAACCGCGGTCTTGGATTCACATTCCATAGAGGATTAGGGTTCGTCCCGAAATAGGTACTACAACCTATGAATCCTGACACCCCCCGGAACTTATTACCGTCATTCCAGCGCCTGCCCCGGACTCCGATCCGGGGCAGGCGCTGCGTGTCTGTCCAAATGCAAGGCACGCGCTTGCGGGAAAGGGCGGACACATAGGTCCGCCCCTACAGGAGAATGCCGCGGTAATTTCGTGACAGGCCCTTAGTATGTCAGACGAGGACCATGGTTTGGGCTTCCAGGGGCGGGGATTCGATCTTGCCGTGTTTCATTCTCAGGGTCTTGTTGGTGGTCTTTTCCAGGAACTCGCGGTCGTGTGAAATCACAATATAGGTGAGGTCGGAGGAGTTGAGAATTTGAGTGATGCGTTCCGTGGTTTCTTCATCCACGCCTGTGGTGGGCTCATCCAGAATGAGCGCTTCCGGTTGCATGGCCAGGATTGTGGCCAGAGAAATGAGCCGCTTTTCACCGCCTGAAAGCTGGTACGTGAGCCTTTCCTCGAATCCGTTCAGTTTCAGCCGCTCCAGGGTCTGTTTGACTATGGCCCTGGCCTCTTGAGGGCTTCTGCCTTGATTCAAAGGGCCGAAGGCCACATCTTCGAGCACGGTGGGACAGAAGAGCTGATCATCCGAGTCTTGGAACAGGAATCCGATCCTCGAACGGACTTCCGTGAAATCGGAATCAGACTTCCTGGGTTTTCCGAATATCGTAACGTCCCCGGATTCGGGGGTCAAAAGACCCATGATGATGTGGCATAGTGTGGTCTTTCCCGATCCGTTGGAACCGGTGAGGCCGATCCTGTCTCCAGGCCGGACCTCGAGGTCAACGTCATCTACAATGTAACGGGAGTTGTACCTAAAGCGGATGTTCTTCAGATCTATCATTAAACGGTAACCGTTCACCGCGAACCGTAAAACCTCCCGGAATTACGTATGGGGGAGGTTTGGAGGGGGAGATGAGTCTCCCCCTCCATTCTCACCGGGCGCAGAACCGCTTCAAGCCCGGTGAACCATTACATTAAACGAGTAGAAGTGTCCCACAGAATACCGCGCTGTACGCTACGAGCAGATAGTCATTTCTGTTCATATCATAATGGTGAAGTATGTAGAATTTCCCCTTGAATCCCCGGCATCGCATGGCATCCAGGATTCTCCGGGACCTGTCGTAACTCCTGACAAGGAGCATCCCTACGAGATACGCGTACGCCCGGTACGTGTGCATGTTTGTTCCGGGTTTGAAATTTCGGATCTTCATGGCCAGGGTCAGCCGTCTGTACTCGTCCTCAATCACGTAAATATACCGAATGCAAAAGAAAAACAGATGTACCAGTTTTGGCGGCGCTCCAAGGTGGCTCAAGGCGTGCACCAGGCTGAAGATAGGAGAAGTGCCCAGAAGCGCTATCATTGTCAGGATTATGGCGTTGGATTTAAGGGTGATGAGCAGGGCAAAGAGCACTCCCTCCCGATGGACTTCCAAGGGCCCGACCGAGTAGATCACCTCCCCGGGGTGCGTGAACGGAAGGAACAGCCAGAGGAACAGTATGAAAGCATTGACAACAGCCAGCCTTATGGCCAGGCTCTTCAAATCGACCCGCGCCGCGAGGATCAGGATAATCGGAAAAACCAGGGCCGCGGCCGCGGCGGTAATTGACTGAATCAGCGCCACCACCACCGAAAACACGGCAGCCCCGATGAGCTTGCTCCTTGGGTTCATTCTGTGAACCGCGGATTCTCCTGATGCGAATTGTTCAACCATCATGGCGTCAATAACCGCCGACGCGTGGTTTCCGCAATCGGCCCGAGGATTGTCAAATCCTTTAGCATGCCCCGAGCGCGAGCACCTGTCTTCCAGGATCGTGCTCATGTCATGTCACGGTTCCGAAAATAATAATACGCATCCGCCCGGTTGTCAACTGAATGGCGCGGTAAACTAGAGCGGTTTCAGAGAATTCTGATGGGTCGGCAGGCTTGGATCTAGGCCAATAGACTCCTGCTCAACGGGGTGAGTGTGCTCCTATCGGAGTATGCCCATCTTTCTTTCCAGGACAGCCTTACTCATTCTGTGAGCAACCAGAGATCGATAGTACTCACGCAGGGTTTCAGTCATTTGCGCCTGTGCCGTGACGATTTCCAGGTATGTAGCCATCTGACCGTTATAGAGCTCCTTGTTTGCCCTGAAATTCTCTCTACTAAAAGCCGCAGCTCGCCGACTATGGAGGACGTCTCTTTCGTATCGTTTCACCGTTGCATAGGCCTGCTTAACCTCCCTCATGACCAGCTCCACAACTTGACGCTTCAGCACCATCTCCCGGCGATGAGACACACGGGCCTCTTTGACCGTCTCGCGTGTACGGAACATATCAAAGGTCCATGTTAAAACACCGGTCATGCTCCAGTCGTTGTTGGCTTCGGGATCAAACGGATTCCAATCATCGTTGGTCCTGGAACCCGAGACCTCCACATACATTTCAGGCAAGAGACTTGCCTGGTCGACCTTGACGGTCGCGAGCGCTTCCCGTACCGAGATGTCGGCCGCCCCGATCTCCAGGCGATTCCGGGCGACAATGGAATAGATCCCGGGAATTTCATAGCCTGTCGGCTCAAATGCCAGTCGCTCCGTGGTCTCAAACGGAATCCCCTGAGGGTAGCGCATAAGATAACTGAGCAATGCACGCTTGTTCTCGATGTCTTGCAGGGCCTGACTCCGCTGTAGTTCCTCTTGGGCCAGTCGAGTATTGATTGCGAGGACGTCAACTCTCAGAACAAGATGCGCGTCGAACATGGCCTCACTTTGACGCCTCAACCCCTTTAGCGCCCTGATCGACTCATCTGATACGTACAACAGTTTCTCGGCGAGAAGCAATTGGAAATAGGCTTGGGTCACGTTGATCAGGAGGTCCTGTCGAGCGATCTCTTGCTTGATCTTGGCCAGGTCCACTCCAAGGCGCGCCAGTTCGTACTGCGCGGTCAATTTACCGCCACTGTATACGGGTTGAGTCAGTGTGGCCGAGAGCGCAAATGTTCTGTACGGATCAATTCGGTACGGGTAATCCAGGAAGGTGCCGCCTCGAAATTGCCAACGAGCGTCGTGCTGAAGGTAGAACTCTTCGATGTTGCCTATCTGGCGATATCTGTCTGCAACTGCTTCGTATTCAAGCTCAATAGTAGGAAAGAAATCCGAGTACGCAGCGCGGCGGGCATGTTCCTTCTTTTGTACCTGGAGTTTGGCGTCGGCCAGGCTCAGGTTACGCTTGAGAGCATTGGAGATCGCCTGATGTAGGCTAAGCTTTCGCAGACTCTGCTTACGCTCCTTCCCTTGAGCATCGGGCCCGCTTACGCAAAGAAGCACCACTCCCAGAAGCGCGAGCCCCAAGGTAATCCGGAAGAAATGTCTGACCGAAAGTTTGCTCTCAACCATCCCACGATTCTTCGGCTGTACCGATCTCGAGCCAAAACCGAAAACAGGGTCGATCCGAGCTCCATATTCACGCGCGCAATCGTCTGTTTCGGAACAGCCCTGCTCCTTCCATTCCCTGTGAATTTCAGAAGGCCATATTGCATCTAATGAAACACAATCTCTTAGTATATCATGCCACGCCAGTTCGCGTCATGTCCAGAAATAAACTGGTCTTTTCCCAAAAGGAGAGGACAATGACCGCTCAAGATCGACGTAACAATTGCGCTGGAGGTCGAGATCTGGCAAATTGATCCTGTTGGCCTTGCTGAAATGTCACGATCAGTTTGCGAAGTGAGTCATCATGGCAGATCTGTTCCGAGAAAGGGCTCTGGAGAAGCTGCGATCTCCGGAGCGGTTGGATCAATTGCTCAGAGTGACTACGCCTGTCGGCTGGCTGGCGCTCATGGCTTGGTGTCTCGTTTTGGCGGGGACCATGACCTGGGGCTTCTACGGGCGAGTGACCACAAAGGTTTCGGGAACGGGGATCATAATTGATCCCAGGGGATTATTTGATGTTGAGGCAACCGGCCAGGGTGAGATCGTTGGAATCAAGGTCCACGTAGGTGATGAAGTGGCGAAAGGACAAGTGGTGGTCCACTTGATAGACCCCACCATGGCGAAAAGGATCCAAAACCAGGAGTCAAAGCTTCGTCAGCTCGAGTCGGACTTCAAGAAAAGCTCCGAACTCCTCGAGAAGGAGACTGTGGCGAAACGACTCTCCCTGAAGAAGCAACGATTGGACCTCAAACAACAGATCCACGTACTCAAGACCAGAATCGAATGGCTTGACAAGAGGATTGTAACCCTCACGGGTTTGTTCGAAAAGGGTTTGGTGACCGAGAAGGTGCTGGCTGACCGACGCCTGGAGCGAGACAATACGCTGTTAAAGGTGGCCAGAACACGCCAGTCCATGAGTGACGTGATCGCTCAAGAGGCGGATCTGGAAGCGAAGAAGTTCGAAAGTCTCTCCGAAAAGAGGCTTCAAATCGCGGACTCAAAAAGGAATGTCGCAAGGCTCAAAGAAACGCAGAAGCAAGTCACCAGGGTCCGAAGCCTCGTCGCGGGGATGGTGGTGGCAATTCAGGCAGATGAAGGCCAAGTAGTCCAAGAGGGGCAGGCCATAATCTCTGTTGAACCTCAGGGACGAATCCCCATGCTGGACCTGTACGTCCGAGCGTTTGAGGGCAAACAGATTCAACTTGGTATGAAGGTTCAGTTCACTCCTTCCACGGTGAAGCGTGAGGAATACGGCTTCATGCTCGGCAAGGTAAAGGAAGTGAGTCCCTTCCCTGCCGCGTCCGCTGCAATCATGAAATCACTCCAGAATGAGGATCTGGTCAAATCTCTGCTCAGGAGAGGACCGGTCCTACGGGTGAAGGGGGAATTCGAGCGCGACTCCAGGACCACAAGCGGTTTCAAATGGTCATCCCACAAGGGGGCCGGGGTTCGGATCAGTACGGGCACGCTCGGTATTGGGGAGGTTGTCGTGAAAGAGCAGCCTCCTGTTACGCTTGTACTTCCCGCCATCAAGAGGTGGATGGGAGTGGAGTGACATGCCGGAATCCAACTCAACTGCCGGTCTCACTTCTCTCGTAGGCCGGCCCAAGCGCTCGAGACGCGTGCGCACACCGACCGTAATACAGATGGAGGCCGTAGAATGCGGTGCAGCTTGCCTGGGAATGATCTTGGCGTATTACGGTCGGTACGTCCCGCTGGAGCAACTGCGCATTGATTGTGGTGTGTCCCGCGACGGCAGCAAGGCCGGCAACATGCTCCGAGCAGCACGGGCGTATGGTTTGACAGCCAAAGGCTTTCGCCACGATACGGATGATCTCAAGAGCTTGGAATTCCCTGTCATAGTCTTCTGGAACTTCTATCATTTCGTGGTGGTGGAAGGATATGATCCCAATGGATGGTACCTCAATGACCCGGCGACAGGCCCCAGAAAGGTTTCCGCGCAGGAATTTGATGAGTCGTTTACGGGCATCGCCCTCACCTTTGAACCGGGACCGGACTTTGAAAAGGGGGGCAAGAAGCCAAGCGTTCTCAGTGCGCTGAAGAGTCGGGCCCTGGGCCTGGGTCGCCCGGTCTTGTACGCAGTTGCAGCGGGCTTGGGCCTGGCGTTTCTGGGACTGGTCGTTCCCACATTTACCAAGATCTTTGTGGACAAATTCCTGGTTGGCCAAGACCATGATTGGGTCAAGCCGCTGCTGTGGGCTATGGTGTTTGCGCTGGTCCTGCTGGGTGCTCTTACATGGCTACAGCAGAAGGTTCTCCTTCGTCTGGAGCTGAAATTGGCCATTGCCACTTCCAGCGGTTTCTTGTCCCATGTCTTTCGGTTGCCCACGGAGTTCTTCGCACAGAGGTTTGCCGGTGAGGTTGGTTCCAGGGTGCTGTTAAACGACAGGGTGGCTCAGTTGCTGTCGGGACAGCTCGCGACCAACGCCATTCATCTGATGATGGCAGGGTTCTTTGTTCTGGTCATGCTCAGTTATGATGTGGCTCTGACACTGGCCGGAGTCGGCATTGCAGCCGGCAATCTTCTGGCTCTCAGCTACGTATCACGAAAGCGGAAAGACCTCAACAAACGTGCTCTCCAGGAGCAGGGCAAGATGCTGGGATTCTCCATGTCAGGAGTCCAGATCATCGAGACGGTCAAGGCAATGGGCGGTGAATCGGATTTCTTCGCTCGATGGTCCGGGTACCAGGCCAAAGCGGTCAATTCCGAGCTCGATATGACGGAATATACCCGGTATCTCAACGTGGTTCCTCAAGTGCTGACCGGGATTACCTCCGCTGTGGTTCTTGGATTAGGGGCCCTGAAGGTCATGCAGGGATGGATGACCATAGGCGAGCTGGTAGCATTTCAGGCGCTCATGATAGCGTTCATGACTCCAATCACCAACTTGGTCCAGCTGGGCAGCCAGATGCAGGACGTGGAAGGCGATCTGCAGCGACTGGACGACGTACTTCACAACAAACAAGACCCGCGGTTAGTGGAGACCGAGAGCCTTGAGGACGATGCGACTACTCCTGTGAAACTATCCGGGCGCCTGGAGCTGAAGAACATCACCTTCGGATACAGTCGAGTGGCTGATCCGCTGATTCAAGGATTCAATCTGATCTTACAACCGGGCAGTCGAGTTGCGCTCGTAGGGGCCTCGGGAAGCGGAAAATCTACGGTTGTTAAGCTCGTGGTCGGGCTGCACGAGCCCTGGGAGGGAGAAATCCTATTTGACGGAAAACCGTTGAACGAGATCAATCGTTCCGTAATGGCGAACTCTCTGGCTCTGGTGGAGCAGGACATCCTCATGTTTGAGGGGACGGTTCGGGACAATCTGACGCTGTGGGATGGCCTTGTTCCACGGGAGGCCGTTGTCAAAGCCGCGCGGGATGCTCAAGTTCACGATGTTGTGGCGGCCCGTACCGGCGGCTATGAGAGCAAGGTTGACGAAGGTGGGATCAACTTCAGTGGAGGAGAACGACAAAGAGTGGAAATTGCCAGGGCCCTGGTGAGGGATCCGCGAATCCTTATCATGGACGAGGCCACCAGCGCCCTGGATCCGCTCACCGAAGAGACAATCGACGACAATATTCGACGTCGGGGTTGTACGTGCTTGATCGTAGCCCATCGACTCAGCACTATTCGAGACTCCGACGAGATCGTTGTGTTGGATCAGGGCAAGGTGGTCGAACGCGGATCTCATGATGATCTGTGCGCGTTGAACGGGCACTACATGCGACTGATCCGCGAGCAATCTTAATTTCCTTAGAATCTCGTGTACTGCCTAGGTCCTTGATGACAAGTCAGGAAAAAATGCAGGCCCTGGAAAAACATCTCAGTGGACTGGGAACACGGGTTGAGCTCGGCGCGAACCAGCCGATTAGGCTCGATCGGGAAGAGTCCGTCTTTCTGGTGATCAAGGGCAAGATGGACATCTTCTCGGTGCCTCTGGGCAAGGATGGACAACACGGAGCCCGGAGTTTCCTCTGCCGCCTGGAGACCGGCCAATTGCTTTTTGGCCTGCCGGACGGAGAACCTGGGAGAGCACTGGGTTTCTTGGCCGTGCCCGGTCAGAATTCCGAGCTGATCAGGATCGACCTGCCGGACGTCAAGACGGCGGCCTCGGACCAACTTCACGTTCATCAGTTGAGCACCCTGATTGACGGGTGGGTCACCAGGTTGTCCCACGCCATTTCCCGAAACCTGCCGGCCCCGAAGACCTACGCGGAACCTGAGCTGGGAAAGACGGTCGATCTGGACGAGGGTCTCTCAATCCACAGCAGCGGCCGGTTGGTCTGGGCCCTGGTCGAGGCAGGGGCACTTAAGTTCCTGGGTCGTGAGGATCTGCCGGCCGTCGAGCCCGGCCGACGGGTCCCTGTGAGCGAACACGCGTGGGCTTGCACGGAAGGTCGATGCTCTTTGTCAACTGCCACTACCGAGGAATTGCTCGTCGCGGGCCATGATCTCTGGAGCGCACTGGAATCGTTTCACCGGCTGGTCGAGCAGGCCGTTCAGACCGACCTTCTTCGTGCCCGGGAGGCTGAAGCCCAGGATTTTGGCGCCCACAGAGACGCTGAGAAACGTTTCACCGACGCGACCATCGGCCGTCTCGCTTCCGTCCTGACGGGGGAAGTGGATCAGCCGAGGGAAGTTGCAGAGGACCAGCTGATGGCGGCCTGCAGGCTGGTGGGCGAAGCGGGGGGTATCCGGGTGGTCGCACCTACGCGGACAACCACGGGATCAGTGGAGGAAGATCCGCTTCGTTCCATAGCTGGAGCTTCCGGCTTTCGCACACGAGAGGTCCTTCTGACTGAACCTTGGTGGCGCCGGGACAACGGTCCTCTGCTCGGATTCATGGAAGAGGACGAGCGCGCCGTGGCTCTCCTGCCTTTCAGGGCCGGAAGATATCTGCTCGTCGACCCGACCCAAACGGGTCGCATTCCCGTAGACGAGGCAACGGCTCGGAAGCTCAAACCATTTGCCCTGATGTTCTACGCCCCGTTTCCGGATCGGCCGCTGACCCGTAGGGATGTGTTGAAGTTCGGGCTTCGGTTTGCTCGAAAAGACCTGCGAATGATGGTCTTGATGGGGATTTGTGCGGGACTTGTTTCGGTACTTGTTCCGATAGTCACCCAGTTCCTCTACGATGATGTTATACCAGGGGAAAATCGATTCCAGTTGATGCAGGTGGCAGGCGCGCTGGTGATTGCTGCCATTGTTTCAGGGATGTTCCTGATAGTCCAGGCCCTTGCTCAGTTACGCATTGACGGGTGGATGGGGGTGACGATCCAGGCGGCAATCTGGGACCGTCTACTCAAGCTGCCGGTGGCATTCTACCGACAGTTCTCCGCAGGTGATCTGGTAAATCGTGCACTGGGTATAAATCAGATTCAGAGGCTTCTTTCCGGTGCAGCGGTTTCTACGTTGATCAGCGCGGTGTTCGCCTTGTTCAATCTCGCCGTCATGTTTTGGTATAGCTGGCGTCTGGCACTAGTTGCCACAGTGGTGGTGGTCGTCGCGGTGGGCCTGGCGGCACTCGCATTCGGGATTCAATTGCGCTATCAGCGACCCCTCTTCAGGCTGCTGGGAAGTATTCAGGGCCTCGTCTTTCAATTTATTGTGGGAATATCCAAGTTGAGGGTCAGCGCTGCTGAGAACCGGGCTTTGTACGTGTGGGCCGACAAGTTTGCTCAGCAGAAGAAACTGGGTTTCAAAACGCGAAACGTGACAAATATGGCTGTGGTTTTCAGCACGATTCTTCCCCTCATGGGGATGTTGGCCGTATTCGCCTGGTTCTCGCTCTCCCATAATCCTTCCCTCGATGCCCTTTCCACGGGATCGTTCCTGGCTTTCCATGCAGCGTTTGCCACAGTGCTGGCCGCGATATGCCATAGCGTTTTGTTTCTTTTCCCGGTCCTGGCAGTGGTTCCACTTTATGAACGAACCGAACCGATCCTCAAAGCCGCTCCCGAGGTTCACACCGGGCGGACCGTCACACGGGAGCTGAGCGGCCACATCGAAATCAGCCATGTTTCCTTCCGGTACACCCTGGACGGTCCTCTGGTGCTCAACGACGTTTCACTGGAGATCTCTCCGGGTGAATTTGTGGCCCTGGTTGGACCCTCCGGCTCCGGCAAGTCGACCCTGTACAGGTTGCTTCTGGGCTTTGAAAGCCCGGAATCGGGCTCCATCTACTTCGACGGCCATGACCTTACCAGCCTGGATATCCAATCGGTGCGGCGGCAAATGGGAGTGGTCATACAGAATGGCAGGCTGATCACCGGCACGATCCTGTCCAACATCGTGGGAGCCGCCAAGCTCACTCTTGATGACGCCTGGGAAGCGGCCCGCCAGTGTGCGTTGGAGGACGACATAAAGGCAATGCCCATGGGAATGTTCACTGTCATTGGCGAGGGCGGATCAGGCTTTTCCGGTGGTCAACGCCAGAGGATACTCATTGCCAGAGCAATTGCGTCAAAACCCGGGATCCTCCTCTTTGACGAAGCCACCAGCGCCCTGGACAACGAGACTCAGGCGGCCGTCAGCAGGAGTCTCGAACGGCTCAGGGCTACCCGTGTAGTCATTGCTCATCGGCTCAGCACCATCAAGAACGCTGACAGGATATGTGTGCTTCATGACGGGCGTATCCAGGAAACGGGGACGTACGAGGAACTCACGGCGCGAAAAGGGGAATTCGCGCGACTCGCCAAGCGGCAAATCGTCTGAACCAAATCGAGTCAACAGCGTGGAGCAGGGGGGCATAGTGATACCTCTTCGCATTTTCTAACTAGTACACCTGTGCTGAAATTTCTTGACTGCTTGTCCAGACAATTACTCAGGTAACCAGCAAATAGGCAAGCCCCCGGCTCTGCCGGGATGACTCACCAAGGTTTGACCGTGCGCTGCTGTAGTGCCCGGAGGCCCTTTGGGCAGAATCCACACAAATGCCGGCGGTTCAATGGTAATCGTATCAGCCCACGGCGTCACCCCGGCGAAAGCCGGGGTTCAGAAGGTATTAGGAAGCCTGGATTCCGGCTTTCGCCGGAATGACGGGATACCGCGTCCACGAATGGGACAAAAGTTTCGGCAACCACTACAGAATCCTAATTCTTGACAAAATCAATAGGAATGGACAAGCTATCTCTTGCGTTGAGGAGTATCCGCATGAATGAACAGCGACAGCCTGTGGAATGCTCAAGCACGGCTCCGGAGGCATGCAGGAACTGGGAGCCGGGTGAATTGAAGCAAATTGCTCACATCAAGAGATTCCTGGAATGCGTTCAAGGAGACCCGGAATTTAGGGGGCAGCTTGAAGAGAGACCCGAAGATTGCCTTGATATAGCCGTGTCTCGAGGAATCCAAATCGATCCCACAGAAATAGAGATGCTCTGGAAAAACGGCCGCCCGGCATGTGTTGAGCCGGAAGAGCTTCGGACCAGCCCATTGGGGTCGCTGTGGGCGGATTGGATAGATGCCAGGAAAGCCGCCATTGCAGAGTACCGCAAGAGCGTCAGCGAGGCCATTCCAAACAGACGGTTCAAAGCTTGGCATATGAGACAAGTGGCACGTTGCGGTTTTGAAGTGGGGACGCCAAATGATCTACGTGGTCATTCTGTGCTGGTCTTTGAGCTGACCAAAGGGTGTTCCGTTGGTTGTTGGTTTTGCGGTTTAGACGCGGGAAGGCTCCAGGGGATTTTTCGCCGGACACCTGAGAACCGTCGCCTTTGGCGTGAGATTCTCCGGGTCTGCCGTGAGGAGTTAGGCGAATCGGCCAGGGGTGGATTCTGTTACTGGGCTACGGAACCTTCCGACAATCCGGACTATTTGGATTTCCTGGAGGACTTCCGCGATCTGATGGGAGTGGTTCCGGGAACTACCAGCGCGGCCTGGCCGAGAGACCTGGATTGGACGCGAAAACTGGTGCGGAGAGCCCGATCCGGGAATCGAAGGGGGTGCAGGTTCTCTATCACAAACCTGCAAGACTTACACACGATCCACGAACTGTTTACTCCCGAAAAGCTGCTCACGGTAGAACTCATACTGCAGAACACGGAGGCGCTGGTACCTTTCAGGACTTCCGGAAGATATCGAGAACTTTGGAATTCCGATTCGCCTCCCCCCGGTTACACGGACGAGGAACCCAATCCGTCGACGATTGCCTGTGTATCGGGTTTCCTTGTCAACATGGTGGACAAGACGATACGGCTTGTCAGTCCCTGTTACTCAACCGACAACTGGCCCCTGGGTTACCGCGTGTACTGGGAGGGGACGTTCTCCGGCCCCGATTCCTTTCGAGTGTGCGTGCGGCAAGCCATAGACGACGTGATGCACGACGGTCTGAAGGGCGGCCAAGTCCTCTCGTTCCATTGCGCCCTCTCCTATGAGAGGCTCCCTGAAGGCTTCAATCTTGAGTCGATCTTTCGCAAGACGACAATCACGGGAAAGGCGTCACTCGGCGCCATCGGCGATCTCATAGCAGAGGGGCGCCATACAACCGCCGAGATAATTGAAGCTGTGACCGAAGCCGGACACGATTACTTTCAAGTGATCGGCGCCTTACAACACGTGTTCCAAAAAGGCCTGATCGACGATGATCCGGCGCGTGAACAACGATACGAGGCGAAGGAGACGGCCTAGGTGTCGGCCGGCTGTGTCTCGGTCAGTCAGAGAACGGAAACAACGCGAGGAGGTGAATGATGAGTGTCGAAGAAGTGAAACGTTTTGCAAAGGATGTCAAGGAAAACGAATCGCTATTGGAGGAGATCAAGTCGGCCGGCACAAGCGTGACCGATATCGCTGAGTTTGCCAAAAGCAAGGGCTACAATTTCGGCGCAGATACGCTTCAGTCTCTGGTTGACGAGAAAAAGGGAGAACTCACCGAGGAGGAGCTGGAGAAGGTATCGGCCGGCACGGACACTGTAGAGGTAGTGTTGCGGGTCCTGCAGTACGTTGTTGATCTTCTAGCAGAGTGACGGCGAGGACGGGCCCAGCCTCGTTTAGGCGGAAGGCTTGTGCGGGACGGGATCGATACCGGCAGCGCTGATAGGGCATGCAGTAAGCCGGCCGAGCGGGGCTATGCGAATTGGATCTCGGGATCAAGGCCGGTTTATGATCCGTGGGATACCCGCGCATGCCGCCGCCGGATCCCAACCCTTTCCAAATCTTTACCATATGGAGATCACCAAGGTGGACGTCTGCCTGGTTCAGATGCCGTACGCGAGCTTAGCGGGCCCTTCAGCCGCTTTAGGTATCCTGCACGCTTTGCTGGAGGCAGATGGACTCAACGTTAAAAGTGTGTACGCCAATCTCCTTTTCGCTGAAGAGATCGGGCCCGCCACGCACACGGATCTCTGGTCGCGTACGGGCAAGGTTTTCCTGACGGACTGGACATTCTCGCACATTGCGTTTCCTTCCCACCGGCCCGATCCGGAGCGTTTTGTGGCCTGGCTGCGAAAATGCTCGAGAGTTCACCAGTCACTGACCTTCGAGGACTTGAAGGACGCTCTGACCCACGTTCGGCGCACGGCCGCCGGCTTCACCGATCGGCTCGCCCAAAGCATCGTAGACCAAAGACCACGGATCGTCGGATGTTCCTCCTCGTTCCTTCAGCATGTTCCCTCACTTGCGCTGATCAGGAGGATTCGGGATCTGGCGCCGGACCTGGTTACCATCCTGGGAGGCGCGAACTGCGAGACCGTAATGGGACAAACCAACCACAAGCTGTTCCCCGCGGCGGACTACGTGGTGTCGGGAGAGGCGGACGAGCTGGTTGTGGGCCTGATCCGAGACATCCTGGATAAGGGTCGCGAAATCGAAGCCGGCGACCTACCCACAGGAGTCTTCGGGCCTGTTCACAGAAAGGTCGGCTATCCCTCGGTCGAGTCCCCAGGATCCGATGACGCGCCCAGGGCTGTTGCAGCGTCCCTGGCGGATTCGCCGGTCCCGAACTATGACGACTACTTCGAGACGCTCCAACGGTGTCCCAAGGCCCACAATGCGGTCAGACCTTCGCTTGCGGTGGAAACATCTCGGGGTTGCTGGAAGGGAGAGAAGCAGGCCTGCTCATTCTGCGGCCTTAACGGCCATGGCATGAGATACCGCAGGAAGCCTACAAAACAGGTGCTTCGAGATCTGGAGGAGCTTTCCCATCGGCACGGGGTCTACGATGTCTGTGCCGTGCAAAATACGGTGGATCTCGGCCACCTCAGAACGCTCATTCCCGAGATCAAGCAACGGGGAAGCCCATACAGGCTTTTCTTTGCCACACAGTCAACGCTGTCTCGAAGTCAGGTGAAAGCCCTGCGCGATGCGGGAGTCATGTGGATACAACCGGGCATCGAGAGTCTGAGCTCGGAAGTCCTCAAGCTCATGAACAAAGGCTGTCACGCCTGGCAAAATATCCAGTTGCTCAAATGGTGCAGGCAGTATGGAGTCGCGGCCCTGTGGAACCTTCTCCACGGTTTTCCCGGAGAGAAGGACGACTGGTACATGGAGATGGCTGAAACCATCCCTCTCCTGGCGCATCTGCAGGCGCCTAATACGTCACCGGTAGGTTGGGCTCGTTACAGTGTGTTTCATCAGAGGGCGGAGGAGTTCGGCCTGGAATTGAAAGCCCCCAAGCAGCTCAGCCACATTTACCCTTGGTCTCAGGAAGACTTGGACAACCTGCCCCATACCCTGGAGGACGTAAGCCGGAAATGGATCAAACAGCATCCGGTCCTGGCGATCCTGATGGTTGATCATCCGGGGCTGACCGCCGTGGAAAGAGCCGCAAAGGAGTGGATTAGGCTCTTTGACGGCAAGATCAAACCGGTTCTTACGGCGGAGGTAGTTCAGGATAAGGTATTGATCAGGGATACTCGTCCGGCCGCGGTAGCGCCCGACCACACGCTCCAAGGGCTGCGCCGCGACGTGTTTGTCGAATGCGATGACGCGCCGCCAATCGAGCGCCTGTTTGAGAAATACTCTGCCAAGGGCATTCCCGGCCCGCAACTGGAGCAGGCGCTTGATGACCTCGTTCTGAATAAGCTGGTGATTAAGATCGATGGACGACTGGTGGCTCTGGCGTTGCGTGAGCCCATTCCGGACCTCCCCAGCTATCGAGACGCCCCCGGCGCCGGAGTCGCAGGACTCACGCCGGGCTTCCTTCTCGGCAGGAAGAAGGTCGGATCCGATATAGCAAGTGTCAAAAATTGTGTCCGAAAATGATCGCACTGCTGGACAAGCCAGCAGTGGCGCCCAAGAATCAATCGGTCATTATTTTAGGCAACTGCTATAACCCCGTTGACGGAACCGGGGGCGCTGTGCGTTGAAAACGGGTACCCTCCATGCAAGCCCGACATATACCGACTTACATGCCTGAAAGCACAGGCACAACGAAACATGAAAGTCTTTTCCACTGTTCGGTAGTCCGGGGCTTCGACTCGGACATAAGTGTTAGGAGCATCCTCCATCGCAGGCCCCGAGATCTTGCTCGTTAATTGGCGAACCGGTATTAGTCAGTAATCTGGCTGTTCACAGCGGTTGGGAAAGCCCCTCCCGCCACTTTCTCCAGGTCCTCTTCAGACAATTGCTCAGTTGATTCCACGTCGGCGGGCTCGGTTACTTCTTGGACTTCTTCTTCCTTGAGTCTTTCTTTGTCTTCCATGTCTCCATCCTCCTTTCAGTGATCTTGCGCTTACTCCACATTATGTGCACGGGCGGGGAGGAATTCAACTCCGGGCCAAGACTTTGGCTGCCGATTTCAGAGGGGTGCACTTCCCATGGAAGACGTTTCGCAAGCCCAAGTCTTCCCACACGATCATCTCATACCATTTCGCGAGTATCATTGAAATCCGGGTTTGCCGCGAGAGGGGTCTGTGGCAATAGTAACCGTTCACCGTGATCCGTATAAGCTTCCGGAATTATGTATGGAGGAGGTTTGGTGAGGGAGACCATCTCCCCTTTCGAGCATCCCCTGTCGTAGGCCCCGAGATGTTACCTGTTAGATGGCGAAGCGGTATCAGCATGCCGAACCCTTTTCCATCATCCGCCTGACATCTTTCCGAATTTGAAACAGGTTTTCCCCCAAACCCAAAGCCAACACATAGGTGGCAAGACGGCTTGGATTCTTCCTCATGATCCCCACCAATTGCCGCCAGAACTGAGATCGATGGGGTGATACCACACCCTGTCTCCAGATCAATTTCAAGGCCGGGCGCATGCGCCGATCCTTGATAACCTTTCTGCCGGCGCGTGCTATCGGCTTAGCCGGCTTGGGGGACTTCTCCCCGCGAGATCCGGCCAGGGCCTTGCGAGTGGGTCTCATGGTGAGGTAATAGTTGTACGCCCTTCTGAAATAGGCGGACGGTTCATAGAGTCGCTGGATGGTATCCGCCCACTCAGCCATGATCTCGGTCTCAGGACGGGTGGGAACAAAGTTCAGGACTCCTTTCGAGCCCACGCCGTCGCTTGTTTCCATTCGAAGCCGGTTCTCTTGCTGGAGGCGATCGAAGAGTCTCGTATTGGGGGCTGCCTGAAGGGTATTGACCATTACTGCGGGCAGGTTTGTACTTTCGATGAAAGCGCAGATCCGATCGTTCACGCCCTTCTCTTCTGCGTCAAACCCAAGTATTAAGCTGCCCATAACCGACAGGCCGTTGGAATTGATGGCGTGCAAGGACTGAACCATTGGAGTGCTGATATTCTGAAGCTTCCGATTCAGTGTCAACACATTTTCGTCGGGAGATTCAATTCCTATGAAGACATGGCCGAAATTGGCTTCCGTCATGAGGTCCATCATCTCCAAATCCTGACCCAAGTTGATCGATGTCTGAGTCCAGAAGCCGAACGGTTCGCCGCGGGCTTCCATCCACGGAGTGAGTTTGCGAAGGATGGCCTTGGCATGGCTCTTGTTGCCGATGAAGTTGTCGTCGCATATGAAAACCCCTCCAGCCCATCCGAGATCGTAAATCGTCTGCAATTCAGCGATGACCTTATCAGGCTTCTTGTAACGGGGCTTGCGACCGTAAAGGCGGATTATGTCACAGAATTCACAGTCAAATGGACAACCCCGAGATGTCTGAACAGGCATGCTATTGTATGCGCTCATCTCAACGAGGTCGTATCGGGGAACGGGAGTATCAGTTAAGTCCGGCTTTCCCTGCTCCTCGAACACTCCTCCAGGGGCTCCGTCGGCAAGCGCGGTCAGCAGCGCGGGTACCGTTGTTTCGGCTTCACCCTTAACAATGAAATCAGCACCCACCTCTATCGCGTCGTCAGGAACCGATGAGACATAGGGACCACCAACCACGACTCGTTTCCCTCTTTTCTTCGATTCACGGATCAGGCTCAGCATGTCCTCTTTCTGGGCAAACATACCCGATATCATGACAATGTCGGCCCAATCCCAAAGCGATTCACGGACACGCTGAAAATTCCTGTCAACCAGCCGAAGTTCCCACTCATTCGGCAGCAGCGCAGCTACGGTAATAAGGCCGAGCGGAGGCATCAGCGCCTTTCTGCCCACCATGGCGAGGGATTGCTCCAGGGACCAGAAAGACGATAGCATTTTGGGGCTTAGGAGTAGAACTCTCATTTGTCGTATCCGTGAACCCGGGTTATGGATCTCTCACTGTCGGCAAACGTTCTGAAGAGCACTTCTCTCAAAACCATGCGTTGAGACCCCTTTTCCCCGGGAATTATGGCGCGGTCCAGCCTTTTGAGGGGTCCAGGGACGATAACCGGTCCAGGGATGGTTTCCATGAACCCGAAAATGCCCCGCATAATTGCCCACAGGACCCAAGAAAGGTAACGCCGTCGCTACGTTGATGAAAAAAAGCCTGCTTTGTCCTGTTTGCGAGCCTAATTCACCACTGGCTCCACGTCAAGAGATCTTTGCACAACGCAAAAAAGCTACACGTAACCATTCAGTCATTCGGGGGGCGGCGGGAACGACCACGTTGCTGCGTTTAACGGATGGCAAGAGGGCGCACACACAGGTGCGCGCCGTACACTCGTGCCCCACCACGAATTTGGGCCCAGACGTAGGGGCAGACCTATGTGTCTGCCCTCCCCCGTTGCCCCCCGAAAGTGAATGGTTACCGGCTACACTATTTTCTCAGTGACTAATCGGCCCGCTTCATATATGTTTACAGTTTATGCTTTGTTCTGTGCCGGAGGTCGAGACGGCCTCCGTAAAGAGATCTTGATATGGGAGTCTTATTGCCATGAAGGCGCTACTCGTCAGTCCACCCATGCCACTGTCATTATGGAGCTTGCCGCAGACGCTCTGGGCTCAGGGTTGCAAGGCCACAAACCCGCCCCTTGGACTGATAACCGTGGCCGCTCTTCTTCCCCGGGAATGGGAACTGAGACTGGCCGACCTCAATACTCGAGACATGACGGAAGAAGACTGGAATTGGGCCGATCTGGTCATGCTGTCGGGGATGATCGTGCAGAAGGAAGGGATGTTGGAACTGATTCGAGAGTCCAAACAAAGGGGAAAAACAGTCGTGGCCGGCGGACCCTATCCAACCTCCCTTACAGAAGAAGCCCTGGACGCCGGTTGCGATTTCGTCGTCCAGGGCGAGGCGGAGAACACCATAGACTCTCTTCTGTCGGCTCTCGACAAAGGACATACGCACGGCGTCTTCTCAGCCGCGGAGAGGCCTGACGTTACCTCATCTCCAATCCCGCGGTACGATCTTCTCAGAGTTGAGGACTACCTCTCCTTAGGAGTCCAGACCTCTCGCGGGTGCCCCTTTGATTGCGAGTTCTGCGACATCGTGAATCTCTACGGGCGAAAGGTCCGTTACAAGACACCGGATCAAGTGGTAGAGGAATTGGAAACCCTGTATAGGCTGGGCTGGAGAAGCGATGTTGTCATATCGGACGACAATTTCATCGGCAGTAGGACTCATGCCACCGCGATACTTCGGGAACTCATCGCCTGGAATCAGAGTCGAGGCGAACCCTTCAATTATTGGTGCCAGGCTTCGGTGAACCTGGGACAGGACCTGGAAATGATCGACCTCATGACAGAGGCCAATTTTTCTGATGTTTTCATTGGGGTGGAGAGTCCCGACAAGGAAGTTCTGGAATCTACAGGCAAGTATCAGAATATTCGCAATCCGCTCCTGGAATCGCTGGCCAACATAAACAAGAACGGCCTGGGAATTACAGCCAGTTTTATCATTGGCTTTGACGGCGAAAAAAAAGGAATGGGAGATCGCATATGCGCGTTCGTGGAGCAGAGCGGCATGTCAATGGTGATGGTGGGCACCCTGGGGGCGCTGCCCAACACCAGGCTGTGGGATCGACTGAAAGAGGAAGGACGACTTCTTGAAGATGTTGGCGCCAGAGGGGTGGGAGAGGGTCGCCTGAATTTTATCCCGAGTCGGCCGAATGCCGAGATATTGGAGGAGTTCACCGGGATCTGGGAGTATCTTTTCGAGCCGTCACGCTTTCTTGCGCGTGCCTATCGCTATCATCTGGCCATGAGGCCGACCCGCCGGGCAATGGCCCTGGAAAAAGGTCTTCCTCCACCTCCTGACGTTTCTCGAAAAAGGATCCCGCTGCGACGATCGATCGGCCAGCTGCTGGGATTGTTCTACCTCGTTTGGTGGTTGGGGATGGTCTATCCATGCCGGGTTCAGTTCTGGAGACAGCTAATAGAAATGCGAAAAAAGAATCCGAGCCGTTTCGTGAAGTACGTGAACTCTGTTTTCATGGGTCTCATACTGCGGCGCTTCAGTCGTAAGATGCTCCGCGGGCTCTCACGCTCTCTAGACACTTCGGAGTCCGTTTCTCAAACAGAGGGTATCCCTCACCAAGCAAGTTCTTCCAAGGGGGCCTAAGAAGTTGATTGATAACAATAAGAAAATTGTGGTGTTGGGCGTCGGAAACACTCTTCTTAAAGACGAAGGTGTCGGCGTCAAGGTGGTGGAAGAGCTTAGCGGCCGCTTCACCTTTCCCGATCATGTAGATCTGGTGGACGGCGGGACACAGGGGTTGTGGCTCCTGGCCACCCTGCAACAGGCGGATCATCTGATCGTGGTGGATGCTGTTCTGGGTAAGGGTCCGCCCGGAACTCTGTATCGCCTGGAGAAGGAGGATCTTCCCAAGCAGCTCAGGGTGAAAGTGTCCGCGCACGACAGCGATCTGGTGGAAGCCCTGAACCTGTGTGAGCTTATTGAGAAAGGACCCGAAACCGTGGTCGTGGTGGGAATCGAGCCGGAAGACATAGAACCGTTCGGATTGGATCTCACACCAACGATCGCGGGCAAGAAAGAGGAAATGATCCAACGTGTGCTGGATGAATTGAAGAGTCTGGGGGTGGAACCTCAAGAAAGTGTTTGAACACACCTCGACCCTGTGATAATCTACGCTTTTCTTGAAAGGGATGTCACCGAATTCATAGGCATCTCCTGAGTCTGCCATTATAGAGGAGGCCCGCATGAATAAGAAAGGGAGAGTGGTTATAACGCTTGTATTGGGTGTTGCGGTTCTTGCCGCATTTACCTTGGCTTACGCTAAGGCCAAGGTCAAGGCGCCGGACAAGCCCCTAACCATCGATACCAAGGATGTATACGCAAAGAAGAAAAAGACCCCCGTCGTCTTCGCACACACAAAGCACAAAGCGCAGAAGTGCCAAAAGTGTCATCACACCTGGAAGGAAGGCGAAAAAGTCAAGAATTGCGGCGAGTGTCACAAGGACAAGAAAGACAAGAAAGACAAGAAAAAGCTGGGACTGAAGAAGGCTTTCCACGACCAGTGTATTAAGTGCCACAAAGCGCTGAAGAAAGAGAAGAAGAAAACAGGCCCCACCGGCTGCGTGAAGTGCCACCCCAAGAAAAAGAAGAAGTGATCGAACGCGCTTGATTTCTTTCAATTTGTGAAAAAGCCCGCTCCAAATCGGAGTGGGCTTTTTCGCGCCGTAAGCCTTCAGTTTCGGGGGGCAAATATTTTCATCGATCATGTCATTGCGAGGAGTGAAACGACGAAGCAATCTCCTTA
>CAZGNL010000090.1:0-20234 GCA_964527475.1 uncultured Syntrophaceae bacterium
CAAAAAAAGATGGTTGAAGCCGTCGACGTAATTCCTGATCTTCCACACGCTCCAAAGCAGCCATGCGAACATCCAAATCAGAGTCGTTCTTAGCAAGATCAGCCAGAAGTGCTTGATCCGTTAAACGCCCCGCTGCTACCTCGCGAACACCTCTATAATAGGTGTCCTTGGCAATATCAGCCAGGAGTGCTTGATCCGTCAAACGCTCAACTGCTCGCCTGCGAACATCCAAATCAGAGTCGTTCTTGGCAATATCAGCCAGAAGTGCTTGATCCGTCAAACGCTCAACTGCTACCCCGCGAACACCCCTATAATATGGGTCCTTGGCAATATCAACCAGAAGTGCTTGATCCGTCAAATGCTCAAATGCTCAACTGCTCGCCTGCGAGCATGTGGCTCATTAGGTTTCTTGGCAATATCGACCAGAAGTGCTTGATCCGTCAAATGCTTCGCTGCTGCCTCGCGAACATCCCAATCAGAGGCCGTCGTGACAATATCAGCCAGCACTTCCTGATCCTCCACTCGCTCCAAAGCGGCCACTCTAACGTCTGATTGAGCGCACATCTTGGCAATACCAACCAGAAATGCTTGATCCGTCAAACGCCCAACTGCTACCTCGCGAACATCCGAACTGATATTGCCATCCCAGGCAATGTTGTTCAGCAATACTTGATCTGTTAAACGTCCCACTGCAGCCATGCGAACATCCGAGCTAATATTGCTGTCCCTGGATATGTCAGCCAGCAATACTTGATCCGTTAAACGCTCAAACGCTAGTCTGCGAATGTCCATATCAGAGTGGGTCTTGACAATTTCAGCGAGAAAGGCATCCTCCAAGCGTGCCATAGCTGCCTCTCGAACGTCTTCATGGCGGGCGCTCTTGGCAACATGAAGTAAGGATGATTGATCATCCAGGCTCTCCACCGCTCGGAGGCGAACCCTACTATCGGAGTGTTTCCATTTCGATTTGAACATGTCTAGGAATCCCATTGCCCTTCTCCTATTTCCTCGCGAACTAGGCGGTGCTTTCTGACCCGGAATTATTCCGCGATCCCAGGAATGCCGGTCGTTTCACACCGAAAAACCGATCTCTGGTGGATTTCGATCCACGAATCCGCGCCGCTGCGTTTCTGAAAATGGTCCAACGATCCCCAAATCCAACATTTGTGCCGTATCAACAACTCTTTCCCAAAGTTTAGACCGTACCACGCCTTTCGCCTTTGAGTCAAACGCAATCTTGAGCGTGTGCCCTCACCCGAACACAAACCGATAGTGATGAGCCAACGGAAACGCCGAAGCCACATAAACTTGCCACCTCCGACCGTGATAGGCAACCTTTGCTCCGACCTTGATCAGACGCTTGATGAGCCATTCCATTGACCGACAGAATGGCATTAGATCTTCTCCAGGCGCTTTCCACTAACGGGCTCGTCAGCATTATCTATCATCATTTTCCGGAGTATCGGGAGCACGGCGTGTTTGCTAGATGAAGGACTCTTAGGATGAAAACATACACTCAACATCACCCTTGACTGTGGGATCAAAGGTGTGGTACGTTCAAATTTGGACAAAATAGTCACTGATCTGGCCAAAAGGTGGGAATTCGGGTCGCCGGGCGACATACGGAAGCGCAGCGACGCCATTTGGGGATCGAAATCCATCGGAGATCGGTTTTGGGGTTCAAAAACGACCAGAATTTCGGGGATCGCGGAATGATCCCCGTTAAAAAAACTTCCCGGACAAAGTAGGTAAAATCATCTGTGCAAGAAGACCGGATGACATGCGACCGGTAGCTGAAATGTCCCAGGATGAGAACCCCGTTTGAAAAGTGCGGCGCTTCCTGAATGGAAAGTCTGGCGCGTGATTCACTCAAAGGAGGGGCATCGTGGCATTGAATAGCAGGGAGAGGAAGTTTAATAGGTTAATCGATCAAATGGAAGCGGCAGACAAAGGGGAAAGACACACAAAGGTAATTCGACTTGCTGATCGGATCGCGGTCGAATATGAGGATCTGCTCGATCTCGATAAAGAGTTACACCTTAAGTCTATAAGTGGAATTGCCTGCGTGAAGGCTGGCAAGTACGGCGAGGCGCAATCCAACCTTGGAGATATTCTGGAGTACAATTTCAAGAGTGGAATCCCGGTCGCTGATTCACAGCACATGTACTGGTGGCTGCGTGCGCACCGCCATGGTGACGACAAAAAGGCTTTTGATGAATTCACGCGACTTCGGGACGATCAAACAGCAATCAACATGATAAGAGAGGTCGAAGAAATGCGCCCAGTGACTCAGCCAACCGGCAAAGGGTGGAAGTTCTGGAAGAAATGATGCAGTCTCGCCGGTGATTTGTGATTTTGGAGACGGTTGAAAAACTTCTTAAACGTTACCATGATGGTCATCACATCACACCTGCGATTTGGATCAAAGCCAGGCCCATTGAGACCCGATGCTCGCATCGCACAACCGTCGTAGGGGTCAGGCTTGACATATGCGTAGGGGTCAGGCTTGACATATGTGTATTTGTGCCAGGTCTTCTCTTACCCTCTCAAGTTCTGCCGCCAGACGGGCATTCGTTTCCGCACGTTTGCGCAGACGATTGACCGCTTGATTCCTTCCTCCAACAGATCGTAGAAACGAATCCGGTCCGGCTCGTCAATGTCGGGGTCATGTCGGGTGTCGGGGTCAGGCTTGACATATTTGTATTTGTGCCAGGTCTTCTCTTACCCTCTCAAGCTCTGCCCCCAGACGGGCATTCGTTTCCGCACGTTTGCGCAGACGATTGACCGCTTGGTTCCTTCCTCCAGCAGATCGTAGAAACGAATCCGGTCCGGCTCGTCAAAGAAAATATTCGGGCCGCCGTTCACACGTAGCATTACATGATAGACAGCGCCCGGATAGTGAATGCGTGCTCGCCGTGCCATTCTTCGCAGTCTGCACCCTCAAATCCATATATGTCAAGCCTGACCCCACAACTGACCCCAAAAAAACAAAACAAAACACAGGGGCTTCGTCCGGACGGCATTGATGCCGGGGTTTCGGTGTAGGGGCGTAGCATGCTACGCCCTCTTTGCCCCGGGGGACAGTTTCACCTGCCGGCCAACTGACCGGAATCACAGGTGGTAGCGATACCCACTGTGTCACGCGTGGGCAAGAGTCAGCTTTACCAAAGGGGGGTAGGGGGGATTTCTCCCTTCCGGACTTGAGCCATATGCTCCCTCTTTGAAAGCGCATTCCTATAAAAATGGATGGACTGGGAAATCCCCCGGGTTCCGTCTTGGACCCACTATCCAAGAGGGCGTAGCATGCTACGCCCCTACGGCCGGGACCCTGCGAAATCCTGCCGCATTCCGAATTCTGCGCGGGACCCACGACTTTGCGGACATTCTTATGCTTCGTTGTGCCCGGACTCGGCCGGGCATGAGCGTTCCTATCACCCTTGTTGTTTTTCCGCTCTCTTTATTGTGTTGATCGCTTTGGTGACCAGGATTTCCTTGGGGCAAACACGGGTACACTCGAAGTGATTCTCGCATCCCCAGACACCGGATGGGGTGTCCAGTTGTTTCAGCCGCTCGGCACGCTCCTCGTCTCGTGAATCGAACACCCTTCGAAAGGCCTGCACCAACGGAGCGGGTCCAAGAAAGCTCTCGTCTTCCTGGGAAACAGGGCAGGAGGCGCTGCAACAAGCGCACAAAATGCATCGGATCACCTGGTCGATCTCTTTTCTGTCTTCCGGTGACTGAAGTCTCTCACGTTGAGGTGGGTCGGAAGCGATCAAATAGGGTCGGATCCGTTCCACCTTCTCAAAGAAGGGGGTCATGTCCACTATGAGGTCCTTTAGGACCTTGAACGTGGGAAGCGGTTCCAGGAGCACCTTCGAGTCCTGATAGTCCTTCACCAGCTTCTGGCAAGCGAGCGCGCACACACCGTTTATTCTCATGGCGTCGGAGCCGCACACGCCGTGTGCGCAGGAATGACGGTAGCTGAGAGTCCCATCCTGCTCCCACTTGATTCTGTTCAGGCAATCGAGGATACGGTCGGAACCCTCGGCTTGGACGCTGTATTCCTTGAAGTAAGGTTCCTTGTCCACCTGGGGATCGAAGCGGAATATCTTGAACTGCATTGTCATTCTAGTACTCCTCGGCTCAAGTTCGTTGACAGTAAAATCCTCAATGTAAGTCTGTCCACCTCGTCACCCCGGCGAACCCCGGATCGTAGTCCGGGGCAGGCGCCGGGGTCCAGCAGATAATGAAAAGCCTGGATTCCGGCTTTCCCCGGATCGGCGTCCGGGGCAGGCTCTGGAATGACGGGTCAACGGCGTCACATGACACCTGCAAGAGCCGTTGGGGTGATACGCTTGTTCCGTGACCATCCCTTACGATAGATCATCGGTTCAATAGAACTGCCTGTTGATTTCCGCCGGGCAGTATTAGTAGGTCCTCGCCTTGGGCTGGAAACGGGTGATACTCACGGGTTTGAACAACAACCGCGGTCCCTGATCAGTTTGTTGGACCAAAGTGTGCTTGAGCCAATTCGCGTCGTCCCTTTCAGGGAAGTCCACTCGGAAATGGGCCCCGCGGCTTTCCTTTCTGGCAGACGCGGAGATCAGGATGGTCTCTGCCAGATTGAGCAAGGAACCCAACTCCAGCGCTTCAAAGAGATCTGTGTTGAACGCGGTTCCGTGATGATCTACCACTACTTCCTTGTATCTCTCTTTGAGGTTCGCCAGCTCAGACAGAGCCGCTGCCAAATCCTCTTCCTTGCGATACACCGAACATCGGTCAGTCATCATTTCCTGTATCTCACTACGTATTGAGAATGCTCTTTCGCCATTCCGCCTGTTCAATATGCTCTCCATCCTTGAGGAGACCTTGTCCTTGGCATGCCGGGAGGGCTCATTCCATTCAAGGTGCTTGAGGTCCGTGGCGATGCTCTTTCCGGCCCGGCGCCCGAATACCACAAGGTCTACCAGGGAATTGCAGCCAAGCCGGTTGGCGCCATGCACCGAGATGCAGGCGCACTCTCCCGCGGCGTACAGGCCTGGGAACGGCTGAAAGTCATCATCCAGGACCTGTCCATCCGAATTGGTCGGGATCCCTCCCATAGCGTAATGGCAGGTGGGACTGACCGGAACAGGGTCAACCGCGGTGTCGATCCCTTGATATATTCGCGCGAACGAGGATATGTCCGAAAGCCTCTCTGCTATGCGTTCCTTGCCAAGATGCGTGAGGTCCAGATGCACGAAGTCGCGGCCTTCTATACCCCGACCCTGTCTGATTTCGGTTACGATCGCCCTGGAGACCACGTCCCGTGGGGCCAGATCCTTTATGATCGGCGCGTATTCTTCCATGAAGCGCCGGCCGTCGCGGTTGCGCAGGATGCCTCCTTCACCTCTGGCCGCCTCGCTTATCAGAACACCCATCCCATAGATCCCCGTGGGATGAAACTGAACGAATTCCATGTCCTGGAGGGGGATGCCGGCCTCGTAAGCCAGATTCACCCCATCACCGGTGTTAGCGTGGCAGTTGGAGGTCACCTTGAAAACCTTGCCGAATCCTCCGGTGGCCAAGAGGACCGACCTCGCCTGCAGCACATGAAGCGCTCCTGTGGCCAGTTCACAGACCACGATGCCCGCAATCCGTCCCTGCTCAACAACCAGATCCATGAGATTGAACTCGGAATATACTCTGATTCCCTTTCTCACCGCCTCGCCGTAGAGCGTATCCAGAATCACCCGGCCTGTCCGGTCGGCCGCGTAGCAGGCTCTCTTTACCGGGCCTTCCCCAAAATTCCTGGTATGCCCTCCAAAGGCCCGTTGAGCGATTCGCCCCTCAGCGGTCCTGTTAAAGGGAACGCCCATGTGCTCCAATTCGTAGACAGCCCTGACAGCATCCTTTGCAAGGACCTCGGCAGCATCCTGATCGGTGAGATAGTCTCCTCCCTTGACCGTGTCGTACATGTGCCATTCCCAGTCATCCGGTTCTTCATTTCCCAGTGCGGCTCCTATTCCACCCTGTGCCGCGCCTGAATGAGATCGCGTCGGGTAGACCTTGCTCACCAGGGCCACGTCAGACCCGTCGGCCACTTCCAGCGCGGCCCGTAATCCGGCCAAACCGGAACCCACAATCACCACGTCATGTTTGAAGTTCATGTCTTATTCCAAGTTGCGTACAAAGAAGTACAGTGTTCAGGTCAGGGACCGAGTATGAAAATCCCCCCTAACCCCCCTTTTTCAAAGGGGGGGACCCGAACCACCCCCCTTTCGCAAAGGGGGGCAGGGGGGATTTTTCCCTTCCGGATTCTTGCCATATGTTCCCTGTTTGAAAGCGCATTGGTCTTACGCCTGTTCTCTGGTTTTCATGGCTTCGTATTCGCAGCCCACAAGCCCACAATAGTTTCCCACATAGTCGGCCTTGGGCCTATAGAGCATGGGTTTCTTCTGAGCCTCCGCGAACTTTTCTTCTATTATGTGGCTGCACCAACCCGCAACCCTGGAAATAGCAAAGATCGGAGTGAACAGATCAAGAGGAATTCCCATGATGTAATAAACAGGTGCGCTGTAAAAGTCCACATTGGGTTTGATCTCTGTTTTTCCTCTCTTTTCAAACTCTTCCAACGCAGTCTTTTCCAGGAGTTTGGACATGTGATCCCACTTTTCCAGACCTTTGCTCTTACCTAGTCCGGATGCCATGTCCTTGAGATATCTCGCCCGTGGGTCCATGGTTTTGTACACAGCGTGCCCCATGCCCATTATTCTTTGACCGCTTTCGATCTGATTCCTCACCCAGGCCGCGACATCCTTTTCTTTTTCCAACTCCAGCATCATCTTCATGACTCGAGTGTTGGCGCCGCCATGAAGACTACCCGACAACGCGCCGATTCCCGCTGCCACAGCCGCATACATGTGAGATCTGGTGGAGCAAACTTCGCGGCAGGCAAAGGTGGACGCGTTGAAAGTGTGATCCGCGTGAAGTATCAAACATACGTCAAGATCATGTGCGGTCTCATCATCAGGCTTCTCGCCGGTCATTTGCCACAAGAAGTTGGCCGCGTGGGACAGATTCGCGTCAGGGGGCAGCGGATCCAGGCCGTTCCTGATCCTATGCCAGGCAGCCGTGACAGAGGGCAGGCGTGCGATCAACCTGACCGCCATGCGAAAGTTGGCGTCTCTGGTTTCCCCCTGGAGATCAGGGTCCGCCGCTGCGATGAGGGGTACACTCGCCTGCAGGACATCCATTGGGTCAGCCGTGATCGGGAGGGATCGCAGACAGGTGTACACATAGTCAGGAAGCTCCCGGACCTCCGCCACCTGTGCCGAGAATGAGGCGAGTTCCGATTCGCTGGGCAGATCGCCGTTGAGGAGCAGCCACGCAGTTTCCATGAACGAGGATCGCTCTGCCAACTCCTCAATACGGTACCCGCGATAGATGAGAATACCTTTTTCGCCGTCGATGAAGCTGATCCCGGTGTCAGCTACACTCACGCCACGTAAGCCAATGTTCTTGACGGAAACGGTCTCTTTCAATGGTCTTTCTCCCTGCAGCTTCGCGCAAATGGCGAGCCGCTCTTCCAAATGGGGTGTTCATTGGATTGTGAAGCCGCCCAATGCCCGACGACTTCAGAAGAATCAACCTTACTATCCTACGATAGTACCCGCGTCCATGCCGGTCAAGACCACTGACCGCCGCCCTCGCGAGAAGACGAGGATCTCTTGAACCGAGGCTTATGGCAGTCTCCAAGATCTCTTTCTGATCCGCGATCGCGACATCCCATCATTCCCGTGAAAGCGGGAACGGCAATCCGAAAATGGTTGTCACAGGTAGGCAATAGCTGGATTCCCGCGTGCGCGGGAATGACAGATTTTGCCACAGAGGACACAGAGGTCACGGAGACGGTTTCCCGCGTGCGCGGGAATGACGGTGCAGCGGTTTGGCGCAGGCCGGGCCGGGATGGCGGTTTCCCGCGTGCGCGGGAATGACGGGTTATACTAATACGCTTTCAAATGAGAGAAAATCAGCAGGTAGGATGGGATGACCAGAGGGAATCCCATCGGTCGAGTCTTTCACGCCACACCTCAGTCGGATAATTCCTCGATCTATGGGGTTCGCTTCGCTCCCCCCATCCTACAATCTGTCACTCAATTTGTGGACCATTCGGCCGTGGCAATGAGCCAAGGCCGATTCAATGGAAAAAGTCGTGCAATTCTTTGGGTTCGATGCGGAACGGGCTTCCCATGCCCTGGAAGAAACCATGAGAACGGATGAGATGCCACCCAAGGACCGAAAATGTGAGGGTCTTGCCGTTCCTCAGGTTCACCGCGGTCACAGTTGCCTTTGGAGCCGCGAATTGGTCTCCCCAGGGGCCGGCGAGGATGCCCCGCTCTTCCCTGACAGACACCTCAAAGATCACATCCACGATCACGGTGTCTCCCAGCCCTTTCCTGCCGAGATCGTAGAGTCGTTTCATCTTTGAGGTTACATCTTCCAGGTCCATTTCGAGGCGAGTGACTTCGGCCGCGTCTTCCTCGAGTATACGTGCAAGAGGGCGGTCGTCCCCTCGCAGATAGTTGCCGCGGTGCAGTCTCTTCTCGATTTCCGCGAGTCGGGGATCACCGGTATGTGTTGACGCGCTTTCATCAGAACTTGTCATAGTATATCCGCTCCTCCGGCATCTTCATCTTGGTCAGCGCTCCTATGCACGCGTTCAACAGACCCGGGCCGCCGCACAGATAGGCCTCGGCTTCCGAAAGTTCCTGGACATATTTACCCACAATCTCAACGACCGATCCCGTGTCTCCGTCCCAATTATCGTCCGGATCAGGCTGGGACAGAACAGGCACGAACTTGAATCCGGGGTTGTCCTTCTCAAACTGCCACCACTCATCCACCAGGAACAGATCCCTCTTGGATCTCGCTCCAAAGAAGAAGATCGGTTCCTTTATTGCGATCTGCTCTTTGGACATGGACAATAAGATCGACCTTATGGGAGCCATACCCGACCCGCCCGCGACGCAGATCATGCGGCGATCTGTGTCCCTGAGATAGAAATCTCCATACGGGCCGGTGAACGTAACTTCATCTCCCGCGCTCAGGTGTTTGTGCAAGTACGTGGTTGCGATCCCTTCAGGGACCAGCCTAACCATGAGGTCTACGCAGTCGTTTCGCTTGGGTATGCCGCACATTGAATATGCCCGGTACACCGACGCTGTGTTCTCTCCATATTCCGGCGCCTGAAACTGAATGTACTGCCCGGCTTTGTATGCAATTGATTCGGGTTCAACCAATCTGAAGCAAAATTGTTTGATATCGTAAGTCAAATCAGCGATTGAATCCACAACGGCGTGGAATTCCTTTATGCGGAAGAACTCTTCGGGGATTTCTATTGCTACGTCATTCTTGATCTTTATCTGGCAGGAGAGCCGGACGCTGTCCGCGATTTCCTCCTCTGTCAACAGGGGAGCTTCGGTCGGAAGAAGCTCAGCGAATCCGGAGACGGCCTTGACCTTGCAATACCCACAGGTGGCTCGACCACCGCAAGCGGAAGGGATGAATATCCTGTGTTCCTTCAATGTGCCCAGAACCGTGTTTCCTCCTTTGACCTTGAGCTTCTTCTCATCGTTTATGGTGAGTTCCACTTCACCGTAATCCATGAGATAGCGTTCAGCCACCAGGATGATCACGGCCAACAGAGTCGCCAGTCCTCCGATGTACAGAGCGGGCATTACAAACGCGGTGATCAATTGGACTTTCCTTTCGCTCGGCCCCGGGTGTTCCAGAAACCCAGTTCACAATTCATTCAAGGACAGCCGATACCCGGACACGCTTGTCAGTTGATCCCAACCATTCCGCTGAACCCGAGAAAGCCCAGGGCTATGATTCCTGTGACAATCAAAACTATGCCCGGACCTTCCAGGGCAGGGATGACCCTGGACCTCTTTGACATCTTTCGGCGAAGCCCGGCCAGTGCCATGATGGCCAAGGTCCACCCGATGCCGCTTCCCATGCCGAACGCCACCGACTGGAGGAAATCGTACTTGCGGATCACCATGAACAAACACGCTCCGAGAATCGCGCAGTTGACGGTGATGAGTGGGAGAAAAATACCCAGTGCAGCGTAGAGCCTGTCGGAAACCCTGTCCACCACCATCTCCACCAGTTGCACAAACGCGGCGATAACGATGATGAACGCAATGAATTGCAGATATTCCAGGTTGAGTGGAACGAGAAAATTGTGATACACGAAGTAATTGACCGCGCACGTGCAGGTCATCACAAAGGCCACCGCCAGCCCCAGTCCCCATGCGGTCTTCAACTCACGAGAGACCGAAAGGTAGGAGCACATGCCGAGAAAGTTGCTCAGGAGGATATTCCCCGTGAAGATCGATGCGAAAAAAATTACAAAAGGCCCTGTGCTGTCCATTATCGGATCCTCATGCCAAGTTGCGTTCAAAGAAGTACAGTGGATCGGTGAGGGACCGAGTCTGAAAATTCCCCCTGTCCCCCCTTTTTCAAAGGGGGGGATTTGAACCACCCCCCTTTAGCAAAGGGGGGCAGGGGGGATTTCTCCCTTCCGGGTTTGAGCCATATGTTCCCTCTTTGAAAGCACATTGGTATCACTTGCCGGCCGGGGCCGGTTCTTCGGTCCCCAGAGAGTCTATCCATCGCGCGACCCAGGTTAAGATTCCCAGCATGAAAAACGCGCCTGGGGCCATCGTCATAATGGTCCAGTGGGTGAATTCAAAGGGTAGGGGATATCCCAGTATGCTTCCGAATCCCAGGGCTTCCCTGAAAACGGAAATGATCATCAACACCAGGGAATACCCCAGTCCGGAGGCTATTCCATCCACAAATGAAGGCCACGGTCTGTTCTGAGTTGCGAAAGCTTCCACGCGGCCAAGAATAATACAGTTGGTTATTATGAGGCCTACATAAGGCCCCAGCCTGTCACTGATCTCAGGAACATAGGCTTTTAGAAAGATGTGCAGCACGATTACGTAAGCCGCAATAGTCAGGGTTGAAGAGATGATACGCAGGCGGAATGGGGTGACCTTTCGCAGCAAAGAAGCGGTCAGGCTGGACAATGCCAGCGTATAGATGAGTCCCAGGCACATTACGGCGGTGTTGGACACGAGGTTGGTGACCGCCAACGCGGAACATATTCCCAGCACCTGCCTGAAGACGGGATTGTTGAACCAGGCACCGTCTTTTGCTATTTTTCTTGACGAAACGGCCACTCCGTCCTCCCGATCTCCTCTTTCATCTCTACAATGCCTTGGATGTCCTCA
The DNA here is from genome assembly GCA_964527475.1 of uncultured Syntrophaceae bacterium. Taxonomy (GTDB): domain Bacteria; phylum Desulfobacterota; class Desulfomonilia; order Desulfomonilales; family Desulfomonilaceae; genus CAZGNL01. The sequence goes on from CAZGNL010000090.1 coordinate 11,283, forward strand.
TTCAGGAGTTTCTCAAGCAAGCTTGAAGTCATGGTCGCGCCGGTAATAGCGTCCACTGTGTTCTTCTTGCCGCTCTCCCCACTTCGGATTGTTATGAACTTCCCATTCTCAGGTCTGCCTGAGAGCATGATTCTCCTGAATTGCCGTTGAAACCAATCTTCGTCAATCCGGGCGCCCAGACCGGGGGTCTCGTTGTGTGAGGTAAAGACTATGCCCTTTATGGTGTCCAGGTCGTTCTCAAGCGCCATGAGTCCCGAGATGTTACCCCAGAACCCCTTGCCGGAAAAATGGAACGCGTATCCGGTGGGATGTCCCTTTTCATCGTATGATCTGTAAACTGTGTTGCCCTTGATCCGGGATGCGCTGATCCTTGTCTTTTCCAAATCGACTATCAGTTCAGGACCCGCGGCCGCAGGGGCTTCAATTCCGAGCACCTCAAGAAGATAGCGAGTATTGCGTGTCTTTTCGTTAAGGGAGACCCGGGATTCGAGAGCATAGTTCACCGCAGCGGTGAGCCCTGCGAAGCAAAAACCCACGAGGAATATGAACACTATTTCCCTCAGGAATTTCATGGCGTGTTCAAAGCTCCGGCGGCTTTGGTCTTCTTCCGTTGTTCAAGCAGAGCAGCCGCCTCGTCAAAGAGTGGCCCGAACGTGTTTCCCAGCAGGATGGCAAACGCGGTCGCCTCCGGGAAACCGGAAAAGGACCGAATCACTATCCACATACAGCCGATAAATATGCCGTACACCCATTTGGCCCCTTTCTTGGCGCATCCCGATACCGGCTCCGTCACCATGAAGAATGCTCCGAAAAGAAGGCTGCCTGCAACGAGGTTCCGAACGGGATCCAGGACACCATCGACTTTGTACAAGTAAAGTATCGTGTTGAGGGTCATGGCCCCGAGCAAACAAGAGACCGGGTAGCGCCAGTCAGCGGCCTTTTTGTAGATAATGTACAAGCCGCCGATCAGAATGGCCACTGCCGAGGTTTCCCCTATGGAACCCGCGACATTTCCCAGGAACAGGGACTGCAAATCGGTTAGAGATCCGGATTGCTTGAACGCGATCAAAGGCGTGGCCGACGTGACGGCATCCAGCGCCCAGTAGGATGTCAGGCGGCCCAACGGCCCCGAACCCGGAATAGTCCACTGACCGGCCATGGACATAGGGAAGGAGACGTATATGAAACATCTGCCTACAATGGCCGGGTTGAATAAGTTCCTGCCGAAGCCGCCGAATATCTGTTTGCCGAAGACCACACCGAAAATGACCCCTACCGCGGCTATCCAGTATGGAACACCCGGAGGCAGGCTCAGCCCCAACAGGGCGCCCGATACCATTATGCTCTCAGTTGGAGACCCTCCCCTGTAGGTTTCAAAAATTACTTCAGTGACATAGGCCACCAAACAACAGAACAGAACTATCGCGAGGGATCGCCACCCGAAGAGGAAAACGCCTACAGCCATGCACGGGACGAGCCCCACGAGAACCGCGCGCATAGGAGGTTGACGCCGCATGGAGAGCTTGATTTCGTTCTTCAAGACCATCCCCTTATTGGCAATTATCATGCCTCGACCAGGCACAACGAAACACAGAAATGCCCGGAACGCAGTGCCGGCAGTCGCCCGAAGGCAAGCCACCACATTCCAAGCAAAGGGACATTTTCATACAAAAGTCATCTCTTTTCGCGAAGTCGCCGGCCCCAAGCAACCTTCAGTCATTCGAGGGGCTCCAGCAAGATGTCTTTGCGAGCGCAGCGAAGCAATCTCCTGCGCAGTGGACATGGGGATTGCTTCGTCGTGTTACTCCTCGCAATGACACGCTCCATGAGAAGATCTGCCCTGCTAAACTGAAGGCTCACATTCAGATCGAACCCTACGATCAGTCTACTCGTTCTTGAACAATATTCCCAGGCTGAAATCGTCCTTCAGCACCTGATCGAAAGCTGTCCTTAAATCACCCGGATCGTGATCCTCGGGCAGGGGATGAACCCATTTCTTCAGGTTATCCCAGGTCTTAAAGGATTTGTCAAACGTTACACATGGCGTATAGATATGAAAGAATGAGAATCCATTGTGGCGTGTGCCTTCCACCAGCGCTTCCGCGATGGCGTTTGGATCTCCGGCAAAGAGTCTCGCCACAAAGGTGGCTCCGTAGGTCAGGGCCATCAAAGTAGCATTGAGAGGCCTGTCGGCGGTTCCACCGGGACTTGCCTTGGTTTTCATGCCCATAGGGGAGCTTGGAGAGGGTTGACCTTTGGTCAGCCCGTATATGGAGTTGTCAAATAGCAGATAGTTGATGTTCACGTCTCTTCTCGCGGCATGAGGCAGATGACCACCTCCGATAGCCAGGCCGTCGCCGTCACCCCCGACCGCATAGACCGTTAGAGCGGGATTGCCCATCTTCACACCGGTAGCCAAGGGCACGGCCCTTCCGTGAGCCGTGTGTACCCCGTATGTGTTCGTGAAAAAAGGATACCGCCCTGCACAGCCGATACCCGAGACCGTCACCACCTCATGATGGGGAAGCCCCAACTGTTGAATACAGGAGTTCAATCCCTGGTGGATTCCATAGTACCCGCACCCGGGACACCAGGTCGGTAGTGCCCCCGATCGAACGCCGAACAGATCGGAATCTCGAATGCCCGCGACCTTTTCGGCAAGAACCCGGGCTTGTGTTCTCATTTGCCGCCCTCCATCACCAGAGTCTCGATCTCCTTGAGTATGAGCGACGGAGCTATGGGTACTCCGGTCGCCCTGTTCATTCTGATCACATCTTTCCCGTGCAGACGCCCGATAAGGTCGGCAAGCTGCCCGCCAAAGTTTAGTTCCGGAATGAGTATCTCATCGCACCTGTTCATGAAAGCTCGGATCAGATCCTCATGGTACGGGAAAAGGGACGTGATCTTCATTGCGCCGACTTTCATGCCATGTTCGTGGGCAGTGTGAACCGCCTCCAATACCGAGCCAAAGGTTGATCCCCAACTTATCACACCCACATCCAACGCCCCATCCGGGGAAATGACTTCCGGCGCGGGCAGATCGGCAAGCGCTGCCTGGATCTTCCGGTGTCGTTTCGCGCTCATGAGCATGTGGTTGTCCGCGGAGTAGTCCGGAATGCCTTCCTCCGTGTGCTCAAGTCCTGTAGCCGTGTACTGGAATCCTTCCGTTCCCGGAATCGAGCGGGGTGAGATCCCGGAATCCGTCGCGGCATACCGTTTGTAGTTTCCTTTGTCTGATTCGGAGGGATATAGATTGTCGTGTGCCTTTTCTTCCTCGCCGGCCTTGGGCATGGGAAGGTTCTCAACCCGATTGTCCAGAAAGAAATCCGTTAGGACGATGACCGGCGTCTGATATTTCTCGGCGATCCTAAAGCTCTTCATAGTGAAGTGATAGCATTCCTCCACATTTGTGGGGGCTATGACAATCCTGGGAGAGTCACCGGGTCCACCGAAGACCGCGGCGTGCAGGTCCGATTGTTCGGTCTTCGTAGGCAGTCCCGTGGAAGGCCCGCCTCTCTGGGCGTTCAATATCACGGCGGGTATTTCCGCCATGACCCCCAACCCGATCAACTCGGTCATGAGCGCAAACCCGGGGCCCGATGTGGCGGTCATGGATATGGAGCCCGCGTAGTAACTCCCCAATACCGCGGCAATGGAGGCGATTTCATCCTCCATCTGGACCACCTGTCCTCCCTGTTCGGGAAGCTTGGCGGCCAAGTACTCCATGATCGGAGTCGCCGGAGTTATGGGATAGCCGAAGTACAGCTTCAGCCCGGCGTCAATCGCGGCCCTGCCGATTGCGAGATTCCCTGAGAGCATTACTCTTTCCGGCCCTTCGGTAATGTTCCGGGGACCAAAGATCTCCGGAACCCGATCAGAGAGTTGTTCGCGACCGAAGTCGTATCCTGCTTCAAAGCATCTCAAATTCGCGTCGAGGACCTGGGCCCCTTTTGCCTCAAACTTCCTCGTAATCACCTTGCGGAAAGGCGCGGGATCCAGCCCGAACGCTCCGGCAAATCCACCCAGGGCTGTCAGGTTTCGTCCTCGGGCGCTGCCCGATGCTTCCGTAGCCAGGTCTGCTATGGGCAAGCCGCAGAGGACCGTGCCCGGTTCCAACAGGCTCGTTAGAGAATCCTCTTCTTGAATGTATGTGGGTGGATTGCTGTCGAAAAAGACGGCCGCGTTCGGCGCCAGGAAGGGAATCCTCGCCCTGGACTGGGAATCATCCAGGGAAATCAGCACATTTGCAGTGTCTTCCAGGGCCGATATGTCCCGGTCTCCGATCCTCGAACGGGTCACACAGCGGCCGAAACCTCGAATCTCAGCCGGGTATGAATCGAATCCGAGTACCGAAAAACCACTTTCAGACATAGCCTGGTTCAGGAGTCCACCCGCGGCGATGGTGCCGTCGCCGGCAGTCCCGCACACTTCCACTGTGACGTCGACCCTGAGCATATCAGGCCTCCATCCACCAGGAAGTGTTGATGGGCCTTCCGTCAATCTTGAAGATGCTCGAGAGAGGGGCCTCGGTCTGCACTTCTTCTCCCGCGAGATTCAGAGCGGCTATCCTTCCCAGTTCTCTTGCGTTGCTATATCCAATGGAGACCCAGTAGTCGCAGAGTTCGGGATGGTACACCTGCGCGCAATCCCCCGCGGCATAGATTCGTTTGAAGTTGGTTTGCAGATACTCGTCCACCAGGATTCCCCGCTCGATGTGAAGACCGGAACCCGTCAGGAACTTTACATCAGGAACCATGCCGAAGAAGGCCCCCACGGCCCCGGCGCGAAATTGACCGGCCTCTGTGGTCACTTCAATCAGATCTTCCCGGGTTTGAACGAGCTTTGCAATCTTCGAGCAATCGACCACCTCAGCCCCAAGATCCGACATCTTGTGCGCCAATTGTTCTCGAATGCTCTCAGACCGGCCGAAAAGATGTGGGGAACTCGGGTCGAAGAAGAATGTGACCTGCTTTCCAAGCGACAGAATCGCCTTTGTGAAAACGACTGAAGTCAGGTCGCATCCTATGACCAGGACTGATTCGACCCTGGTAAGCTTTTCGATCCAGACCTTTGCGTCGGCCACGGTCTTCAATGTGAGCACCAGTTCCCGAAAACGCGCCAGTGGCTCCGGGATCCGATGTTTGCCGCCCGTAGCTATTATCATGCCGTCGAAGCGGACCACTTCTTTGTGTTCCAGGGCCAACTCCATCTTGGAGAAGTCCACAGACACCACATTCTGACCGAGCCTCAACTTGATGTCGCGCTCCTTGTAGAATTGCAGCGGATTGACCCAGAGGTCTTCTTCGGCGATCTTCCCGGCTACAAAATCCGGCAGGAGATCCGGTCTGTAATAGGACACAACTTCCCGTCCGATGATCGTAATTCGGGCATCAGGCACCCCTTTTCGCAGAAAGGGAGCGGCCTCGTCGGCCGCGGGTCCGTTGCCGACGATCACAAGATGTTCGCGGGCCATGATTACTTGCCCTTCCGGAGCATCCGCTCCACAATCTCTACTTTTGACACGGATATGCAGTCTACCGGGCACACCTTCAAACACGCGCCGCAACGAATACAGCGGGAATTGTCTATGACCACTGCGTTTACGTCTTTCCAATTGGTGGTTTCCACAAGGCCGGTGATCGCGCCTACTTTGTTGAGCCGGACTTCCTTGACCATCTTGATGCAGTCACGGGGCGCCACATCAATGCAGTAACGACAGTAGATACAACGGTCCATGTCGATCTCGTAGTGAAGGTAGCAGAGATAACACCGTTTGGACTCTTCAAGCGCGTCTTCCAGGGAGAAGCCCAGTTCCGTTTCCCTTTCCGGAGGATTGAACCTTTCCCTCACTGATTCCACTGTGGGCATTTCCTGTCTGGGGATAAAGTCCCAGTGCCGTTCACGGTAGGTTACTTCAGCTTGTTCAGTTCGCACCGTCCACTCGCGAAAACGCTTGCCGGTCAGGTCTTCCGCTATCTTCTCAGCCGCCCTTCTCCCCGCGGCTATGGCCTCGATTACGGTTGTGGGTCCTGTCAGGTAATCGCCGGCCACGTACAGCCCGGGAACCGATGTCTTGAACGTCTCTCGGTCGGCTTTTAAAACAGATCTTTCGTCTCTATCTCCCGGGCTCTCGATGGGTTGGGCGCCCTGACCTATGGCAACCAATACGGAATCAGCCGGCGCTATGAATTCGCTTCCCTCGATGGGAACCGTCTTGCGTCTGCCGTCGGCCCGTCGGCCCTCCGGCCTTGTGCGGAAGAACTCCACTCCCTCGACCCTCGTGTCTCCCACGATTCTTCCAGCCACCATAAGGCCTTGAATTTTGACGCGCTCCCGCTTAGCCTCGTGAATCTCGTCCTCAGTGACTCTCAGGTCTTCTTCAGTGGCCCGAATGCAGATTGACACATCCTCGGCGCCCATGCGCAGGGCGAGCCTGGCGCAATCGAATGCGGTAAAACCCGCTCCGAGCACCAGGACTTTCTTGCCCAGGTCCGGCCTTTCGCCCGAGTTGGCACGTATCACAAAATCGAGCCCGGATTGGACCCCAGAGAGTTCTGTTCCAGGAATGGTCATGGGCCGAGAAGTGTAACAGCCGGCTGATATTAAAACAGCGTCCGCGTCCGCCAGTAGATCCTCAACAGCTACGTCGCGCCCGACCCTGACGCCTGTTCTGAGAGACACACCGAGCCGAAGGATACTGTCAATCTCAGCGGTCAAGATGTCCCTGGGAAGCCTGAATTCGGGGATGCCGTACATGAGCATTCCTCCAGGCTTGTCAAAGGCTTCCAGAATCTCCACATCGAATCCGACCGCAGCAAGATCGTGCGCGGCGGCGAGTCCGGCAGGTCCGGCCCCCACTACGCAGACCTTCTTGCCGAGCGGGGCAAAGAGACTCTCCATGTAGATATGACCGGGTTCCTTGAAATCAGAAGCCGCGCGTTTGATGTGACAGATATTGACGGGCTGACCAAGTTCGGCCTCTCCGTGGCGACACTTGTCTTCACACGGCCGCGAGCAGATTCGTCCCAAAACCCCGGGAAACACATTGGATATGCGGTTCAATTCGTATGAACGACTGTGCCGGCCTTCGTACAAACATCGAATGTACGCCGGGATATTAGTCAGGGCAGGGCACGCGCTCCGGCACGGAACATTGACCTTCATGTAGTGAAAATCCGAAGGGTCTGCCGAGTAAGTGATTTCGTTTACTACTTCCCGCGCCTTGGTCCCGTCCGGTGCAGGATAGTGTCTCTTTTCCGGCATTGAATACCCCTGTCCGACCCGGGTACCGGAGGTCGGGAAATTCGACCGCCCCTGGGTTCCGTATGCGTAAATGGGCCCGTCTTTCAGATCTCCGCTGATCCTCTTGTCCAACAAACTAATCACCGGGACTGGGAACAAACGCGACAAGCAGTCTCAACCTTTGGCTTACGATGCTCACCTTTCGGGCAAAGTCAAGACGCGGTGTTCTCTGCTCTGAGGAGATATAGTGAAGCGCACTGACATTCGGTAAAGATCGCCCTCCCTCTACCCATAGGCGCCAACTTAAGACCTGCGGCCGCTTTCTTGGTCCGTCATTCCGGCGAACGCCGGAATCCAGTTCTTCATCGTAATCCCGCGTCCCACGGGACTGGACCCCGGCTTTCGCCGGGGTGACGATTGAGAGGTCCGCCGTAACAGACCCCATTTTCCATGCGTGGCACTTTAGCTGTTGTCGGCCGTTACAATCTCTGCGCCACTCCCAGGAGCCCATACTTGGAGTTGGTCTCCACCGTGTCCAGGAGTTTCAGATTGCACGACTCAAGAGCCTCCACGAATATGGGGATTGCTTCGTCGTTCCAGTCCTCGCAATGCCATGCTCGATGGGAAAATCTGCCCCGAGAAACTGAAGCCTTATATCATCACCATTCGATTTCGCTTGATTTCCTTTAGCCTGAACATGATTATATTAAACGTGCAAGCCCTATGAGGAGGTCATACCCATGGTGCAATTGAAAAAACTGTTCACGCCTGTGGAATCCAAGAACGCGCGGGAGGCGAGGGCCTATATGGTCGATCAGCCTGAGGGAACGTACAATCTTATCGATGTTCGCCAACCCAAGGAGTACGAGGAATCTCACATCCCCGGAGCCAAGCTGATTCCCCTTCCGGAACTCACTGATTCACTGGACGATCTGGATCCCGAAAAACCGACAATGGTCTATTGATCTGTTGGCGGACGCAGCCGAGTTGCGGCTCAAATACTGGCAGGCAAGGGATTCAAGGAAGTGTACAACCTGAGCGGAGGAATGATTACCTGGGACGGCGAAGCCGCGGTAGGCGCACTGGAGTTGAACCTGGATCTGATCACAGGAGAAGAAAGCCCCGAGGATGTGGTCAGACTGGCCTACTGCATGGAGCACGCCCTGGGCGGCTTCTACACGACTATGCAGGCGAAGACACAGGACCAGGCCGTTGCGGGCCTCATGGGAAAACTCGCGGGCATCGAAGACAGGCACAAGCATTATCTGGTGGAAGTGTACAAAACCGTAGACCCGGCCGGGATTGATAAGGCTGAACTGGAGGCCTCGTGCAGCACGATCATCGAAGGCGGCTTCGAGGTCGAAGCGTTTATCAACCAGAACGAACACCTTGCAAAAACCACTGCAAACTTGATCGATCTATCCATGATGCTGGAGGCCCAGGCCATGGATCTATACATGCGCTTTGCGCACAAGAGCGAGAAAGAAGAGACCAAGGAACTCCTGTTCAAAATAGGTGACGAAGAAAAGGCTCATCTGAGAGCCTTGGGCAGGCTCAGGGATGAGGCGGCCTAGACGAAATCGTGCAAACTGTTTCCAGGGAGCCGCTTCCACAGGATTGCCCATTCTCCTCGTTCCCTTGACCCTGTGTGGAAATGAGCGACCCGATGAGATGACCCTGGTGGTGGCAGGACCGGCAAGATGCCGGTCC
>CAZGNL010000091.1:0-19978 GCA_964527475.1 uncultured Syntrophaceae bacterium
CTGACTCTCCCTTCTACACCACCCACGGTGTTACGTGTGGGTAAGAGTAAGCCCTCTGGGAGAGGGCTGGGGTGAGGGCCTTCCGGATAACCGGTGCAGAACAAATTTGCGCAGCACACTGACCGGACTGATTATCATTGACTCGCAAAACGCAAGTGAGGTATGCTGAGTGCCCTTGGAAACGCGGTTTTCTCGCTTCCAGAGGGCTACTGTGGAGAACTGACGGAAATGAGCGTCAGAAATGCTGATCCGACCGGAGTATAGGAGACCTAAGGCCGGCCGGACGCGAGGTTCGCAAACGGCAGGCTGACCCGGCATATCTACCAGGATCCGCGTGTTACGCCGCCCTACGTGATCGGCTTGGAGATTTATGAAAACCGGGAGCATTATCAGAGTGGTTCTCGGGTCTCTGGCAGGGGCACTCACTCTTAGCCTGCTGACCATAACCCAGAAGGTGATTCTTGAAGGCGATCCTTTTCTCATGACAGGGATCGTCGTTCCTACGTTGTTCGGTGGGCCGGCAGGGGGACTGATCAGCTTTCTGTTGGTGAGGGGGCGGGAGTACTCATCAGAACTGATAGGATCACATGAACGACTGGAGAAGGAAGTTGATGAACGGGAACGCGCGCATGATGCACTCAGGGAGAGCTCGGACTGGCTGTGGGATTTCCTGGATAACGCCAACGACCTGATTCAGATCATCAGCCGCCATGGGCGCATCATTTTCACTAACCAGGCGTGGCGGGAAACCCTCGGGTACTCCGAAGAGGAGGTCACCCTTCTTTCAGTCTACGATATTGTGCACCCTGATTCCCGTTCCCACTGCAAATCAGTCTTTCAGCGCGTGATGTCCGGGGAAAGCCTCTCCAATGTTGAAGCCGTGTTCATCACGAAGGATGGAAGGCCGATTGCGGTCGAAGGGAACGTCAACAGCCGCTACACGAACGACACCGTCAGTTACACCAGGGCCATCTTTCGCGACGTCACGGAGCGCCGGAAGGGAGAAGAGACTCTACGGAAGGGCGAGGAGCGTTATCGCAGCCTGTTCCACGATTCCCCCGCCTCCCTTTGGGAGCAAGATTTCTCCGAGTTGAAGACTCATCTCAACACCCTGAAAGATTCGGGGGTTGAGGACTTCAGACGGTATTTCCAGGACCACCCGGAGGAAGTGCTACGTTGCGTTTCCATGGTGAGGGTACTTGATGCAAATCAGACCACCCTGGAATTGTACGAAGCTACATCTAAGGAGGATCTCCTAGGCCCCTTGGAATCGATTGCGTATGACGAGACACTGAATGTGCTCCATGAGGAGATCATCGCGGTAGCCGAAGACAAACTGCGCTTTGAAAGTGAAACAAAGGATCGAACACGGCAGGGAGCAACAATAGACATTCTATTGCGATGGTCGGTTGTACCCGGTCACGAAAAGGACTATGCCAGGGTCCTGGTATCCATGTTGGATGTCACCGGGCGCAAACGGGCCGAGGAGGCGTTGCGTGAGAGTGAACGGACGTTGAGCGGCATTTTGGCCGCTTCTCCGATTGCAATAGCTATAGCGCAAGAGAGAAAGATCAAATGGATAAATGAAGCCTGGGTCAAAATGTTTCATCTTGCGGATGAAAGTGACCATGTGGGTCGGAGTACCAGGATACTCTATCCATCAAGGAAAGAACACGAGCGAGTTGGAGAAGTTCTCTACCACAATCTCGCGGCAGACGTGGTCAACGAGGCGGATGTTCTGTGCACAAGAAAGGACGGCTCGATCTTTGATGGCAATATGCGGCTGACCTTTTTTGAACCGTCCGATCCGCACAAAGGAGTGGTAGTTGCATGTTCGGACATATCGGAACGCAAGAAAGCTGAGGAAAAGATTCAGCAGCAGAACGAGTTCCTGAACAGCGTCCTCGAAGCCCTTGCCCATCCCCTTTACGTCATTAACACCGATGACTACACCGTTACGATGGCCAATTCAGCGGCCCGATTCCCCAGCTTGTCGGATAATCCCACATGCTACGCGGTCACTCATGGGCGAAGTGACCCATGCACAAGTGAAGAACATCCCTGCCCACTTGAAGAAGTGAAGAGCACGGGAAAACCGGCGGTCATGGAGCATGTTCATTACGACATCCATGGCAATGCCAGGATTCTTGAGATTCACGCGTATCCGATTATCGACAATGATGGAAACGTCAAACAGATCATAGAATACAACCTCGACGTGACCGAGCGAAAGGCGGCCGAGGATGCACGGTTGCGCCTGGCAACGGCTATCGAACAGTCTGCCGAATCAATAATCATTACGGACAAGGAAGGAATAATCCAGTACGTCAATCCCGCCTTTGAACATACGGCAGGATATTCCTCCGAGGAAGCTATCGGAAAGAATCCCAGCATTCTTGGGAGTGGCAAACAGGATAGGGCGTTTTACCGGGAGATGTGGACAACCCTTACCAGCGGCCGGGTATGGACAGGTCATCTCATCAACAAGAAGAAAGATGGAACCCTTTTCGAGGAAAAGGCTACTATTTCACCCATCAAAGATGAGTCCGGCAAGATCGTCAGCTACGTGGCCGCAAAGCGAGATGTTACCGTTGAGGTCCTTCTCGAAAACCAGCTTCGCCAAGCGCACAAAATGGAGGCAATCGGGACTCTTACCGGCGGCATTGCTCACGACTTCAACAACCGGCTTCACATCATTATGGGTTATACCGACATGGTGCTCCGGGATCAGGACAAGAGCGGCCGGTCTTACGAACGACTCATGGCGGTTCGCAAGGCAGCCCAAGACGGAAGCGATCTGATCAAAGGGCTCCTCACATTCGGGAGCAAGGTGAAATCCAACCTTCGTCCCGTTGACCTGAATCAAGAAGTGGAGCGGGTTCAGAAACTCCTCTATCGAACGATTCCCAAAATGATCAAGATTGAACGGTTCCTCGCCCATGACCTGAAGACGGTGAACGCGGATCCCGGCCAGATCGAGCAGGTCTTGCTCAACCTCGCGGTCAACGCTCAACACGCCATGCCCGAAGGCGGCAGACTGACTATTGAAACCGGAAACGTCACCTTGGACGAAGAATATTCCCAGACCCATCTCGAAGTAGAATCCGGCCGATATGTCCTGCTGCAGGTTTCTGATACCGGTCATGGGATCGAAAAGGATGCTCTGGACCACATATTCGAACCGTTCTATACCACCAAGGAGCCTGGCGAGGGAACCGGCCTTGGACTTGCCATGGCGTACGGGATAGTCAGGAACCACCAGGGTCACATTGCTTGCTACAGCGAACCTGGCGTGGGGACTACCTTTAGAATATATTTGCCGATACTGACCGGCAAAACGGAATCGGATGTGGCAACGACTACGGAAATGCCGGCCTTTGGAACAGAGACAATCCTCCTGGTGGACGATGAGGAACTGGTGAGGGACCTGGGCACGGAGATGTTGGCGTGGGCCGGATATAAGGTCCTCACCGCCGCCAACGGACAAGAGGCGTTGGAGGTCTACCGCACCAAGAAGGCCGATATATCTCTTGTTATTTTGGACCTCATCATGCCGAAGCTTGGTGGCAAACAGTGTCTTGAGGAGCTTTTGACAATCGATCCAAACGTCAAGGTCCTTGTCGCCAGCGGATACTCTGCCAAGGGACCGACCAAGGATGCTATTGAATTGGGAGCCAGGGGATTCATCAGTAAGCCGTATGACACCAAGGAGATTCTCAGCGCAGTCCGGAATGTGCTGGATGACGAGTAATCCAAACTCATTTCAGACTGTGGGCGGTTGGCCTTGAAACAGGCCGCTTCACACCCCCTGAACAGGCACGCGAAAAGGGATGAAGGATATACTGAATAAACTGCGTGGCGGTGATCTCCGATCAATCGGCCGAGCCAACGAAATCGCACAAGACGTTGAGAAAGACCCATCGTTGCTCAAGGCAGTATTCAGAGGCCTTTATGACGGCGATCCTATTGTGAGAATGAGGTCGGGCGATGTAATCGAGAAGGCAACTAAGAACGAACCTGATCTGCTATCGAGTTACACCTCAGAGGTTATATCAATCTTAACGTCCGCCGAGCAGCAGGAAGTCTGTTGGCACATGGCTCAAATTGCTCCACGGCTTAAGTGCACGGCAAGAGAAGAAAATCAAATGATAAGGGCATTAAAGCGCTACTTGACACACAAGAGCAAAATCGTAAGGGTATCGGCCCTGGATGCCCTGGCAAGTATTGCAGAAAGAAACGGATCGATACTCAATGAGGTGATTAAGATGGTACAAATACAGGAGAAAACCGGAAGTCCGGCACTTCAATCCCGCGCTCGAAAACTCTTGCCGCGACTTGAAAGGAGGTGCACGGATGCAAAAACTTGACCTGGCAAGAGAGTACAAGTCTTACTACAAGGCTGGAAAGACTCCCGAATTGGTCGAGCTTGGAGAGGCCGGGTACTTGGCAATTGACGGCAAGGGAGAGCCCGCGGGGAAAGCGTTTGTAAGCAGAGTGGAAGCCCTGTATCCCCTGGCTTACGGGATCAAGAAAGTCTGTAAAGAACAAGACAATGATTTTGGTGTTCCAAAGCTGGAAGGTTTGTGGTGGGTTGAAGGTGATACACCTGCTCTTGAAGTTCCACGAAGTGAGTGGCACTGGAAATTGTTAATCAGAATGCCCGGGGTTGTGACAAAAGAAATGATGCTCTCTGTTCAGCCTGAAGTCGCAAAGAAAAAGAAGAATGATTTGATTCACGAAATATCATTTGAACAATTTACAGAAGGTAAATGTGTTCAAGTCATGCACATTGGTCCTTATTCAACTGAACCTGAAACGATCAATGAGATGATGGAGTTTATGGCTGAAAACAAATTGTCCATTAATGGGTTGCATCATGAAATTTACCTTTCAGACCCACGAAAGGCCGAACCCACGAAAATGAAGACGCTCATCAGGTATCCTGTCAAATGAGAGCAAATCGCACTAAGAACACCCCGGACCGCCAAGGACACTGTCGCGCCTATCGTCCGCTCTTGGCAGCCGCTGAATGTTGTTAGGTAATCGTTCACCGCGCCCCCCCCCGAATTGGTTGATTTTGGATTTTGGCATATTTTCGACCATTTGTAGTCGCGCGATGTCGCGCAGGTTTTTCAAGTCCTATTGACAGGCTCTGACAAAAAGGCTTTGACTCTTCCCATGACCAGGGAAGAAGCCACAGCATTGTGTTTACGGGAACCCAGAGGCAGCGGTTGACCTCATCCTCGATCTTGTGGCGACCGTAGAGCGCCTCACGGCACGAGTGGAGGAGCTGGAACGCAAGGTGGCTTTGCTCACGCGGGACTCTTCCAATTCCTCCAAGCCTCCCTCATCCGACGGACCTGCCGGCAAGCCCAAAGCTCGACCTCCGAGGAAATCCAAGAAGCGCAAACCCGGCGGTCAACCTGGTCACAAGGGGGCCAATCGGGTCTTGATACCAATCGAAGAAGTCAATGAAGTGATCCCCGTGTTTCCGGATGCTTGTGATCATTGCGGCTCAGTCCTTTCTCCGGAACCGGATCCCAACCAATCGAACGGCAAATATTGGCGTCATCAGGTCGTTGATATTCCTGAGCCCAAACCGGAAGTGACCGAATACCAGCTTCGGTGTATCCGGTGCTCGTGCGGAACGGAGAATTGGGGCAAGATCCCACCAATGGCTCGGTCGGGTTTCGGCCCCAGACTCACAGCATTCCTGGCTCACCTCACGGGTCTTCACCGGGTAACCCGTCGGGGCTGCGAGGAAATCGCCAAGACCATGTTCGGAATTGACATCTGTCTGGGATCTGTCTGCAAGCTTCATCAGGAAGTCTCCGAATCCCTGGCGTCCGTTCATGCAAATGCAAGACAGTCGCTCCCGGAACAGCCGGTCCTCAACATCGATGAGACCGGATGGAAGACGCAAGGCAAGGGCCGCTGGCTTTGGGTCTTTGTCACTCCTGTTGTTGTGTTCTTTCATGTAGCCGCATCTCGTGGGTCAAAGGTCCTCAAAGAGATCCTGGGCGATGAGTACAAGGGGATTCTCTGTTCGGACATGTACTCGGCCTACAAGGCGTTTCACCATGGTGTCCGACAGTTCTGTTGGGCTCACATCATCAGAGGTATCAAAGGAATCAAGCACGCGTGCAGAAGCCCGGACGCAGTGAAGTTCTCCAAATGGATGCTGTCCGAGACAGGCCGGATGTTCGCGCTCTGGCATGCTTTCAAGCGGGGACATTTGGACAGGAAGACCCTTGTCCTGAAATCGGTCCCTATTCGAGCCAGAATGCACAAGTGTCTGCAACAGTACGTCCATAGTTCCGATTACGATGTAAGGAAGTCGGCCAAGAGCCTGTTGAAGCACTGGCACGGTCTGTTCACCTTTCTCGAATACCAGGGGGTCGAGCCTACCAACAACTCCGCTGAAAGAGGTGTCCGGCCTGCGGTACAGTGGCGAAAGATCTGCTTCGGCAATCAATCCGAGGAAGGGGAACTCCTGACCGCACGATTGTTGACTGCCGAAAGGACCTGCATTCTCCAGGAAAGAAACCCCTTTCAGTTCCTGGTCCAATCAGTAATCGCATACCGAAACGGACTCCCAGCTCCCTCTCTGGTTTAAGCTTCGTGGTGAACGATTACCGCCTATGATTACGTGCCCCCCCTATTTGTGGTATTGCTTGAACTCTTCACTTGGTTCTCTATCAGAATAGATATAAAGTGTGACTCCGTTGGGGTCCTGAACTGCAAAACCACGGTCACCCCAGGGGTGGTCATCAAGTGGCATGACGGGTGTTAGTCCGGCTTCCGTCAGTTTCGAATATTCAAGATCAACGTCATCTACAGCGAAATTGTATGTGAGTCCAGCCGGATTGATGGTTGGTTGTCCCGGCTGCTGAGGTGCCATGAATTGTAATCCTGAAGTCTGTTTCCCAAATTCAAGATTCACATACCATCCACAATCAAACGTGACTCTTGCTTTAAAGTGCTCGACGTAAAAAACCTTGCTCTCTTCCACCTTTTCGGTTGTGATGCAGGCGGTCAATGAGTTTGCTATCATAGTTTTGCTCCTTTCTTGTTTACTAACAACGTAATGGTTCACCGGGTTTGAAGCGGCATTAATCATTCAGTCATTCGAGGGGCGACGGGAACGACCACGTTCTCGAGTCTAACGGATGTTAAGAGGGCGCACACAAGGTGCGCCCCTACACTCGGTCCCACAACGGGTTCGGGCCCCGACGTAAGTGAATGGTTACTTTCATGCTTCGTTGTGCCTTTGTTTCTAGGCATGTAAGTTCCTATGAAAGTCCCGAGAAAGAACCACTCTTTTCCGGGCCAACGTATGGGGTGGTTTGGAGGGGAGCCACTGCGCGTGGGGCGATTGAGCGGGCCCCGGACAGCTTACGTGACATGACAACTGTCGGTAGCATGACGTTGAAATGCTTGCCCGGCTAGGGCCTCCCCTCCAAGTCCATGCGCAGCGTGCGCGCTCTTTAAGTACCCTGTCCAAGGCGAAGCCATGGACCAGTGAACAACGGTAAAAGTTTTCATGTTTCGTTGTCGCTTTCTTGCGATGATAGTTGGTATGAGCGTCGGATTCGCCATTTCCAACTCAATCTCTTTTTTGCCGTCGATAGCGTCGCGTATCCGGAAGAAGTTGGTGACCTTGGTCTTTGCCACGCTCTAGTCTCCACTTTTGTGCCCGGGCCGCTCTATATGCCCAGATGCCGCAGTAGGTCCTTCACCGCAACAACGCTGGGCGCATCATCCGGCAGTTCCACGGTCGGCTTGTCCAGACGGTCGTATTCGGCCACCTGGTTGTCCACGGGAATTCGGCCCCAGATCTCCAACCCGGATTCCCCGGCCTTTTCCGCCAGAGATCCCGTGTCACCGTCGGCTCGATTGAGCACAATACCTGTTCGGTACTCTCCCATAACTCCGTATTCAGCTGCAATACCTTTGAGATAAGAGGCCGTGCGAATTCCTTTCATTGTCTGGTCCGACACCATTATCAGAATATCCAAGTTGTTGATGACTCTGCGGTTGATCTGTTCAATACCGGCTTCGCAGTCGATCACGGTGACATCGTATCGGCGAGACAAAGTATCAATGCCATATTTCAAAAGTTCATTGAGACCGCAGAAACAACCCGCTCCTTCCGCGTGCCCCAGGACCAACAGATCAACTCCCCCCGCCTTTATCACCAGTTCGTCGCGCACCACGTCCGCCATGGAAATGTCCCGAATCCGCCTCTTTTCGTCCGGGTCTTCGATGAGTCGAGACCGCATCCGGCCAATTGTGGCCACCGGTTGAGCACCCAGAGCATAGGTCAAGCTTACAGGCGGGTCCGCGTCCACAGCAAGAATGCTCCGGCCGGACTTGCGAAGCAGTTTCACCATGATTGCGGACAGGGTTGTCTTGCCGGTACCGCCTTTGCCCGCCACAGCGATCACCAGGCCGCGATTCTGTTGGGCATTTTGTTCGGACATTACGCCACTCGATTCCGCTCTTGTTGGCGCTCAAACCGCTCACGTGCGAAGAGGGCCGCGCCGAGAGCGCCTATGATTTGAGGATCCACTTTGGTCATTTCGAGGAGTTCCACTCCGAGCACTTCGCTGAGGGCATGAACCACAGCCGAGTTCTTGGCGACTCCACCGGTCATGGCAACTTCCGCGCGTACGCCTACCTTCTTTGTCATTTTGCTGATGCGTTCGGCCATGGCTCGGCTAATTCCTGCGGCCATGTCGGCAATATCTTCTCCGTCATTGATCAGACAGATCACGTCAAACTGGGCCAGGACGCTGCACGTTTTGGTGATTCGTATGGGCGACGTGGATGTGAAAGCGAGCGGCCCCAGTTCCTCCAGATCGACCCCAAGGGCCTTGGCCATCCCCTCCAGGAACCTGCCCGTTCCGGCCGCGCACTTGTCGTTCATGGCGAAATCCACCATGTACCCAAGCTTGTCCACCCGAACGACCTTGCAGTCCTGGCCGCCTATATCGATGACCGTCCGAACGTCCGGATCTGCCCAATGCGCTCCCCTGCCATGGCACGATATTTCGGAAATGCTGCTGTCAGCGAAGGGAATCTTCTCTCGTCCATAACCGGTGCTCACGCAATAGTCGATGTCATTGAGAGTGAGATCGGCCTTGGCCAGCGCTCTATCCATCACCATCCGAGCTGTCAGCTCCGGTCGGGGTCGAACTCGCATGATCTCGTACGCTACGATCGAATCCTCCTTCATAATGACTGCTTCACCCGATAGGGAGCCCACGTCACACCCAGCTACGATCATTGGTTGTTCCTCCTACACGGTCGCCTTTTGCGCGGCCCCGAGCGCAGCTCCGACGGCCCCAATCAGTTGAGGATCCACGTCGGCCGTCGTTGCCCGCGTTCCTACATTTTCCTCAAGAGC
This sequence comes from uncultured Syntrophaceae bacterium, assembly GCA_964527475.1. Taxonomy (GTDB): domain Bacteria; phylum Desulfobacterota; class Desulfomonilia; order Desulfomonilales; family Desulfomonilaceae; genus CAZGNL01. The sequence goes on from CAZGNL010000091.1 coordinate 9,410, forward strand.
CTTCACCACCCCGCTGTTCTTCGCCACCCCTCCTGTGACCGTCATCTCCGGATTGATCCCCAGCCTTCTTACCAGTATACCGGTGCTGGTACCGATGGAATGGTTGATCCCGGCAACGATTTCCGGGACGCCGACCCCTTCATTCATGTGCGTGACGATCTCGCTCTCGCGGAAGACAGCGCACTGTGAACTCATTTTCACCCGGTCCTTTGCCGTCGCCGACATGGGCCCGAAGTCGTCCAGTGCAAGATCCAGCGCCTGAGCAGCCAATTCCATGAAGAAACCTGTGCCGGCTGCGCAACGGTCATTGGAGCGATATTCGAGCACCTTGCCGTGCTCGTTGATGCTCAAAGCGGTGCTGCTCAACCCACCCATGTCGACTATGGTCCTGGTTTCCGGTGAAGCCCACAGCGCGCCCCGTGCAAGGCAGTTCATCGTGCCCTCACGATGGTGAGGAAACGAAATATACTTGTCACCTCGCCCCGTTCCCCCACAGGCTTGCACGTGCTCTATGGTCATCCCGACTATAGAAAGCACGTCCGCCACCGATCTTTCGATGGCTTCGATCAATCTACCTTCATTGGGTGTAATGTTGAAGGCTGCCAGGCTACCATTGTCCAGGAGTACCGTCTTGGTAGCCATGGCGCCGACGTCACATCCAAGAACGAACATGTAGTCTCTCCTCCTATTCCCGGCAATACCGAGCCCTGCTCTCTACCAGGAGGTTTGAGTTCAACAGCTTCGGATAGTGTAGAAGAACTCGTCCATGATGCGCCTTAGTTCAGAAGGTGGGGTGAACCTCTTATCAAATATGTCTACCTCGAACTTCAACGTGGGGATCCCCACCTTGTCCTTAACCTTGTCGGTCAGGAGCTTGTTGAGGGCCCAGAAGTGCTTGCACGCCACGCCGGCTCCTATGACTAGAGCATCAGCCTTGAATTCCTTGGCAATGCCCACGAAGTCGTTGACCCACATGTCCGAGAACCCCATGCTCTGCCTGCCCATAGGCATTTGCAGCAACCGCCAGGCAAGGCCTTCGATCATGGTTTCCATATTGGTGGTGTCAACGAAACCCACCTCCGGGGATAGGTAGGTGAGTGTGTCGACACTGTACGTTGCCCCGTGCTCTTGCTCCAACCATTCGAAGAATGAAAGATCGTAGACTTGCCACGTGTATCCCCACACGATTCTCAGCTCCTGCTTGTCTTTGGGAATGACGCCCAATCGAGCATCAGCCCGTTGTTTGACTGTTTCGTACAGGGTTTTATAGTAGTTCAATCCCATTGGAGTGCCGATCTGGGTCATGAAAATCGTGTCTGCAGGCCTGTGCCAACCGGTGTCGGGGCACGGTATGATTTTCTTGAGTTCCTGGACTTTCAGGATGTAGTCTACTGTCTGGTTGCCGCATTCACAGTATTCCCTCAGGCGATCTTCGTCCAGTTTGGCGCCGGTGAGTTTCTCCATCTCTCTGATGAATCGCTTGACTTCGTCGGTCATGAACTTGAGGCCCCGTTCGTTCTTGTAGTAGGGTGTCTCCAGCATGACGAGCGGGGCGTTGGATTTGACTGCGGACCATTCATAAAGCTTGTTGCTGCTATCACACGGAGTGGCTGATTTGACCAGAATGTCCGGTTTGGGAATCGTCTCCAGCAACAGATAGCCGGCCGTACCCTTTTGCGTAGAGCAGAGGTGGTCCGGGAAACCTTCCGCCTCAAGCCTGTCTATTGCGTCCTCCGCCCCATCGATGAAGAGCGCTGAATTCAGACCGCCGATGACCTCATAACAGATCGGGACTACATCCAGCGCCAGGAGAATCTCCAGGCTGATGGGAAAATAATGATAACACGCGGGTTTCCCCTCGTTCAACAACTGTTCGCAGAAGTCCACGTAGTTCGTCACATTGTTCATGAAAGCCGACGCCACCGTCCTGTTCTTCTCTTTGAGGATGGTGTCGATCAGGTCCGGCTGCATCCTGTCGAAGACCTCGCGGTAGGATTCGGGCAGAATGTCCCGAACAACGTCCTTTCCCCCCCATTCGTCCAGGCTGGAGAGTCCTTCCTGGGACAGAATGAAGTTGGCCAGTTCCCCGGTGACTCGCCAATCGTGGAAGACCGTGCGATCCTTTCCAGTGGTCATGTGCTCTCACCTTTCGTGCAGTCTCAGCAGGAATGCGTCCCGAACTGATGACGCCACCCGGGCCCCTGTTCACAAGATCACTCGCCCGGAAGCTGTACGAGGATTCGCGTACGTAGAATCACATCGTGGCAAAGAACTCATCCATGATCCGCCTCAGTTCAGCAGGGGGCGTGAACCTCTTGTCATACATGTCCATTTCAAACCTGAGCGTGGGAATCCCGGTCTTTTCCTTGACCTTGTCGCTCATAAGCTTATTCAGAGCCCAGTAGTGCTTGCAGGCCATGTGACCACCCATGATCAGAGCATCGATCTGAAATTCTTTCGCTACTCGTACGAAATCGTTGATCCAGATGTCCGAGAATCCCATAACCTGCCTGCCCATAGGCAGGTGCAGGAAGCGCCAGGCAAGCCCCTCGATCATTGTCTCCACATTGGTAGTATCCACGAAGCCCACGTCAGGGGGCAGGTACGTGAGCGTGTCCACACTGTACGTGGCCCCGTGTTCTTGCTCCAGCCACTCAAAGAACGACAGGTCATAGGTTTCCCATGTGTAGCCCCAAGCGAGCCTCCTTTCTTTCTTGCCTTCCGGTAATACTCCTATACCGGCATCGGCCCTCTCTTTGACGGTCTCGTAGAGGGTTCTGAAGTAGTCTACGCTGGTCGGCGTCCCAAGTTGTATCATAAACATGGTGTCCGCGGACCTGTGCCAACCGGTGTCAGGACACGGGACCCTCTTCTTTAATTCATGAATTTTCAGGTAGTAATCTATTGCCTGGTTTCCGTATTCGCAGTACTCCCTGAGACGATCTTCATCCAGAGTCCGGCCCGTAATATTCTCAAGCTGTTTGATGAGTCTTTTTGTTTCGCCGATAATGAATTTGTGGCCCCGTTCGTTCTTGTAATAGGGCGTTTCCAACATGATCAACGGCGCATCGAACTTAACGGATGTCCACTCATAGAGCTTATTGCTGGCATCGCAGGGAGTTGCGGATTTGACGAGAAGGTCGGGGTTCGGTATAACTCCCATCAAGAAATACCCGGCTGTTCCTTTTTGAGTGGAGCAGAGATGATCCGGATATCCCTCGGCCTCGATCCTATCGATTCCGTCTTCCGAACCGTTGACGAAAAGCGCGGAATTCAAGCCGCAGATCAATTCATAGCAAATAGGGGCTACATCAAACGCCAGCAGAATCTCTATGCTGATAGGGAAGTAGTGGTAGCAGGCAAGTTTCCCGTCGTCCAACTTCTGCTCGATCGCGTCCGCGGCCTTCACGATATTGTTCATGAAAGACGAGGCCACTCGTTTGTTCTTTTCCTTCAAGATAGTGTCGATCAGACCCGGCTGGACCATGTCGAAGATTTCCTGGTAATCCGGTGGCAGGATCTCCCTGACCATTTCTTTTCCACCCCAATCGTCCAGGCTGGTAAGTCCTTCCTGCCCCAGGATAAAGTTGGCCAATTCACCGACTTTACGCCAGTTATTAAAGACGGTCCTATCTTTTCTGTCACTCATTGTGGTTTACCTCCTGGCGATCCTTTCCATGAATGCTTCAACTCTGGTTTTCAGGCGTCCCGTGTCGGTCAGCATGTGGTCTCTCTCCAGCACCATTGTCGGAATGCCTTTGGCTTCCAGGTCGTCTGCCAGCATGGTGCTCTCGACGGCATGGTTGTCGCAGAACACGATTTTCTGGAGTATGACTCCATCCACGGAAGCGCCTCGAGCGGTGTCTTCCGTATATTTCAGTCGATTCTTGTATTCGTTCATCATTCTCGGGCAAGGATTCTTTGCGTAATATGTCTGGGCAAGCGCATCCAGTGGGTCTCCGTCTTCAGCCACCTTGTTGTCGAACTGCCTGGAACCGTAGCAGAGGGTGTCTGCTACTATCATGGCTCCCATGCCCTCGATGATCTCGAACAACTGAGGGCCGTCCACAGCGGATCCCCCTACCAGCAGCCTGGCCTTGTAGTCGGAATCCCCGTTCTTCGATCGGATCTCTTCCAACGCCTCTGTCATCAGGCTGTTGTACTTCTCCTTGGGCATGATATATGCGGATAGAATGATCCGAAGCGCATCCGAACCGCTGATGGGAACAGCTTCGGCCTTCCGCAGCTCGTAGAGTTCCATGATCAGGCGTCTCGTCTCATTGTGTATCTTGATGGAATCTGTCAGGTCTTGCTTTGAGCACCTCACTCCAAAGTCGTTGGTGAGTTTCTCTTTGAAATTGAACAGTTCGTCTTTGTACCAGGCGCGGCCTTCGTCATAGACCGAATGGGGGACCGTTACCATGTACATGTAATCGGTCTTCCGCTCTTTCTCCCAGATCTCGTACAGGCGTCGAACCTGCTCGCAGCCGTTGAGCAGACACATTCCATCGAGGAATTCGTAATGGTCCGACAGACCCTCCTGCAATATGCACCGAGCGTACGTGCAGTTGAATCGATGCATGTAAACATCCGCCAGATCGGTGTCCGTGGAATCCCTGGCTTCGATGCGGTACGGCAAGAGGCCCGACGCATGAATGATTTCTTCAGGAACATAGCTGCACGTAAACCCGACAACGCGTCCGCCGTTCTCCTTCCATTGCTCGATGTACGGGTTCTCTGAACGGTCCGGAACCCTGAGCAGTTCTTCCAAAGCAGTCATGGCTACCTCCAGGCCTTTCCTTTTCGATTTGAGTGCGATGGTCAATTGTTCGTTTGCGCCCGGCCGATTTCTTCATCCCGAAGCTGTTTCTTGAAGAGCTTCAGGGTAACGGTCATCGGTAAGCTGTCTCGGAACTCCACGAGCTTGGGGACAGCGTAGGGCGCCAACCGTTCTTTGCAGTGTGCAACGAGCTCTTCAGTGGTCACTTTGCCGGCGTGAGATTCTTTCAGCACAACAAAAGCTTTCACACGCTCGCTCCCGGGGCGATCGTTGTCCGGTATTCCGATGCTCACAGCCTGGGCAACTCCCGGATGTTCAAAGATCACTTCATCGACCCGTGTGGAGTAGACTTTGTTGCCGCTGACGTTGATCATATCTTTGTCTCTATCTACAAGGTAGAAGTACCCGTCCTCATCCATGCGGCAGAGGTCGCCCGTTGGGAGCCAGCCGTTGGCCAAGCCTGAGCCCGGGGTCGGCCAATAGCCTTTCATGATCTGAGGGCCCTTGATATAGAGTTCGCCCACTTCCCCCATCGGAACTTCCGAACCAACCACCGGATCCACCAACTTTGCTTCGGTGTCGGCAACCGGGACTCCGATGGAAGCCTTTTTCTCATTCTGCACAAATCCGGTGATCTTGGAGAAGCTGGAGAGGTTGAAATGGGTAACCGGGCTGGTTTCGGTCAAGCCGTACGCTTCGGTGATCGGCATGCCGGTCATCTTCTTGAAACGGACCGCCAGCTCGGGCGGCAAGGGCGCAGCGCCTGATGTAAACGTTGTATTGGTTCGACTCAACCCGTGCTCCAGCAGTTTCATGTATTGGGTTGGAACCAATGGGGCCATAAAGGGCCGATTCTTTTTCAGGAGAGCGGCAATGGTCAAGGTGTCTCGTGGATCCGGAACCATGATCATCTTTAGTCCCCAAAGAACCGATGCGCGAATTGCCCAGTGACCGTACGAATGGAAAGCAGGAATCCCTATCAACAGGGACGACTTGCCTATGATACCCTTCTGCAACGGAGCCATGACCCAAGGCAGAGATTGAAACGAATTGGCCACCAAATTGTGGTGGGTCAACATCACCCCCTTGGGCCGGCCGGTGGCGCCGCCGGTAAAGACCAGCAACGCCAGATCTTCACGGGGATTGATATCCGCTTTGGGGGGCGTAGGATCGGAGCCGGAAATAAGCTCTCGAAGCTGGAGCCGCCCGGGCTGCTCAGCTATTTCGCGTTCCTCGGCGGAAAAGTCATCGGCCGAAGTGGTTATGACGTTTCGCAGGTTGTTGAAGAGATCCTCAGAGCCAACTTCGTGGAGTAGTTCATCCAGACAAATTAGCGTTTTCGCTCCTGATTCGCCGATCTCGTGGGCGAGCTCCGGGACCCTGTGGAGTGGACTGCAAGGCACGTGGACCGCTCCGGCTTTCTGGATAGCGAAATCAGAGATCACAGACTGGGGCGACGTGTTGAGAACGGTTGCCACCCGGTCGCCCGGTTCTACTCCGAGGGACCTTAGCCCGGATGCCAGTCGATCCACAAGGGCGCCCAACTCTTGGTACGTCATGGTTCGGCCCTGGTAGAGACAGGCAGGCCTCCGCCCGAACTTGGCCACTGCATCGTCCAAAAAAGTGAAAAGCGGCTTTTCCGGATAAGGGGCCATGGTGGGCCGAAGGTCGAACGGCCCGAGCTTATAGCTTTTGAGCCAAATCTTCTTGTTGTAATCGGTCATTTCACATCATCTCGGGTTTTCGGGCCAGGTCGGCCAGGCCCAATTCTTGGAGTTTGTTTGCGGTTGGTCGTCCATCCCGGTCCCAGCCGCGAAATTCGTAATACGCGTCGAGAAGCGGCTCAAGATCCACCACGAGTCCCGCGGCCGGACCGTCGGCCAAAGGTTCCTCCAGTAGTCGCTTGGGAAGCGTGTCATCGTGTCGCGTGCATCCCTCACGAACATTGAAGCATCTGGCCAGATTGAATATTCTCTCCCCGGCTTTCCGGAATTCCTTCTCGTCGAAATCCCATCCTGTGACGTGAGCGATTACCGGGACCACGTCTTCGGCCATAAGAGCCATGCCCATGAACTTGCAAGCTCCGACCGCGTCGAATACGGTGAGCGCATCCTCCAGGTCTTTGACCACCTTGGCTTCCGACGGATTCTCCACGATCGGATCCTCAATGCCGCTTTCCTCTACGATGAGGAAAGGAATGTCCAGAAAGGTCGGCCCTTGGACATATGCGGTAATGTGGTCGCCGCCACGATTGGACGTGACGAATCCGAGCCCCGTGATCTTCGTGGCTCTACAGTCGTACGCGGGCAATTCCAGCCCCTTTACGTGCATGGCGAAATTATCGCTGCCCTGACCGAGTTTTTGGGACACCCTCATGGTCCCTTCGGCCAACAGGTCACCCAGCCCTTTCCTCTGACCGATTTGATGGATCAGTTCGATCATTGCGTCTGCGTCGCCGAACTTCAGATCCATGCCGCCGGTGTCCGCTGTAGAAAGCAGTCCCTTTTCAAAGCATTCCATGGCAAAGGCAATGGTGCTGCCGGCTGACACCGTATCCAACCCATACTCGTTACAGAGGATATGTGCGTATGTGATGGCCTCCAGGTCAGGTACGTCGCACATGGGCCCGAACGCGCCCACGCTTTCATATTCCGGCCCTTCACCCTTGCACTTGTATTTCCCTGATTTCACCTCAGATAGCCGGCCGCAGGCGATTGGACATGCGAAACAGGCTTTTCGTCCAATCAGGACCTTTTCATTGATGGCCGACCCATTGATCTCATCCGCGTATGAGCAGGAACCGGACTGCCAGTTGCGGGTGGGGAGGCCGCCCTTTATGTTGACCATATCCAGCACCATGTCTGTGCCGTACACCTCAAGCGTCATTTTGAGCATGCTCTCATTGACGAAATTGCTCGCAGTCTTGGCCGCTTCAGTGAAGGCTGCTTTGTCGGCCACTTCTATTGAATGCTTTCCACCCGCCACCACAGCCTTGAGTTTCTTGGCGCCCATCACCGCGCCCAATCCGCAACGCCCGAGAGCTCGATGCTCATCGTTCATGATCGCGGCGTATCTAACGAGATTTTCACCTGCCGGTCCTATGCAGGACACGTTCAGCTTGGAACCGTACTGAGCCTTGAGCTTCCTGGTAGTCTCCTGGACGCGCAGCCCCCATAGGTCGTCGCCCGAAGTCAATTCAGCCTCACCGTTGTTGATGATCAGGACCATCGGCGTGGGCGACGCCCCTTCCATGATAATGCCGTCGAAACCACTCTTCTTGAGGTCCAGGCCAAAGCGTCCACCGGAATTGGACGAGCCCCAAAGCCCTGTCAACGGGGATTTGGCTACTGCACTGAAACGCCCGGAACTTGGCGAGATGGTGCCGGTCAGTGGCCCGGTCATGTATATCAGTTTATTCTCGGGCCCCAGCGGATCCACCCCTTTTTTCGTCTCATCCAACAAGTACTTGGTAGCCAGACCGCTGCCGCCAAGAAACACCCTGGCGTCCTTCTCGTCGATAGGTTCTTCTGAAATCTTCGCGTCGGTCAGATTGACCCTCAGAATCTTGCCCATGAAACCAGACACGTTCCCTACCTTCCAGGTTCTTCTCCGGTGATGAGAACCTTCGACATCTTCAGCAGCTTCCAGAGATTTCCGCCAGCCTTGATCTTTCTCGTGATGATGGCCCTTATCGGCCCAACCTGGCCGCTGCCGATCTCCGAGATCGCTTCAAAACCTGCTTCCAAATACGCGGACGGGCTGTCTACGGCATGGTTTCGTATGCTAATTCGACCTCTGTCAAACAGTAGGCTCACCGCTACGCCCGAGTCCGCCTCTCTCAGCACAACAGTCCCTTTTATGTTCTTGATGCCTTTCCATACCTCCGGCCGTTTTATGTTCTCATCCACGATCTGTTTAATCAGCACACCCAGGCCACTGAGTTCCTCGCCGATCACTTTTACTTCCGTCATAGCTCACTCCATCCGGCCCTGCGGGCGGACACGGAGAACGACAAGGTCAATCTAGTCTCTCATACCAACTTACATCGCAAAAAAGGCGACAACGAAGTATGAAAGTCCTTTCCGTTGTTCACTGGGCCGTGGCTTCGCCTCGGACAGGGTGCTCGAAGAGCGCGCACGCTGCGCATGGACTTGGAGGGGAGACTCATCTCCCCTCCAAACCACCCCATACGTTGACCCGGAAAGGGGTGGTTTTTTCACGGGACTTTCATAGGAATGCGCTTTCAAAGAAGTGAGAATCCTCTCTCCCCCATTGGGGGAGGGTTAGGGTGAGGGGGATCCAATGTTCCTCTTCTGATCGCGCATTGGTATCAAACCTGCGTAACATAGCCTTTGCCCGTGAGCTTCACCCCCGCGGCCATGGTCCGAAGAAACGTGGATCTCAATGAATCGCTCATCAGTGTCTTCTTGACCGGAGAGAGTCTGAAAAACCCGCCGATCAGGTGACGCATGAACTCCTGGGTTTTGCTCTGTGGATTGTCGAAGATTTGGTTTTGGAGTGTCCCACGTTCGAGGCACTGAAGTATAACTCGCTCGAAGGTCGTTTCCGGGTGTATGACCCTCTGTTCCCTCCTGACAAGCTTGAGCGACTTGGTACTGCAGGTCAAAGTACACACTCCGCACCCGAGGCAGAATGCAGTATCTATCTGTGCTCTCTTTTTCCTTTTCTTCTTCTTGGTTTCATTCGGACCCGAGGAATCTACGGGGACCAGTTCGATGGCGTTGATGGGGCAGGCCTTCACGCATTTTTTGCATCCGGTGCACTCCATTTCATCGACACTGGCGATGAAATTGGAGGTTACCAGTGTCTGGGGCAGACCAAGTACGTTTATTCCGTGCATGATTGAGCAGCAACAACTGCAGCAATGACAGACAAACGTGATCCGTTTCTGCACGTTGTCGGCTGAGAATACCAGTCCCATCTCCCGCGATCTGGCAAATATCTCCTTCATTTCCGTCCTGGAAATCTCGTGAGCCATGTTGTTCCTGATCAGGTAATCAGCTCCCCGCCCCAGGCTGGTGCAAGTGTTCAGCGGTACATCGCACCTGTCTTGTCCAACGTGGTCCAGTTTGTGACGACACGAACAGTTCCCGACCGAATATTTGTCGGATTCGTCGATGAGCGCAGTGACACGTTCATATTCGAGGATTTCGACGTGATCTCCGATGGCCTCTTCATGAGGCACCGCCCTGGCAATGGACAACTGAGCCTTATCCGGGAAGTTTGACCTGAAGGGGGCCCCCTCTTCCATGTAATCGAAGAAGAGTCGGCCGATCCGTTTGAAATCCACGCCGCCTCCAAGCCTCATCATCGTGAATTCAAATATCCCCACGAAGAGCGGGGAGGGCATGTACTTGTATTCTCCGTCAAGCCACATGTCCATTACGAGACCCTTGTGGCAAAGATCGTCAAGGATCTTTTCCAATTTCGGCTTGTCAATGCCTGTAATTCTCTGTATCCGGTCCAGGCCGGAAAGCACGTAGGGCATTTTGACAATTAGCTCAGCCTCTTCCGACGAATAGAGATCCTTCAGAATCTGGTAGAAGGTATCATTGCAGGGGGCTTTCACGTGCAGGTTATCTATCTTCGTGCCGAGTTCGCGATAAACGTCCTTCGCTACCATATGTCCCATCGCTCACCTCCTTTCAACAATCCGGCAGGCCGAAACATCTGTCCGGCTAAGCAGCTTATACCAACTATCACCTCAAATAACGGACAACGAACTACGAAAGTCCTTTCCGTTGTTGACTTGTCCGGGGCTTCGCCTC
>CAZGNL010000092.1:0-19977 GCA_964527475.1 uncultured Syntrophaceae bacterium
TCCCCCATACGTAATTCCGGGAGCTTGTACGGTTCACGGTGAACGGTTACCATGAATCTTTGCTCTCGATGTTATACGGATGCGCCTTCACATCTCTATGGCCGTTAGCGATTGACAGTCCAGCCTGACAGGGGAGCATAAGACCTGGTTCCCGTCACTCCTCTCGGTCTGTCCGAAGAGAAACCCACAGCAACTGCGCCACGCTCGGTCCTGGATTCACCCATTGAGATGGGATTTCCGAGGATAGGTACAATGCATCACCAGATCTTAGCTCATGAACAGAATTCCCCAGACTCATCTGCAATCTTCCTGAAAGCACATAGCCAACCTCTTCACCCTTATGCGAAAAGAAATGGTGTGATAGCTTTTTCCCCGGCTGGATCTCAAGCAAATTGAGTTCGCATTTGGCGGGAAAATCCACCGGGGTCAATATTCGAGCCGAAACTGTTTCGGATGGCACATCCTGAAGCCGGATAGGCATGGAGTCTGAAGGTGAAAAAACGACCTTTTGAGTCGAGGCAGGCTCAGCGCTGAACAGAGAGCTTACGTGAACCGATAACACTTCGGCCATTTTCGCCAACGCTGGGAGAGAAGGATAGAACAGGTTGCTTTCGACCTGGGAAATCGTGCTCGACGTCACTCCCACCAGTTTTGCCAATTCGCTCTGAGATAATGCTCTCTTCATTCGCACTTCTTTTATCTTTTGGCCGACTTGCAGGTTTCCCAGAACGCGGTCTTCATTCTCAAGGGTGATCGCGGAGTCTTTTGTCCAGTATTTGAAGGGCTTGTGAAGGTTTTCCGTGCCGCGGCGGTCCGCTTTCAATATATTGAGAAAAGTCGTGCCTCTTCTTATGGACAGTTCGATGGCAACCTGAGCAATTTGATTGACCTGAGCTCTCAGCCGAGTCGAATGCGCTTCTTTCTCCACAATCCAGTAGGCGATGGTGTTGAGTTCGTATAGCCGCGGGCAGGAGTGAGCATAGAAATGCAGTAACTGATCCTCGCCTCCCCAAAGTTCCTGCATGCCCGTCATGCTTTCAAAGACCAAACGCACATCCTGGTTGAACTGAGAAATCAATCCGTAGATAATGTCCATCACCTGGGAAGCTTGCTTGGGGTCATCGACTCTGATGATGCGGCAAGGCCAATCAGGACGGATGTCATAATAGAACCGCAGGAAAACGTCTGAGCCCCCACCTTTACCCCATGAAAAGCAATCCAGTATCGTCAGCAAAGGGCTCTCGGCCAGCGGCCCTAGTTTTTCCACAAGATTACGCGGGGATTGGTCGAAACTCACGAATATCACCGGCTTGTTTCGGGCCTGAGAAGCCTGGATAAGATTCAGGCAGAAAGGCCAAGCCAGGCTGCCGGCGTGGTCGTACCAGATTACGTTGTCTCCTACCAGAAGTCCACCAAGGGTGCGGTCCAGTTGCTTGACACCGGATGCTACTTTCTTGGCAGGCGTTTTGGTTCCGCGCATAACTCCTCCGGAAAAAAGGGCTGCCGCCCCTGAAAGGTTCGTGTTTCTCTCCTCAAAAAGAGCCGAGGACTTGAGCCGGAAGTCATCGGTCGATCATTGCACATAGCGAATAGGCTCTATTTCGCCTGCGCACAATCGGATGAAGCGTCCAGGCGACTCACCGGAACCGGCTGACGTTGCAGACGACCGGCTCCGCTCAGAAACCTACTCACAATGGCAGAGATGATCAAGTGAATACCACTGACTTATTATAGCATGACACTGATTTCCTGCAACCACCAGGAATGACAGGGCTACCATTTTGATCGGAGGAATTCCGAGGAATTCCGGTGTGTTTTGTCATTTTGGGGTCAGGCTTGATATATGGATTTGAGGGCATAAAGTGCCAAGAATGGCACGGAGAGCATGCATTCACTATCCGGGCGCTGTCTATCATGTGATGCTGCTTGGGAACGGTGGCCAGGATATTTTTTCTTGACGAGCCGGACCGGATTCGTTTCTAAGATCTGTTGGAGGAAGGAGTCAAGCGATCAATCGTCTGCGCAAACGTGCGGAAACGAATCCCCGTCTTGCGGCAGAACTTGAGAGGGTAAGAGAAGATCTGGCACAAATACAAATATGTCAAGCCTGACCCCCACTCACACCATTTGGACCAAGTAAACCCAACAAGAGTTGTTCGCTTGAACCGAATCGGGAATTCATAGACATTTTGGTCAATAATTGAGTAAGGTGTCCCCGGAATTCCCAGAATGGCCATCCACAAGAGAATCTCAGCATCGGTTATTAGAAAAAACCTTGCTCCAGAACATCAGCCTCAACGGGTTCGGTCTCATCGAGTAGGCCGTTGATATGATCCAGAAGTCTCTGAAACACTTCAACTCGAAGCGGGTTTACGCTGAGGTAGTCCGTGAACATCGCTCTCGCATCCTGCCTTCCGGCACTTGTGGAAAAGTGCTTCCGCACATTCGAATTGACCCTTTTGGCCTTCCTCATTATCAGCGCTTCGTCAATGTCCGTAGGGGCAGTACTCAATGGAGTCATGTCCAGCCACTCGCATATCAGATAGTATTTTGACCCGGGCACAGCCGACTTTACATCATGGGCGGTAGCACAAGCTTCCTGGAACATCGTCTTATCAAGATTGGTCTTCATTTCAGCAGCAATATATGCCAAATAAGTGTTATCCTGAGCAAATGAAGCAAAGTCTTCTCTATGAGAGGTTCTCACATACAGTCTTCTGCTGACGGTGAAGTCCTGATCCTTCGCCCGGATTTTTAGCCCACCACCTCGTTCTGGTCGCGTTATTCCGGACATGAAGTATATGGCAGAGAAACACCGCTTCGGCCCTACGAAGACATCATCGCCCAGATTTGACACGAGAGGGGGCCGTACCAACCAAGGAAGAAACTCTTCAATAATGCTATTATCCAGTTTTAACTGACCTTTTTGTCTGTAAAGGAAATTCTCGGTGCTGTCAAAAATCAAATCAACATCAACGTAGGTCTTGTAGTCGTTCATCAATCTCACCATCTCTGCGAGAAGATCTTCCGATGGATGGCTTATAGCTTGATTGAGGTCTGACAACCATTGACCATATCGCTCTATAGCGGCCTGCACGCGTGGTTTATCTACCGCAGGAAGCTTGGTGTTTGCCAGGGTGGCGTTCAATTTCTCCAAATGAGGTTGAGGCATCGGCATTTATTCAGACCTCCTTGGCTACTGCTGGTTTACAGATTGGCGACGGCTTGACGAGATCCACTGACTTGAGAGCGAGGCACAGATCAGGAATCGACTCCTCCGGCGCCGTGGACTTCGCGGATTCGAGGACTTCCCTTGCCACTTCTTTTGGGTGTGTTTGAGGTTCCCCGCTTGCTTGACGGTCAAGGACAAGGTGGAGAACGTCCTCCCTGATCATTTTTCCGAATTTGTTCTTAAAAACACGCTCTTGCCGCAAGGCGCATCGGAGTTGAGTACATCCGGAAGCGAGATTCTCCACGATGTCTCCATTAAAAAACGGTGTCTTACGAACGTTGGACTCCCTGCCCACCACCATGACGATATGTGCGGAGGTCTTGGAGACGCGCTGAATCTCCAGCAAGGTATCAGTCATATCCAGGCAGTACTGGATGACTGTCAGGAACCTGTTTTGACGGTGTTTTCTATTGGAGCCAATTTCAGATCGGGCCATTCGGAGTGGGCGCCAGCCAAGCGCCTCCATAGATACCCGGTATTGTTGATGATAATTAAACACATTGATGTACGGAGGAGAAGTAATGACAATGTCAACCGAGTCAGAATCCAGTGGAAGACATCTAGCGTCGCAGAGTTCAAGGCTTATGGGTTTCAAGGAGTACGGCAGGCCGGCCACGATTTCTTGGAGGGCTTTCCATTTTGAGATCACGCGGCTGAACGGAATCGCCTCGCTATGAAAATCTAGGGTCACTACCAAGGTCTCCATTAAGGTCTTCTCTGAAGATTCAGGCAACCTATGGTAGAGATCTATGAGATCATTCTTGGCATCATCCTCATGGATGCATTGACTAAGATCATCGAGACCGGGATGCGGCATAGAACGGATCTTCGAGTCAAGAGATTGCAGGAGGCCCATGCGTTCCTCCATAGGCATATTCATGAAATAGTAGACCTGAGCAAGCTTGATGGCGGCAGGATTGATCTCTGCGCCAAAAGCGCTGAAGTTGAGACGGGCAGATTCGCAGAGAACTGTTCCGCTACCGACAAAAGGGTCGAGTACGAGTCCATCGGTTGGAGCGTATGCCTTGAGTATGGCTTCTATCAGTTGTGGAGAGAATTGGCCCCTCCAACCCATTAGATTGCTGCGAACCTTGTTGCTGATATTCAGCAAGTCCTGCGGTAATCCAGTCAATCGTGAACCATCATCCGCCTTGGACGGCGGCCAAACCGGATCGTCATTGCTGTCGGTAGGTGTGCGATTTTCATTAGCCACGGGGCTGAAATCAAATGCCTGTTGCTTCGCCTCCATAGCGTCTCCTGATTTAGACACTTTCCTTTTTGTGTCCAGTCACATACCAGTTTCTGGTCTTGATGTCTACGCCATGAGACTCTTTCTTCAATTGCGGCATTGGATTTCGTTTGCTCTGCAAGCACCTCTTGGCTCAGTGGACCTGTATTCGAGATCCTTGAGGATGGAACTGTTTGACGCGATCGTCGAAACCACCTGCAAGTCCGGCCTTAAGCAGCGGTATTCCGGTCACACCATCCCCAATTCCGATTTCTATCAATCCATCCGTCTATCCAGTGTTCGATATTGAATGGCTTCTGAGACGTGGGCTGATGTGATGTCTCGGGCGGCTTCCAGGTCAGCGATGGTGCGGGAAATCTTGAGGATGCGGTGATAGGCCCGGGCCGAAAGACCGAGCACATCCACAGCCCTTTCCAGCACAGACATGGATTCCTTGTCGAGCGGGCAGAATTCCTTGAGATGCCTGGTTCCCATGTGAGCGTTGGAATAGATTCCGAGCCCTTGCAGACGATCCAACTGGATTTGGCGGGCCTTGTCCACCCTTTGCCTGATGTTCTCGGAAGATTCGCCTTCAGCCTTTGCTGTCATGTCTTTCCACGCGATCGACGGGACCTCCAGGTGGATGTCTATCCGGTCCAGGAGCGGGCCGGAGATCTTGCTCCAGTACCTTTGGATTGCCAGGGCGGAGCATGTACACTCACGTTTGGGATCACCCCGGTACCCGCATGGGCACGGGTTCATCGCGCCTATCAACATGAATCGGGTGGGGAAGGTGACCGCCATCTGGGATCTGGAAATGGTGACTTGTCCTTCTTCGAGGGGTTGGCGAAGCACTTCCAGCACGTTCTTGCGGAACTCAGGCAACTCGTCGAGGAAGAGCACTCCGTTATGGGCAAGAGAAACCTCCCCAGGCCTCGGAATTCGGCCTCCGCCTATCAGTCCCGCGTCTGACACGGTATGATGGGGAGATCGGAACGGCCGGGTGCTGATCACAGGGCCGTTGGTTCCAATCAGCCCCAACGACGAATAAATCTTCGTAGTCTCAAGGGCCTCTTCAAAGACCGGCTTGGGCAGGATCGTGGGGAGTCTCTGGGCAAGCATGGTCTTTCCGGAACCGGGCGGACCGATCATGAGCACATTGTGACCTCCGGCCGCGGCCACCTCCACCGCGCGCTTGGCGTGATCCTGCCCCTTGATTTCATTGAAATCCAGCGGGTACTCACCCAGGCGGTCCAGGCTGTCCTGGATGTTTCCCCTGGTGGGCTCCAGGGGGACGCGATCCACCAGGAAACCCGCAGTGGTCAGCAGACGAGAAACTCCGTACACGTCGATGCCTTCCACGACCGCGGCCTCTTCCGCATTCACTTCAGGCAGAAACAATCCCTTAAAGCCATGCTCCCGTGCGGCCAATGCAAGAGAAAGAGCCCCTTTCACCGCTTTGACTCGTCCATCCAACGAGAGTTCCCCCACGACCATATAGTCTGTGAGCTTGTCCAAAGGGACCAGGTCCAGCGCAGTGAGTATCCCCAAGGCAATGGGCAGGTCGAAGCCGGAGCCTTCCTTTTTCAGATCAGCGGGAGCAAGATTGACGGTGATTCGGCGAGCTGGGAAAGGATAGCCACTGTTCACAATGGCTGACTTCACACGTGCGGTACTCTCCTTGACCGCGCTGTCAGGAAGACCCACCACCGCGATTGAAGGCAAACCCGGATACACGTCGATCTCCACCTCAACAGGATGTGCATCTATCCCGATGAGCGATCCGGAGTGCACTCGTGAGAGCAACCTACCCTCCACGGAGATTAGTCAAGCATAAAAGCGCATCCACCAGCGTCGGAGCCCCATTTCCGAGCAATCCCCCAGATCGTTCCCGCGGCGGACGCCCCGACACAAACTTCCTGAAAAAACAACCAAAATAGCTATCAGGACTGTACCAAGAGTCTGAAAGTTTTGCAAGCCGGTTTGCCATTTCATGGTAACCAACATGCCCGGCCGGGCACCGGGCACAACGAAGTATGAAAATGTCCGCAAAGTCGTGGGTCCCGCGCAGAATTCGGAATGCGGCAGCATTTCGCCGGGTCCCGCACGTACGGCGCGCCGCATGCTGCGCCCTCTTGGATAGTCGGTGCAAGGCGAAGCGTCAGGGTCATCCCGGCTCATCTATTTTCAGGTAAACCATTCAGCCATCGGGCGGGCTGTGGCAAGATGTCATTGCGAGCGCAGCGAAGCAATCTCCAGGGCAGTGAATATGGGGATTGCTTCGTCGTTCCACTCCTCGCAATGACACGCTCGATGAGAAGATCCACCTCGCGAAACAGAAGGCTTACATTTGCCAATATCAGGTGATTCGTAGTGTTTTCCCAGGCTTCCCCAATTATCATTTATCAACAGGTGTTTATAACTTAGTGTCCTGTATGATTAGGATTAACGCGCCTCCAAAATAATCTTTGGGTTTGGGCCATCTATCTGAGATTATGACACAATTCCAACTGTCCTGAAACGGGGCTGTCTGCTGAAAATCTAATGGATCGAAATACGTGCGGTAGTTATCCACAGGGTTACGGTCAAGTTATCCACAGCGGCTGTGAATTGCCCGCGATCCTCTCGGGAATCACTGTTTGGCCCGGGCACATTGCTCCTTTCCTCCCGGGAGTGGACACTTTCGTGCCCAACGACTATAATCCCGAATTGTCCGGACACGCGGGTCTGATACAGGCCGGCTTTGCAACCGGCAAGATCTCTATTACAGGCGGACACGATGATCCAATTCTTTCTCACGCTGTTTTTTTCCGTGGTCTTTGTCATTGCCGCAATAATGGCGACCGCGCATTTCTGGCGGTGGTTCTATTGGGCGCCCACTGAGGAGGACGAGGTCTCCTATTGTCGCACAGATGACGGCCGGCGCCTGGCCGTTCTCAGATACCGACCCGAAGGGGAACCCGTAGGCCTGCCGGTGATTCTCTGTCACGGACTGAGTTCCAACCGTTTCACCTTTGATCTTCCGGGGGCCCCGTCTTTGGCTCGGTTCCTGCGCGATCAAGGCCGGGATGTCTGGGTTTCGGAATTGAGGGGCTCCGGGGCGAGTGATCGCCCACGACTCTGGGCGTCTGGTATGCCGTATTCCTGGGATTTCGAAGACCACCTGAGAAGAGATGTCCCCGCTGTCGTCGCTCACGTAACGCAGCGGACACAAGCTCCAGCGGTCCACTGGGTGGGGCACAGTATGGGAGGAATGCTCATCAGGGCATATCTTGCCGGAAACGATGCCTCGGGCATCCAATCTGCAGTGACGCTGGGCTCCCCGGTGGACTGGTCTCAAATGCAAAACCCGTGGTACAAGCTTGCCCTGAGAGCAGCGCGGCTGCTTCACTATTTCCCTGTCCTGCCCCTGCCCTTTCTGGTGAAAATCATGGTCCCTTTTGCTCACCGGATTCCAAATTTCTTTCTCGCAGTCTACCATCCACCCAACATTGAGCCTGAAGTCTCCAAGAGGGTGATGGCCCTGGCCACCGAACTGGTGACTGCCTCCAAACTCTGGGGAGATTTTGGACGATTTCTGGAGACAGGGGTATTCGGCCCTAACGGACATGAAGGATATCTTGACCCCTCGCACGATACCGAGGTGCCCATTCTGATTCTGGCCGGGGCCAGGGATGAGATGGCCCCTCCTGAAGCGGTGGCGCCGGAGCGCCGGAGCACCGGATCGCCCGGAAAACCGCAAACCGAGATCCTCGGCAAAGATACAGGATGCGCTGAAGATTACGGGCACATGGATCTTGTGGTAGGCAAGCGGGTGGAGCAGGAAGTTTTTCCGTCTATTCTGCGATGGATCGGATCCCACGATTGTGAGGTCGCTGATTCAAGTGTAGGGATGCACACGCGGGAAAGGGCGGACACATAGAGCTGCCCCCGGCTCGAACAGGGGCCCGCCAAAGGACAAACTGTCATTGCGAGGGCGTAAGCCCGAAGCAATCACCATGGTTGGCAAGAGAGAGATTGCTTCGCGGCGCTCGCAATGACAAGTTTGGATGCGGTCAGTACGACATCGAGTTTGTGAACTCGTGTACTAAGGACCCGTCAGGAAATAACTGTTACATCTTACTGTAGGGGCGGACCTATGTGTCCGCCCTTTCCTACCAGCGTGTGCCTTGCATTTGGGCAGACACGCAGAGCCTGCCCCGGACGCCGATCCGGGGTCTGCCCCTACAATCGGCCCAGCATCGTTTTGCTAGGTTTATTTTGTGACGCGCCCTAAGGAACAGGCACAGGAACTCCGAACGGCCCCCTGATGGAACGCCAAATGGGGGGAAGGTCAGGATACTGTGCCCAGACCGGTCCGCAAGTGGGACACGGCGGGTAGGCTGTCCGGGAAATCGGAAGGATCATCAAATGGTTGTACGGATTATCAGGCTGTGCGGTCAGGACATTTTCCGGGAGGTACGGATTGAAGTGCTGGTATGGAAACACTATTGCCAGTCCTATGACCAGGAGCGTCGCGGCGATGAGGGATTTCGGGGAATTTGTCAACATGGCATGTAGTCTCCACGGATTCTTTTGCAAAAGAATATAGCATAACAGCCATAATGTCAATGTGTTTGGCTTTTTTTATGAAATTAATTATGACATAAGGCAAGAGATTACTTCACATAAAAAGGACCTCCGTGCTTCAAGTCCCCTCCCAAGTGAAGGATTGTTCCCCTTGATTCGACCCATTTGACAGTTCACCATTCGGGTGATACGCTACACAAATTGTCAAGAATTGACTGATCCGCTTCACACTCGGTCGGACGCCCGCTCAGGCTCTGCGCAGTCTGATGAAGCGTTGGCCGGCCAAGAGTAGGAGCTGGCAATGCCTTGGGGAGTACGCCGGATTCGCCGGGTTTGGGTTTGGGTATAGAATCTCGCCGCGGGATTCCTAATCAGCCAGACAGATCGTCGGGCAATTCAAGTGGTATGAACTCAAGCATGACGGAAACGAATATGTCTACGGCAGAAGCGGAAATCAAACTCGGCCACTATCAGTGTCCGACGTGTCTCTGTCTGGAAGTTGTTCCCCTTAATGTGGTGCAGCCTACTCCGCCGTGTGAGGATTGCCTTTGTGAAATGGAACTCATGCTGGTGACGGGCGGCAACGCGGATGGTGGGGGGGAATCTCAAGACGGACCGGGCACTAGGCCACACAAGTTACGGGTTGCGGCTGGGGAGGTTGTCGGTGACATCCGCTCCGGGATGACGGACCCCGAGCTGATGGTGAAATATCAGACCTCATCCAAAGGGCTTCAAAAGCTGTTCAGGAGGCTTGTGGAAGTCAAAGTTGTCAGTCACACTGAGATCTATGAGCGGTCTCCGGCGTACCGGGCGGTAGCTGATATCATTTCATCTCGCCGATTCCCCAGAATAGACATAACGTTCCCATTGTTCATCATTGACACGGAATCACGGGTGAAGGGCCTTGTGAGGGATATTTCGGAGAGCGGTCTGCGTGTGGCAGGGATCGAGACGAAAATCGGAGATGTCAGGACTTTTCGTCTTTCGCTGGACGAGCTCATCCCGGCTGATCCGCTATTGTTTCAAACTCGCTGCCGGTGGGTCAAGACCAAGGGGAGGAACAGCAAGTACCCTGTAGCCGGACAGGAAATTACGGATATCTCGGAAGACGCGCTGCGGAATCTTCAGAACTTCGTTCGATTGTTCTATACTTGAGACAATGGAACCGCGAAACCGTGAAGAGCAAGCCACGTTGATATTTCTGAGTTTGCCGGTTCTATCGGCACAAAGCCTGGCCCCGGGCGAAACAGAGAACCCTGTGTTGGGCCCGGCCGCCAAGTCTTCCTCTGGGCCGTGGGATGCGACCCGCGATTCCAGGGGACCACAAACCTGAGAAGAGCGCTGAATCCCCTAGGACAATCTACCGGGGCGGCGAGGTGGCAGCCACCCAAGCCGGTTTGCAGATCTACAAATGGGGGCGGGCCATGCCAGAGCAAGATTCACCGAATTCTGGTTCTTTCGATGAGGAAACAACACCGAATCGATTGGTGTCCGAAACCGATTCCACAGAGACGATCGATCTCCACAACCTGTTTACCAGTGATGTAACCTCATCCGGTAGTTTCGACGTCAGAGAAGGAATTTGGGGGACCACTTTCGGTAGGTTAGTGCAAGCCCTCCCGATTCCGGCCCTGTTGATCGACCGATCTTTTGACATAATGGTTGCGAATCAAGCTTGTGGGAAGATCAGCCCCCAACACAAAGGAATACAAGGGCGCCCCTTTGGGGATCTTTTCGCTGTTCCGTCCGAGGCGGAGCGGGTTCTGTCAGTCGTAGAGGAGGTTCTTTCCACAAGACAGCCGAAAACAACCGAATCCTTGCTGGAGATTGCGGAAAGCCGGACATGGGGCCGGATGACCTTTCGATCTATCAGGATCATCGAGGAGAGGTCAATACTGTTGCTCATCGAAGATCTCACTCTTGAGAAGAAACACCAACAGTTGAGCAAAAGATATCAGAAAGAACTTGAGAAGCGGGTGGAGGAGCGCACCGCAGAACTTACCGCGAGCAACAAGCGACTTCACCAGGAAATCGCAGAACGGAAGAAGGCGGAAGGTCTACTGCTCCAAACGGAGCGACTCAAGGCGGTTGGTGAGCTTGCCGGTGGAGTGGCCCACAATTTCAACAACTTGCTTCAAATTGTCGTGAGCGGAGCTCGATTGGCCCTCATGAATCTCGAATCGGGTAATCATCGAGAAATCAAGCGCAAACTTGACCAAATTCTTGAGAGTTGCGAATTCGGAGCGGAAACCGTGAGGCGTGTCCAGAGCTTTGCCGGCATTCGTACGGATGACGACTCCTCGGAAGACTCAGTCTTTGATATAGGTGACGTGGCGAGACAGGCTGCGGAGCTGACAAAGACTTGGTGGAAGACAACCCCCCAAAAGCAGGGAATCGCAATCAATTTGCGTCCCCGTCTCAACGATGGATGCGTGCTCGCGGGCAAGAAGCATGAGATGTTCGAGGTAGTAGTAAATCTTATCAAGAACGCGGTAGAGGCCTTGCCTGAGGGTGGGGAAATATTGGTGGCGACCTACATCCAAGAGAACCGGGTTGTTCTCCGGGTGCGGGACACAGGTGTCGGCATACCGCAAAAGGACCTCGGCCAACTCTTTGTTCCTTTCTTTACTACCAAGATGTCGGTTGGAACGGGGCTGGGCTTGTCCACCAGTCAGGCGATTGTCAAGCGACATGGGGGCGAGATAGTGGTGGACAGCATAGAAGGAGAGGGTAGCACCTTTACCGTAGTGCTACCGAAGGCGCGGGAGCTTGTCCGGGAAAGCAGGCCGGCGTTCAAGACGACTGACCAAAATGCTCTCAGAATCCTTGCAATAGATGATTCTGAACCACTTGTCGACCTACTCGCTGATACGCTTAGGGAATTCAATCACACTGTTCTTGCGGCCCTATCCGGTCAGGAAGGAATCCGAACGTTCAAGGACAACCCGGTGGACGTGGTGATCTGTGACCTTGGAATGCCTGGGATGACCGGATGGGATGTGGCTGAACAACTTCGGGAAATATGTCGGCAAAGAGGGGTTCCCAAGACCCCTTTTGTGGTATTGACCGGCTGGGGGGACCAAGTCGGAGAAACTGAAAAGATGAAGAAATCGGGCGTGGACCGAATTCTTACAAAGCCGGTCGATGTTCCGGAACTAATGGAGGCCCTTCACGAACTAGTACAGCAACCTGAGGCCGATTAATTAAAAGGTAAGGGCTTGTCAGAAAATAAACGTCTCAATTCCCACTGTGTCGTCACCCCGGCGAAAGCCGGGGTCCAGAAAGTCTTGAAGAAGCCTGGATTCCGGCTTTCCCCGGATCGGAGTCCGGGGCAGGCTCTGGAATGACGGTAATAAGTTCCGGGAAGGTTTCAGGATTCATAGGTTGTAGTACCTATTTCGGGACGAGCCCTAAGTTAACGCATATGGGGGTTAGGGGGATTTCCTGGGGCGGCCGCACACCGACCCAATTCGGAAAGTTCTGGTCAATCCGAGTCCCGTTCAAGGTCATCGAGCGAGATCTCCGTTCCCGGCATTAGTTTCAGCAGAGCATCATCATGAGCAACCCAGACCAGTCCGCGGGTTCCCGATGCCACCCACTCTCGCAAGCGAGAGACCACAGCGTCGCGACTCCGTGTATCGAGTGCCGCGGTCACCTCGTCCAGCAGAAGAACCTCGGGATTGACCATCAAGGCCCGCACAAGAGCCACCCTGGACGCCTCGCCCACGGACAAGGTAAGCGAATCCCTTTCCAAAATGTCATCGGGAAGCAGAAAGGATAGGAGTTCAGTGCGAGCCCGCTCAATGTCGAGCCTGTCCGAGGTACGGCTGCGAAAGGAGAAAGCCCTTTCCAGATTGGTCCGGACCTTACCGGGGAATAGGACCGCCTTCTGGTGGAGATAGATTACTCGGCAGCGCCATTCCGCAGCCGGGAACTCCTCCCACGGCACACCTTCGAGCAGCATGCGACCGCGGGCCGGCACAATCAGTCTGGCGATTGTTCTGAGTAGGGTGGTCTTGCCCTCGCCTGAAGCTCCCCTGATCCAGATGCAATCGCGCGCTTTGAGTGTGAAAGATACGATCTTGGGTTTGAATCCGGGCCTGGAATTGAAGACCAGTTTATCCGCTTCCAAAAGGCCGGCCCCGAGTTGCGGCCGGTCAGCACTTTTGTAATCGCAACAAAGTGTCACCTGGTGTCCTCATCGGCACAATGTCAGTCCGTCTCCCTGTAAGGGCCCCTGCCCGATCATTGGTCGGCTTCGTGTCCAAACGTCCCGGATGGTCCGCTGTAGCCCGGCTTGCAGTATTGGGCTGCAACGTCTATTGATATGCCTCCCCTGGGGTTCATCATGCCTCTGACCCTGACCCACCTGGGCTCGCACACGGCCACCAGATCGTCCAGTATTCTATTGGTGATCTCCTCGTGAAACATTCCGGTGTTCCTGAAGGAAACCAGGTACAGCTTCAGGGATTTGGATTCAACGCACTTCATGTCGGGGACGTATCTGATAATGATACGGGCGAAATCCGGCTGCCCGGTGACCGGGCAAACGCTGGTGAATTCCGGACAATCAAACTCAACCGTATAGTCCCGAGACGGGTACTTGTTGGCAAATGTCTCCAGTCTCGCCTTCTCCGGACTGTCCGGATAATCCGAATGTCCCCGCGAGAGCAGAGTCAATTCATCGTTATTGGATTCATCCACTTTTTCACCTGGACCCCGAGTATGCGCTCCACCCACAGGCAATGCCTTGGCTTCAGACCGCTCCACCGGCCCTTAGGGCTTCAGCCACATCGTTGTAACCCTGCAACTCGGCGTAGGCCAGAGCCGTCATCCCGTGATTGTTGGAGATTTCACCGCTGCTCCGTTTTCCAGAAGGAGTCGAACCGCGTCCAGGCGCCATCCGAGAGCAGCCTCGATCAAGGCCGTGTTGCCGTATTTGTTTTGGACATCGATTGTCTGTTCGGCCCCTGATTTCAGGAGTGTGCCGATCATACCGATGAGCCCCAGAATACCTGCTCTGATCAAGACCGTGTTGCCGAAACTGTCCTGGATGTCGAGACTCGCCTTGTGCTCGATCAGTTTCTTCACCATGTCCAGGTACCCGCCCATGGTTGCCCTCATCAGAGGGGTGACTCCCTCCTCGTCCTGAGTATCCAGGGACGCTCCTCGGGAAATGAGCAGGTCCGCCAACTCACCTCGACGGCTCCCCATGCTCGCGGCTTCCATCAGCGCGGTATTTCCATACTTGTTCTTAAAGTTGATGTCCGCTCCCCTGTCCAGAAGCGATTTCGCCACATCCACGTAGCCTCCGGCGCCGGCACGTGTGAGGGCCGTATTGCCGTATTTGCTGGCCTTGTTCACCGATGCCCTGTGGTCAAGCAGCGTGCGGACCACTTCCGCATGCCCTTTGTGCGCGGCTTCCATCAGTGGTGTGTCACCCTCGTTGTCCTCGATATCCACAGCCGCTCCATGTTCCAACAGACATTCCACTACGTCCTTTGCCCCTCCGGCCGCAGCCATATGAAGCGGGGTGTTGCCGTCTTTGATGTCTACGTTGGGATCTTCTCCGGCTTCGATCAACTTCTTGATCTCCGCCAGATCTCCGGTTTCCACCGCACGATTAAATGCCACCGCCGTCATTGGACTGCTCCCGGTATTGAAAAGAGCCGGACACACCAAATCGGTCGGACACTTGGTCGGCCACAAACCACTGACACCAACTATCCCCCTTGAAACCCAAACCATTGCTTGAAAAGATTGTTGCACACCACGCGGAACCGCGTCAACCATTTCGTCCATTCTTTGCGACCATTACGTTGTGGGTGGTCCGGTCCACCTGAACGATCACCGCGGCCGTAACCATTCAATTTCGGGGGGGCTTCGAAGGCAAGGGCAGACACATAGGTCTGCCCCTACGTCTCGGCCCAGACCCGTCATGGGGCACAGTGTAGGGGCGCACCTGTGTGTGCGCCCTTTTACCATCCGCTAGACACGAGAAAGTGGTCGTTGCCGTCTCCCCCCGAATGACTGAATGGTTACCCGCGGCCGGCTTGCAACTTGATTGGCGCTGTGGTAACAAGCTGCAGTGCAAGCTCGTCGCCATTCAAGGGACCCTCACAACCACGAAAGATTCTCTGAGAATGCTGGTGACTTTGATGGAGAGAAGGGGCTGATAGTCCGACATTGCAGCCTCTTCTCCTACTTATCCCAGGCCGCTCTCACCTGATTCGGCCGCTGGCGGGAATATCCATGGCCCCATCCATCGCGGATTTTTCCATCGGAGGTTCCATTCCGGGTGATTCGTTTCTCCATGAACTGGACCCAAGGACCAAGCTCGTCGCATTCCCGCTGATTCTCACAGGGGTCTTTCTGACTAAACATCCTGCTGGTCTGTTCTTGACCGGGATGGCCATCCTGGGTCTCGGGATTTCATGCGCTGCCGGATGGAGACTTTGGAGGAATGGTCTTAGAAGATTCTTCTGGATGCTGGCCATCGTGGTTCTGGTCAACCTTTTTTTTGACTCCGGCAGCCTCCCCTTGGTTGTAGGCAGTCGGCAGATGCCGTTTTCCCTGGAAGCCCTCGCGAACAGCCTCCTCTTTGCACTCCGTGTACTCGAGGCCATAGTTTTGTCCATGATCCTGACTTTTACGACCACTCCGTTGGATCTCAGTCGAGGGTTCCAGCGCCTTGCCGGCCCTTTGGCGCTCGTCCGATTGCCTGTGGGTGAGATGGGCATTGTCATGCTGCTGGGGATGAGATTCATTCCGCTGCTTCAGCAGGAGTTGGCCGCCACAATACTGGCTCAGAGGGCCAGAGGGGTGGAATTTGGACACGGGTCAATCACAGACCGTGCCAAGAACTTGGCGCCCTTACTGGTACCTGCTCTCAACGGCGCTTTGAAGCGTAGTGAAATAGTGGCATCCGCCATGACTGCCCGAGGATTCCGCCCGGGCGCCCCTCGTTCAGAGTACCGGCAGCTTCGATTCTCCGGCAAAGACCGGCTCTCCCTGGCTCTTGTGGCAATCTTCTTTGCTTGTCAGGCTTTCTATTTCAGTTGAGATCTTATGCCGGCTTCCATGGCAAGAGCGACAACGAAGCATTAAAAAGTCTTTTCCGCTGTTCAGTAGTCCGTGGCTTCGCATCACTCGCAATGACATATTCGGAGCGAAACCTCTATTCACAACTGAATGGTTATACCATTCAGCGCAGATTAACGTTGTGCTCAAGAATCATTGTGATATAAGAGGCGCCGACAAGGCAGGCGAGCCTTCTGCCCACAAAGATTTGGCCCGGGAAGGCCCGATTCTATCTTGGACCGCTTGAACTCGCATAAGGAGGCGCCGGCATGAAATCCCGCCACACGTGGTACTCGGCCGTGGTAGTCGCGGCCCTTATCGGCATTTTTGCCGCCTCGACCGCCACTGCCACGGACCTGCTCAGCAAGAAATGTTCGGAGCTGGTCAAATCCGCGCAGACATTTCAGGACGACCTAAAGACCGTGGATATGGTTCTTGGTTCCGCGATCAGCGCGGGCACGATGGCCAGAATCAAGAAATACAAATTGAGGAAAGCTGAAATAAGGAAGAATCTTTCCGCGGTCATGAACGCTATTGAAGTCAAGGACTGTGTCCGGTCCAAGTAGGTCGCCGACACCCCGGCACCGCATAGGCGTCAACTTTGGATCACCGTCATGACACCTAATGCCAAGTTGCGCTCAAAGAAGTATCGTGTACAGGTGAGGGACCGAGCCTCAAAATCCCCCTTTGAAAAAGGGGGGATAGGGGGATTTTCCTCACACTGAAACCCGGCGGAAGGCTTGTGTTAACGCCTATGCCCCGGTACCGGGGCTTCGCCCGGATATTGGCTGCTCCCCGGGAGTCGAGCCGGTCACACCAGGCGCTAAGGGTCTGTCACAAAATAGACCTTGCAACGGGTTACTGTGGCAATTGTAGGGGCGCACATGGGCGAAAGCGCGGACACATAGAGCCTGCCCCGGACTCCGATCCGGGGTCCGCCGCTACAGGAGAATGCCAACGGTGTTTCGGGGCACGCTGGGGGATCCGGGCCTTGATGACAACGGCAACCGGTCCATCATTCTGAGGCCATGAGGTCTTTAGCCCTGTAGATTACCGGTCTGATCACCCTGAACACATTGATCTCGCATTGGGTGGTCGGGAAGAGCATAGGCTTTACTGCGCCCACGTCCACCTCTTTGGCGCTTTCCTTGTCTCTGAGATATATCCTGGCAAGTTGTTGATCCGCGATAAGACAGAACAACTCATCTGATTCGTTCTCAATCCAATCCAACATGGTCTCGTCGTGTTCCTCGAGTCTTGAAGCCAGAACGGCCGCGGCATAACTCAAGGATTTCTGAGGGTCCACGCCTATGCCCCGGAGGACCCTGGAAAGCTCGAACATTACGACGTCGCCCAGGCGGAACCCATGCCCCTTGTCGCTTCTCATTTTCGGCCCGAGTTCTCCCACCTCAACTGCCTGTTCCAACTCCCCTGCGTCGCTGATTGCAAGGAGCGTCATGGCCTCTTCAGGACTTACAAGCCGGTCAAACATTGTTCCTTCTCCCGGGAGTAACAGCGCCGGCAGCCCAATACCGTAAGGGCCACGCAGATTCCGCGCCATACGAGTGCCGTGAATATGGGCAAAAAGGACCGAGCCCTGCGAACATCGAGTGACTTCCAGCTCCGAGCAAGCGCCCGTATCCACGGGTCGAGACTGTGAAAATTGCCCTGTACATGGATATCACGGCCAACTACGACGGTCAAGGACGGGCCGCAGCCGGAGTCGGTGGTCCGCACTCGAAGCTGACACCCGTGATTACGGTCAAGCGTATCTAATCGAAAATAGAGACAATCCAGGAAATAGTGCGTTTTCAGTAAGGTTATTGACTTAACGGTGCTGGTGTGATACATTATACCTGAGAATTCCAGGTATTACAAAGCTTAGATGATGATCATTCTAAGTCTCACATTTAAGGAGTTGGGTATGTCGAGAATATCAGCAATCGCTCTGATCGTGCTCATCGTGGCAGTGATCGCGGTACCCTTCGGGAATGCATACATTGCCACCCATGGGTCCATCACCACCTATTCACTGGGATCATGCGCGCCGCCCATGATGTGTCCTCCCCAGGGATGCATGCCCCGGATGGCGGCGCCCTGCCCGCCGCCGCCGCCCCCTCCGGTCATGAAGTGCAGGCCGCCTGTGAGGAACATTTCCAAGTGCAGGCCCGCGCCTCCCCCTTATTGCGGGCCGCCCATGATGCCGCCTCGACCGAATTGCGGGCCGCCCATGATGCCTCCACCCTATTGCGGACCGCCCATGATGGCGCCGTGCGCCAAGCCCGTGAAGTGGTATTGATCCCTGGGAATAATGGTTCACCGGGCTTGAAGCGGTTCTCAAAAGTAATCACGGATTGACTCATTGGCGTGCCCCTGCTTTCTCGCTTCTTTCTCGAAAGACCGTAGCGCTGAAGGGGCGTCAGAAAATAGCCCGGCGATTCATCGCCGGGTAAGGGCCTTTGCAGAACACCTGATACCAATGCGCGTTCAAACAAGTGATAAAGAGCACTGCTGGGCAAGCCGGCAGTGGCACCCAAGAACCCGATCTCACTCTCTTGATTGCGCATTGGTATGAGTCCCGAAGGGACGACAGAACCATTGCGTGCTCGCTATCTGTCGTCCCTTCGGGACTCCCGGTGGGGAATGGATTTCAGACCCAGGGATAAATCCCCGGGCTATTATCTTTCGTCCCTTCGGGACTCCGATCCGGGGTTCGCCGGGGTGACGGCTAGGTTAAGCTCTGCGCCTGTCTCGCCTTTCTCAATTACATAATTCGGTTCGGTTATTTTGTGACGGCCTCTTATCTTGGGCCTTTGCTCTTTCGAGTCGCTTTCTTCTTGCGTGATTTCTTCTTCTTAGTTTTCTTCTTTCCACGTTTCTTCTTTACTATTCCCTTGCCCTTTTTCTTTTTGGGCTTCCTTTTCTCGACCGACTTCTTCGGCCCGGGTTTGGGTTCAGGCATTCTGCCCAATTGGTCCCTGAAGCCTTTCAGAGTGGCCGCGTACTCTCCGGCCTGCTCCCGAATCATTTCCAGGGCGCCCCTAACCGCTAAGAACGACCGGAAAGACTTCAATTCCGCGGACAGATCGATCTTCCATGAAGAGCGTTCGTCCTCTCTGACAAGGCGTATGAGCCTGAGCCCCCCTTTCAGGGCTCTTACCCTGACAACAGCGTCGGTCTTGCCCACTTTTACCGCTACCGGCGCGGCAACCGGATCCAAGATGTTGAGCAGCGCGAGGTTTTCGGGTGGGTGCCGGAGCAAATACGTGGTAGCGGCTTCTCGTGCGAGGACCTGAGACTCCCGGGACAGCAGTGCCCGTGCCTGCTCAAGCTGCCCTGACCTCATCCTCTCCCGGTAGAGACGGAACACGGCTTCGGGCTTTTGAGGCACCAGATCGCAACCGCACACAACGGCAAGACAAACAACTATCCCAGCCATCACCGCTAACAAAAGACAACGAAGTATGACAGTTTTTTCCACTGTTCGGCAGTCCGTGGCTTCGCCTTGGACAGGCGCGTGAAGAGCGCGCACGCTGCGCAATAACTTGGAGGGGAGACTCATCTCCCCTCCAAACCACCCCATACGTATACCCGCAAAGAGGTGGTTTCTCCACGGGACTTTCATAGGAACGATTGTGCAAAGCGGACTTCCAGCTTTCCGCGGCACCCCCCTTCGGCCCCGCGACCTCTTCACAGGGGACGAAGACTCGCCGATCCGGGTAGCGGCAGCTTGTTTCTCGGATGGTCCGTATGTGCGATCTTGATTAGTCACTCGCCGAGGTCCTGATTGGCTTAGTGCTCGTTGGCGTGAATACGGTGACGTATTCCACCCTGTGTTGTTGTCTCAACCGGCCTGCTCACAATACGG
>CAZGNL010000093.1:0-19914 GCA_964527475.1 uncultured Syntrophaceae bacterium
AACCTCCCCCATACGTAATTCCGGGAGCTTGTACGGTTCGCGGTGAACGGTTACGCCCGGCGATTCATCGCCAGGTAAGGGCCATTGCAGAACACCTGAGTCCCGAAGGGACGACAGAACCATTACGCGTCGCTATGTGTCGTCCCTTCGGGACTCCGAGCCGGCTGGGGTACCCGACACCCAATCGGAATCTACTTTTAGCAACGGCTATAAATGGCGAAGCGGCATCAGGTGCGGTCTCTGCGGTAGTCGTACCGGTACCCGTATCGAGAAGCATAATAGTCGTATTCGTTAGCCTCCCGGTAGACCATGTTGAGCACTATCCCCAGTAGACGCACCTCCTGTCCCACCATCACCGATTCCTGTGCTTGGCGGAGCACTTCCATCGGTGTGTGACCCTGTTTGGTGACGAGTATGAGTCCGTCGGAGTACCGTGAGAGAATGCCGGCATCGGCCATCCCTACCACAGGAGGAGCGTCTACGAATACGAAATCAAATTTTCCCCTACACACTTCAAGGGTTTTTCGCATTCCCTGTGATTTGAGGAGGCTTACGGGATTGTCCGCGGCCATCCCCGCGGGAATGTAGAACAGACCCGGAATGTGGGATCTCCGAATCACTTGATCCAGGCCGGCAACGTTCCCTTTCAACAAATCGCTCAGTCCCGGGCCTCCCCTTTCCTTCCCAAACAGATCCTGCAGCCGCGGCCGCCTCATGTCGCCTTCAATCAAAAGAACCTTTTTGTGGTCACACGCCATGGCGGTGGCCATTGAGACTGAGACAAAAGTCTTGCCCTCACGTGGGAGAGCACTGGAAACACAAATTGTGGAAGTGGATTGGTCCGCCATCAATGCCTCTGCCGTGTTCTGGATGACTCTTATGGAATCGGCCAACTCAGACCAGGGCAAGCGGAACGGCATAAATTCGTCTCTCGCAGGACTCGTGTCCCCCCTACCTATCGACCTCCCTGGATGCACCTTGGGCACGAAGCCAAGAACCGGGACGTGCAGCTTCCGCTCAATTTCGGTCGTCGAGCGAACCGTCCTGTCGAAAGTTTCCACGGCGACGGCGATCCCAATGCCTCCCAGCAATCCCAGAATCACAGCCGTCAAAATAATCCGGCGTGTTTTCAGGTTGATTGGAGCGATCGGCAAACTGGGGGCATTGGCAATCACAAGGTTGTGTCCCATAATCTGGTGGTCCAATTGGGCCTGTTTGTACTTTTGGAGCAGCTTCACATACATCTTGCCGTTGGCTTCCACTATTTGCCTGAGTATCTGGTACTGGACGGCCAGCGGACTCATTTCCATGGCCTTCTTTTTGCTCCGTTCATAAGCCTGTTCCGCCACTGCTTCCCTTTTGCGGGCGACTTCCAATGATTCAGACTTCGTGCTCTGCTCAATCTCGGACACGGCATTGGACAATGAGCTGATTCGGCTTTCCAGAAGCACCATCTTGAAATAGGTAGGGGAATAAACCGCCTTCTTCGCTGTGTATTCCGACTTGAGCTCGGCCAGCTGGCTTTTCAAAGTGGTCAGGTACTCATGGTTTGCTCGGGCGGGCAACAACTTCTGCTTTCCGTGCTCCAGTGATTCAAGTTGGAGCCTGTCATCCTTGGATTGATAATAGTCTCTGCTCGCTTTCTCCAAGAAAGTATCGGCCTGGTCCGGATTGCCCTCAAGAAATACCACGCCATGCTTGGCAGAGAAATTCAAGAGGTCTTGTTCGGATTTTCTAAGCTTTTTCTCACTCTCTTCCAGTTCCTCGCGCAGCCAGGATCTCAGTTGAGCGGCAAATTCATTTCGTTTGCGTTTATCTTCTTCCTTGAATACTTCAAGGTAGATCCCGAGCATCTGCTTTGCACGCTTCGGATCACCATCCGTCATAGATACGTATATCAACTGCGTGCGCTCGATCGGAGTGACGTTGATACGACCGAGCACCGACCCTATCAGCGCGTTTCTTCTCCTTTCCTCTTCCGGATGGTCCTTGTTTGTGGAAGACGGATCACCCTCGTCAGAGCCGGTAACGTCCTCTGTGCCACCTTGCCGTGATAATTGGTCTATCCGGGTCAGGAATTGATCCGCTATTTTTGTGTTCTTCAAGTTTTGGATCTGGGTCTGAAAATAGAGATCGAAATGGCCGTAAAAGGCAAGCGCAAAGGGTACGCCGGTCGAAATCGGACCCGCCTTCTGAATTTCAATCGTCGCTTCGGAACGGTAAAGCGGCTTGATACTGTAAGCGTGATAGACGCCTGCCACTACGGCCAGAACGAACACGCCTATTACGATCCATTTCCTATACAGTACGGCTTGGACATAACGAGACCAGGAGATACCAGGGTCGTCTTCCGGGCCATAGGCGCCGTCGTAAACATTGTACCCGTTCAACCCCGCATAGGGAATGCGTTCCCCATAGGGGAGGTTCCTTCCGACCCCATTTTGGTTGTCCATACGGTTACCGCTGTCATTCATGTGTCTTTTCTCTACCAACCTGCCGAGAAATCGATCATTATCCAACATCTTAATTCGTATTCAGCGATCTGTCAATTTCCGAACCCGCGTGCCTTCCTTTTAACAATCCGACCAGCCGCCGTGCAAGAAAAAGGCCCCACGAAACTTATAGCAGTTTCCAAAAGTTCTGACCGAACGGCAGGCTGGAAAGCCTGCCCCACATGACGGATGCTCTGAGTAATCGGAAATTACTCTTGGCAATCAGTATAAACGTGTCATTGCGAGCGCCGCGAAGCAATCTCTCTCTTGCCGACCATGGAGATTGCTTCGGGCTTACGCTCTCGCAATGACGGTTTGCCCTTCTGCGGGCCCTTTCCCGACCAGCCTCTGTGCTGATCAAGAGCAGACGGAATCCGCGACCGAACTTACGAATTGGAGTACTTAGGGTCTGTCACAAAATAACCCTTGCAACAGATTGCTGTGGCAATTGTAGGGGCAGACCTGCGTGTCTGCCCCAATGCAGGGGTGCATACGCGGAAAGGGCGGACACATAGGTCCGCCCCTACAGGAGAATGCCAACGTTATTTCGTGACAAGCCCTTAGGAAGAGGCGTACTTGGTTTCGGAAAGGGCGGAGAAGATCCCGGGGCCTATCGTTCCAGTTCCGAGCTCAGCGAACGCTCCATTATCCGTTCGTGAAGAGCGGGAAACAGCTTGTTGAGGAGTCTGGTCACGCGGCCCACTGTTGACAGGACCAGAAGACGTTTGTCGCGAGCAGCCGCTCTAAGGACCGCCTCGGCCACTTCCTCGGGCTGGGATACTCGCCCGACTGTGGACTGCGGGTGACTGGTGACTGTACCGTCGCGGTCCAGGGCCGAGGTGCTGATCCCGGTGGCCGTGAACCCGGGACACACAATCATTACGCCCACGCCTGCGCTCCTGAGTTCGGTCCTGAGCGAATCGAAAAGCCCGTGGAGCGCGTGCTTGCTGGCAGAGTATCCGGTCCGACCGTAAAGGGGCGAAAACCCGGCCGCGGAACTTGTGACGATTATGAGGCCCTTCCGCTCGATCAGGCTGTCCAGAGCCGCCTTCGTGCAGTATAGTGAGCCAAAGAAGTTCACATCCATCACGCGATGAAAGACTTCCGTGTCGGTGTCGGAAAACGCGCTACGATGTGTGATCCCTGCATTGTTTATCAACACGTCGATCCCGCCGAAGCGCTTGATCAGTGTATTCATTGCGTCGATGCACTGATCCTCCTCCGTAACGTCGCCGGCCGCAGCAAGGCATTCCACGCCGTTCTCGGCCAGTTCCTTTTCAAGCGACCGCAAGGCGTCCGATTCCAGGTCCAGCAATCCCAGCCTGGCTCCGGCCCGGGCGAAGCAGCGGGAAAACGCTGCGCCAATGCCTCCGGCAGCTCCGGTGATGACCACTGTCTTGTCACGAAAGTCTCTTCTAGGGGCCACTTTGTCTCGCCTCCAGGAAATATTCGAAGACCTGCCGTGTGGTCTTGCGCGGGATGTACCCGAATTCCTCCTTGAGCCGTCGATTGCTCAGAACCGGCCGATACCGCAGGAAATTGACCTGCTCAGGACCGTACTGGGTCAGGGACAGGCGTTTCAGAACCCACAGCGCGCCTTTGACAAGTCCCACAGGCAAGGGCAGATATGGCTTCTTCATCATAGCCGCCATCTCTTTCATGGTCAACGCGCCGTTGCCGGCCATGTTGAAAATGCCCGCGCTGTTTTCATGAATACCTTTGATGAGGCCGCCTACCACGTCCTGATCCCAGATCAGCACAAACGGGATATCCGAGCCCCTGAGGCCCATGACAAAGCGGCCGTCGAACAGCGCCGTGATCTGGTTGTCAGTGGTCGCGCCCAGGACGGTCCCGGGGCGGAAGATCAATTGTTCAAGCTCCGGATGGTCCTGCCGCCATTGGGCCAGCATCTCTTCCACCTGACGTTTGTGATCGGAGTAAGCGAACTCCACATTGCCCCGGAGCTCGTCATTCTCGTCCAGCCATTCAGGATTGTCCGCGTGATAACCGTAGGCCGCTCCGCTGCTGGAGATTATGATCTCGCGAACTCCGCATTCAAGGCAGCTGCTCAGGACATTCCGAGTGCCCAGAACATCTACCGAGTATTCAAATTCCCGGTCCGATTTGCGGCCCGGGGTGACAACTGCGGCCAGATGCACCACAGTGTTTACGCTAAAGCGCGTGAGTGTCTCGGCCAACTCCGGCTCGCGAATGTCGCAGCTGACATACTCCACGCCCTCAAGAAGCTCATCAGCCCCGGGATGCCTGACATCGGACGCCACTATGGTCTGAATTCCCCGTCTGTCTTTGGCCAGGGCCTCCACCACCTGTCTGCCGATGTAACCGCCCGCGCCGGTTACGAGCACCGACTGAGGGCCACTTTCTTTAGTTTGCGTCATTCTTTCCCTTCTTGGACCTGGTTCGGCGGTCGTCGTGACCAGAAAAAGGCTAGAGTAAGGCCGGCAATGATGTGCCAGATCCCCCACCAGCCCGCGATGATTGCCATTCCTCCGAGCCCGTTGAAGAAGTCGAAAATCAGGACCAACGCCAGCGCTGAATTCTGAATGCCGACTTCGACAGCCACCGCGCGAACGTCTCGGGTTTCCAATCCGGCGAGCCGTCCCGAGCAGTATCCGAGGCTCAAAGCCAGAGTGTTGTGAATGAACACCGCAAATACTATCAGGCCTATCACCTCCAGGAAAATCCGCCAGTTGGCTCCAAGTGCGCCTGCCACAAAACAGCAGAACACGATTATGGCAAATATCTTGAAAGGCCCGCGGATTCTCTCAACCAGTTTGGGCCAGAGGTGAGACACAGTCAGCCCAAGCGCCAATGGAATCCCCAATATCATGAAGATAGTGAGAAAAACATCAAACGGACTCAGACTGACCTGGCGAAGGATAGGCGCTGTGGCCGGATTGAGCGAGCCCCAGAGCGCCAGGTTTGCAGGTGTCATGAATACGGCCGCAGCAGTTGAGACCGCTGTCATACTTACCGATACCGCAGCGTTGCCCCTGGCAAGGTACGTGATAATGTTGGACAGATTGCCACCAGGGCAAGCGCTGACAAGTATCATTCCCAACGCGATTGACGGCGCGGGATTGATGATGAGTGTGAGCACGTAAGTCAAGGCGGGCAACAGAATGAACTGCGCCACCAGGCCTATGGCAGGCGCCTTGGGAGACCGGATGACACGCTTGAAGTCTTCAAGCTTTATGTCCAGGGCCATGCCGAACATCATCAACCCGATGATCCCGTTGAGGACCAACAGGGTCTGCTTATTGAAATTGAGCGTTATTTGATCAATGGCCGCGGGATCCATATTATTTCCCCTTTGGTTCCTGGTGCATGGACTTGAAGTGCATTAGTCCGGGAGCCCACAAGTGCTTGATCGGGTCCACATCAACATGTATTACTGAACACTTGCCTGAAGCTATACAACGCTCGATCGCGGACTTGAGATCAGCGGGGTCTGCTACCCGTTCTCCGTGTGCGCCCATGGCTTCCGCCAATTTGTCGAACTCGATCTCGCCCAACTCCGTGTTGATGGTTTCCTCGGGACTGAGCGATTTCTTGATAATGGTCTTGAGCGGTTTGAGGGCTATACTCATACTCATCTTGACCATACCCCACTGCTTGTCGCAGCATACGAGGAAGATAACCTTCAGTCCGTTGCGCACAGCGGTTTCGATCTCCTGGGGATTGAACCCCATCGCGCCGTCTCCGATGATGCAATATACCTGCTTATCAGGCCTGGCCACAGCCGCGCCCAGGGCCTGTCCTACGCCGGCGCCCAGATGCCCGAAATGGTGCGTGCCCAACTGGGTGTTGGGAACGCGCATCTCGTGGAAAAAGTTCCCCCACACCGCGGTGTTTCCGCCGTCAAAGATGACCACTGCATCATCATCAAAAACCTCACCGCAGATCTTGCCCACATGGCTGGTCACCATAGGAGCCGAGGTGTCACTCAGCTTCTCATCAAGCTTGGTCCGGTCCTTTTGAATCTCCTTGGCCAGCTTGGCAGTCGCGGAGCGGCGGGCCTCTATGGGCATGCTGCTCTTCATACTCTCCAGCTGATCTGCCAATGCCGTCATAAAGACCTTGACGTCGGCCAGGATATTTAAGTCCGCAGGTCTGTTCCGGCCGAGCTTCTCTTCGTCGATGTCCACCTGAATCAGCTTCTGATCCTCGGGCTTGGCCCAATAGGGCGCCTTGCCCCACCAGTCGGTTTCACCGAGCTCCGACCCGAGACAGAGCACCAGGTCGGCTTCATTGCGAACATGATTGACCGCTTTGACGTGGATCATGGGCCAAGCCAGATCCGAGGTCTCGGGCAACACGCCGCGAGCGCTCCATGAGGTGGTCACAGGCGCGTGGAGCAGATCCGCCAAACGAGCAAGCTCTTCAAACGCTCCCGCGTGAATGATGCCTGTGCCCGCATGAATCAAGGGCATCCGGGCCGCGGCCAACATTCGGGCCGCCTCGACCACCTGATCCGGAGAAGGCCGAATCGGCTCAACCCGGCGATACTGCTCAGGCTTGAGTATGGGAACACCCGGGCATTCACCGTTTATCAGGTTTTCAGGCACATCCAAGTGAACCACACCAGGACGCCCCAGCCAACACTTGCACAACGCGCGACGCAGAAGCTCCGGGATGCGGTCAAAAGAGCCCACCGAGCGTGACCATTTGGACATGGCTCCGATGACCCCCACTTGATCGAAACACTGATAGGTCCCGCCGCGATCCGGGTACGTGATTCCCGACCGCCGAGAACTGGTGATCAGCAAAACCCGGTTGCCCTCACCGTTCTCCACGGCCACTCCCGGCAAGATGTTGGCCACGCCCGGCCCATTGCTGGCCATGCACACGCCCAACTTGCCGGTCAAACGCGCGTACGCCCCTGCCATGTGCGCGGCGTTCGCTTCGTGACGAGGGGTGATGATCTCGATCCCAAGATCCTTGAAACCCGCAATCATTCTCAGATAGGTGCCGTCAACGATGCCGAAGACTTTCTCGACACCCTCTTCCTTGAGCATCCTGGCGATGATGGCGCCGCCCGTGGTGTTCCCCATTCTTACCTCCGGTTTTTCCAAGTGGTCTTGACTGTCCTGCTATAGTGATGCGCATTGATATTCGGTATCAAGATCACCCTCCCCCTGCCCCTCCCGTCAAGGGAGGGGCAGGGGGAGGGTTAGGGGGGGTCCAGCCGTAGGCCCCATTTTCAATGCGTGGTACTATACCTGTCTTACGACCCACTGTCGGTCGGCCGCAAGAAGTTCTCGATCAAAGCAATGGTCTGCTCCATGTGCCTTTCGATTGCCTTACCTGTGGGCTCGCCGTTGATTTCCAGATACTCCTTGATCCGAATCCGGAAATGACGCGAGACCAATGAACCCAGGAAAATTATGTACAAACTGTTGATGTGAAACGCGGTCAAGTTGACGTCAATGTCCGGGCGGATCAGCCCCTTGTCAATGCCGTCTCTGATCAGCTTCTTCAAGTGACTTGCTGTGTACCTTTCCACTTCGAGCGACAGCTGTTCCGCGAAATGCCCCATGCCTGCGGAAGCAAAGTTCAGGTACAGAGCCACATACTCGGGATGCGACTGAGCAAAGGCCGCTCCACGCCTGAAGATGTGCTTCACTTGTCTATACAGGTCCCATTCAGGATTGATTTCACCGTAGACCGCCTTGCGAGAGCGTTGCAGTCCGTCCCGACACACGTGAAGGTACAGGGCTTCCTTGTTATCGAAGTAATCATAGAGCGAGCCCTTGGACACACCTGCACGACTCGCGAGCGCGGCCATATCAGCCTGAGCGAACCCCTTTTCCGCGAAGAGCCACGCTGCTTGACGCAGCACTCTTTCTCTTTTTTCCTCGGAGATTCTGTTGAAAGTATCTCTTGGCATGTCGCCGCCCCAGGGTGACCGACCGTTCAGTCGGGATTCTAGGGCATTGTTCAAGCACTGTCAAGCATGTTTTTCACCTAAGGGGAATCCGGCAAAATTGCCGGCCGGAAGGGACGATCTAGTGATTCCGGGCAAGAGGAATGCTCAGGCCAAGCGAACAGAACGCCAAATACCGGCCACTTGGATTTCCGAGTTATTTCGACCGAGGACCGTCCAGCCGACGCCGTCTATAGTAGTTCTCAAAATTAAACGATGGTCTTCGGGCTTAGACAAGAACCCAAAGGCGCATACGGTCTTCGTATTTCTTGATGCGATGGGTGGTACGGTTTCCCAGCTTTTTCCATGAAAAGCTGAGAAACCGTAGCATTCCTCGAAGCCCAAACCCACTCTCGGATTGACCCGCACATGCTACGCCCTATGCGGCCCAGTGAGCCTGCGAACGAAGGCCGTTTCGATAGGAGTTTTCTGCGGGGGTCCGGGGGCGGTCTTTTGCAAAAGAGAGCCCCCGGTTCATTCCGTGAAAACTTCCGAGAACTGCTATAGGCTGACCCAACAGGATGACATCCGGCAAATTTTCACTCAGAAAAAGAAGCCGGGATTTACAGGCCCAGTTCAAATTTCTGTTCCGTGATAGTTGATCCCCACTGGTCCAGCCGGTTTTCTTCAATGAGTTGGAAGCCTTCACGTTCGTAGAGTCGGCGGGCAGGGTCGAGGCCTTCAAAGGTCCAGAGGAAGATTCTGTTGTGGTTGGCTTGTTTGCAGAAATCCAGAGCAGCCCTGATCAACTTGTGTCCGATTCCCAGGCCCTGGAACTTTGGGTCTACGATGAACCATCTCAGCCGAGCGCCTTCGGTTTCCGAGAGGCTGCCGTCAATAGCGACTGCGCCCGCGAATTCATTGTTGACAATGGCTGACCGGAATACGTCTCTGTTTTCCTGGAAGTCGATCATGAATTGGGAGAGCTCTTTGCCCACCTGGGTCTCAAAAGAGATGTCAAAGCCCCAATAGTCGTGGTAATACACGGCATGAACCCGGGTGACCTGTCCCAGCACCCCGGGATAGTAGCCGTCTATTTGAACTTCCTCACGTGCAGTATTGTCCATAGATCGGTTCATTCGGTGATTGAGGTTCCGCGGAAAGCTCGTCGGGTTCTGAAGATCCGCCGGGGATTCATGGTTGTTCGCGGTCTGGAAGCCAAGTCTCGGCCCGGCATTCCCAGAAAAAGGACATTTTCATACAAAAATCGATGCGCTCAGAAATCTTTCGAGTTCCGGCTTGAACCGACTATTCAAGAGGGCGACGCATGCGTGGCCCCTACTCGGGGGACCGGGCCCCATTAGCGTTTTCGCTTTGAACCGTATCGGTTCAGAAGTCTTATGAGCTTCTTTGCCGCGGGTGAAACGGTCCCTTTGGCGTTGAAGAAGATGTCGATTATGGACAGATCCGACCCGTAATAGGATTCGTTGGCGTCCCAGTCCACTTCGAGCATACTTCCTTTGATAGACACTCCGGCAAAGATACCCTTTGCCCTGGAATAGGATAGGATTCCCGCTGACAGGCCAAGATCCGTGGCCGCGGACGCGTCCCTTCCGACCGGACCCACCGCAACAGAGCCGTCCACCCCGAGCGTGAATTTGTCTCTGAAAAGGCTGCGCAGACTGACGTCGTTCATTACCAACAGGACCATGTCAGTGGATTGCACGCCGACCTGCCAGCCGACACTCCCCCCGAGCAGCCTCATGAACGCGGGTGGACCCCATCTGCCTGTAGCGGGATCGCGACGCAGCACTATGCCTTTTCCGTAATGCCCTCCAAGTCCGAATCCGGCCTTGATCACGGACGGTAATATTATGATAGCTCGGCTCTTGCGCAACAGGTCGGAGGGTATGCTTCCGTCCGGCGCTTCCATGATCTCTCTCATGACCGCTGCGCACTGTGTGAGCCGATTCTCAAGTCCCATTGGCTGAGCGGACATTCCGTGGCCGGGAAAGGACAACCCCGCGAGAACCAGGATAATCCACAAGAAACAGATTTTTTTGCGTTTCGTCATTTGCACGGGTTCCGTCCTGCCCCGGGTTTTCAAGAGAGCTGCGGAGAGGCTCTCACTGTTCTACTGTAAACCGGATGCCTTTTTCAAGCGGTTCCTTTGCAAAAAGGATGCCGCGTGTCCTCATACCAGGTTGCGTTCAAAGAAGTACAGTGTGCAGGTGAGGGACCGAGTCTGAAAATCCCCCCCAACCCCCCTTTTTCAAAGGGGGGCAGGGGGGATTTCTCCCTTCCGGACTTCAGCCATATGTTCCCTCTTTGAAAACGCATTGGTATCATGCGGTTCTTTCCCGGAACGAGGCTTTCCTTGGAATCCTTGTTCTTTCTTGACAGAAAAGACCGGGAGTAGTTAATGTGCTTTGTCGAAGGCGCTTCCCGAACCACCTTTCTGAAGCATGGGCGCAAGGAGTTAACAATGAAAAGGATTTCTTTCTTGCTGACGGCTACTCTCGCTGCTGCTCTGTTCGGCTCAGGCTGCGGACCGGGTCCGGAGTTGAAAGACGGGCCGATCAAGGTGGGAGTCGTTCTTCCGCTGAGTGGCAAGCAGGCCAAGTTCGGTGAAATAGAGAGGAATTCTTTTCTCATGGCGCTGGAGGAAGTCAACGCGGCCGGTGGAGTCAACGGACGTGCCATTGAACTCATAATAGAGGATGATACTTCCAAACCTGATGTGGGCCGATCTGCAATTGAAAAGCTCATTTCCCGGGACAAGGTCGTGATAGTCGGAGGAGGTTACTCCTCTTCCGTTACTTATGCTATGTGCGCGGTCGCGCAGCAGCGCAAGGTCCCGTTCCTGGTGAACACGGGATCAGCGGACAAGATCACCGAACAGGGCTGGGATTATGTGTTCAGGCTCAATCCCCCTGTGAGCGAGTATCCGAAGGGTCTTTCCGGTTTCCTCGAACAAGTGGCGAAACCCAAAACAGTAGCGATTCTTTACGAGACCAGCCTCTTCGGTCAGTCCGGGTCCAAGAAGTTTGCCAAGCTATGCGACAAGA
Organism: uncultured Syntrophaceae bacterium; assembly: GCA_964527475.1. GTDB lineage: Bacteria > Desulfobacterota > Desulfomonilia > Desulfomonilales > Desulfomonilaceae > CAZGNL01. The sequence goes on from CAZGNL010000093.1 coordinate 11,448, forward strand.
TGGGCATCAAGGTGCTGATGAAGGAGGGGTACGAGTCCGGCGCGCTTGATTTCAAGCCCTTGCTGGTCAAGGTGAAGGCCGCCAAGCCCGACCTGGTGTACATGATGTCCTATGTCATGGACGCGGCCCTCCTGATGCGCCAATCCAAAGAGTTGGATTTCAATCCCAGCCTGTTCGTGGGCGGCGCGGCCGGGTTTACTCTCCCAGAGTTTGCCAAGAACGCGGGAGAGGCCGCGGAGAATGTGTTTTCCGCGACGCTTTGGACTCCCAATGTTCCATACCCCGGGGCAAAGGAATACTATGACAAGTACGTAAAGAAATATGACACTCCTACTGAATATCATGGCGCGGAGGCGTATTCCGCGCTCTTTGTGATCGCGGACGCCCTGAAACGAGCCAAGGAACTCACCCCGGCAGCAATGAAAGAAGCCCTGACCAAGACCGACATGATGACCGCATTCGGTCCGGTCAAGTTCATCTCTTACGGTAAGAAGAAACAACAAAACTCGTTACCCACCTATCTGGTCCAGTGGCAAAAGGGTAAACAGGAGACAGTTTGGCCCAAGAGCGTGGCCACGAAGGCATACGTTTTCCCGGTACCCGCGTGGAAGAAATAATCTTGCCGGCCCGTGCCGCTGATTTTTCCCACACCCCCGTAAGAGTATCCGTCCAAAGCTTGGATTGCGCATGGAAGGTTAACCGGAACAACAGATGGAAGTCTCTTTTCAAACTCTAATCTCCGGCGTCACCATAATCATAGTGGAACACATAATGAAGGTCATAACGGCCATCTCGGACAGAATCCTCGCCATCAATCACGGGGCGGTCATTGCCGAGGGCACGCCCAAGGAAGTGGCGCGCGATCCGGAAGTGATAGCCGCGTACCTAGGAGAGTATGACAATGCTCAAAGTTGAGCACATTGACGTGTTTTACAGCGATCTACAGGTCCTCTGGGATGTTTCCTTCGAGGTGGGAGAAGGGGAGATCGTAGTTCTGATCGGCCCCAACGGCGCGGGGAAGTCCACTACGTTGAAGACCATCTCGTCCTTGCTGAGACCGGCCAAGGGCTCAATAACCTATCAGGGACACAGACTTCACGAGATACCTTCGCACGAGATCATAGGACTGGGGTTGGCCCACGTGCCGGAGGGCAGGCGCCTCTTCGCTGAAATGAGCGTGGAAGAAAACCTGATCTTGGGGTCGCTGGGGCCGGAGGCAAAGGCCAAGCGGAGTGATACTATGGCTTGGGTTTACGATCTCTTCCCAAAGCTCCGGGAAAGACGCACCCAGGCGGCCGGGACCCTGTCCGGAGGCGAACAACAAATGCTCGCGGTCGGACGGGGATTGATGTCTCGACCCAAGCTGCTCATGTTCGATGAACCGTCCCTGGGATTGGCGCCGATTCTGGTAATGGAGATTTTCAAGATCGTGGAACGAGTAAACAAAGAAGGCGTTACCGTGCTCCTGGTTGAGCAAAACGTGAAGCAGACCCTGACCACGTGCGATCGCGCGTATCTGCTGGAGAACGGCAGGATTACCATGTCGGGCACAGGCCCGGAATTCCTGAACAACAACCACGTCAAGGAAGCTTACCTGGGCATCTAGCATGCTAAGGAAGCGATCTACAACCGTGCGGTAATTGGTGGCTTCTCTACGATGTCATTGTGATCTCAGCACGGAGCTCACTTTCTCCTGCCGCGTTCAGCCATAAGGGAGAGCATCTGTGCGATTTCATCTAGACGGTTATAAATTCGAATCCCTTGTTTGTTCAAGTCGAATACGGCTTGACTTTCCCATGCACTGTGGTGGCTGCCGATGAGGACCGGTATCCCGATTTCCTTTTCCAGGGATTGAACTCCCTCCATCATCTGCTTCTCAATTCCCAGGAAAAGCTTCATGTCGGCCGAGGTTTCTTCATCATGGAGTCCGGGGCGACCAAACCCATGCACAACGAGGGCGTCCACTTCACCCGATTCGAGGACCTCACGGGCAATGCCCAGGAGGATGTCGACGGACCCGAACAGCCCTGACGCACCCCAATCGACCGGGTTACGTGTTGAGGCCCTCACAGGTAGGCCCGTGGAACCGAGCGCCTTTCGGAGCTTTGGGCTGAATTCAGGGACCAATAGTCCTGCGGCTTCAAGGGAGTCTGTGAGCGCCACCCCCCATGATCCACCCATCGTGACAACACCAATCCTGGCGCCCCGCAAGCGAGGGCGCTCCACCAACGCATGCGCCAGCGGAAGCAGAAGCTCCATGGTCGGCGAGACAACGATGCCCACCTGACGGAAGAGCCCCTCGTATATCCCCTTTTTACCGGCAAGTGCTCCGGTATGGCTCTGAGCCGCGCGTGCGCTCGCGGTGGATTGTCCTGCCTTGTAAAGAACGACAGGTTTCCTCGCGGTCACTTCCCGGGCAATTTCCATGAAACGTTTTCCGTCGCGGATTCCTTCGACGTACACGAGAATACCCTCGATTTGCGAATCACCGCCGAAATGTTCCAGAAAGTCCGTCACAGTGAGGTCGCACTCGTTCCCGGTGTGGATGAACTGACCTACCCCCATACCGCGATAGGAACCGGAGGCAAGAAGGTCGTAGATGGCATACCCGCCTTGGCAAACAGCGGCGAGAGAGGTCGGGGTTGAGAGTTCGGGCGTGCAAGGGGATGCATTGAATGCTGAATGGAAGTTGAACGTGCCGCTCACGTTCGGTCCCAGAATTCGCATTCCGGAGCCGCGGGCAAGTCGGGCCAGGGAATTCTCTCTCTCCTTTCCCCGTTCGGAGATCTCTCCAAAGCCTGCCGACACGATAGTGACTCCCCCGACCCCATGCCGACCGCACGCGGCAACGGCCTCTTCAACAGAGTTGTCCGGGACGATGAGGATGGCAAGGTCAACCGGCTCTTTGATTTCTGAAACGTCGTTCACGGTAGGGATATCGTAGACCACTCCTGAGTTGCGGTTCACCGGATAGATCTTACCCGGAAAGCCCGCAGAAAGAAGTCCTCTCATTATGAACGAACCCCAGGACACGGGCCGCTGGCTCGCCCCGATAACGGCAACCGACTTCGGGTTGAGGAAGACTTTCAAATTTGGTTCGGAATTCATGGCTATGCTTGGTAGACTCGTGCGAGGCGTTGAACCTGAACTATGCGGCGTGTCTTCCATTTCCGAAGGCCTTGGAACCGCACTAGATCGTTGACCGTGTCTTCGACATCAACGCGCCGGATGAAGCGCTCAAGACCCTTCCCCGTAGCATTCGTCTACGCGGGAACGCCTTTTCAACAGAATATGAATATACACATTCGTCGGGTGATCAGTCAATGTCAATGCTGAGAATTGGGTTACCATCAAATTCTGGGGACACCATACTTAATTCTGCTTTTCGGCTTCCTTCATTTCATCCGTCTTGCCGGCGTAATGTATTGCATGGCTTCGGAGGCGTGGGCTGATGCGATGTCTGGGGCGCTTTCCATCTCAACGATGGTTCGGGAGATCTTGAGGATACGGTGATAGGTCCAGGCGGAGACCGCTAGCACCATCGACATGCTCGTTGGCGCCTATGCGAGCTTATCGACAGGCCCGGTCGCCTTCAGAGGTGCAAACAGATTCCGCGAACCTCCGGGACAGATGAATCATGACCGGCCCTCTTTGCCGCACTGGCAGACACGCTCTAACTCGGCCGCCCCCAAGACATTTTGGTCTACAATTAAGTAAGGTGTCCCCGGAATTCATCTAAACTCTCCGGCTTTGTGAGCAAGAGCCGTCCCGAGACATAAGAATGGAGCGGCTTGGAGAGTTTCTCAATAAAACTCGAAGCAGACGTAACCACTGGCCGATAACACTAGAGCGGCATGACTATCATCCTCGTGGTAACGTATTCTATTACGTCCATCGGTATGCCTCCACTCGAGTGCCAACACGACTGCTCCTTCAGCTTCGGTCATATCAATCCCACCCTTACCACCTTCAAAATACCAACTTACACCGTCAAACATCTCGAATGTAACCTCCTTCCTCGCCGGGTCGGGTACTACGCCATCCCATAAAATGCGGACCGTCGTAAACCCGGACAGGTCGGGGACAGCCCCCTGAAACCGAATTCCACTATGTGCCCATACCTCCGGTCCGTTCAGACACATACGTGTGACCCTGCCGGCGCGGGAGACGATCATGGATACCGGCTGGAAGAAGCTCCTCTTTACTTTGCGAGTCAACATGGCTGTAAGATTTCGCGGACTCTGGAAAATCGGCTCCGGGGCAGCGAAGGGACTTTGTCCACTCAGGAGATTCTCTAGCTGAAGGCCCACATTCACGAATCCGCCTACCGTATGGTACGTGCCGTTGACCCTATCATCACCTGCCTCATACTTGACCGAGAACATGCCGTCACGAGTCTTGAGTTCTGCGCCGCCTCTGACACCATAGACACCTGTTCCAGCGCTGAACTTATACCCCGTCACATTCAGGCGTAGGTCAGGGCCTCCGTTGTATAATTCGCGAGAGTACCCAGCTTCAAAATCAAAGTTCGAGGGCCCCCGCCTGAACGCGTTGGCAAGCACATTGCTGTTGAAGAGATTCCCGTACCAGTTGAAGTTGAGATCCAACGCGTCATTGCCGGGAAGCAAAGCCGCCATCTCGAATCCCACGCTGCCCGAAGAATACCATTGCCCACCCAATCTTGTGGTGTCGAAGAATCCATTGACTCCCAGCAGCGTATTGTCACCACGAATAGTCCTAACACCGCCGCCAAAGGATAGATCAACCCTGTTGTTCGCCTCTCCCTGCACAGTCTTCCAGAAATCCTGGAATTCTCCGTGCGCTTCTCCAAACGCCGTCGAGTCCCTGCTGAGGCTGATCGGCAGCAGAAAGTCCGTTGTCAGGCGACCCGATTTCACGGTCTTGCCGAAGCTGTACAGGTACCCGACCTGTAGATTGGGGATCTGTGGAACAATGCCCTGGAACAACTGCGGAGTCAGAAGAATTGAGTCGGAACTCCGGGGCCCTATAGCACTCGGCAACCCCAGGGGATTGGATGGAGCAAGGTCGAGCCCGCCCCCCCTCACCACAGATGGTGCGCTGTACGGTGATTGGGGAAGTCCTTGGGACGAAGCGACACCCACAAGAACCGAAACGAGGATAACCGCCATGATAGCGGTGGATGCCGACCGAGAACGCGCCCAGACCATAAGATCCTCCTAAGAACCAACCGAACAGCCCTCTTGGGAGCACCGACGGCCATACCTGACTGCCTCTATACCGTCAGCGCCGCTCTTGCCCGCTACAATGGAGGCAAAGCCGCCCCAAGAATCAATCAGATGATATAAATCTACATGTTAACGCGTTGTATTAAAAAGGAAAACTGAGTGGTTGTCAAGCAAATTCGCGGCTTGCAGGTAACTCCTCAGTCATTCGGGGGGCGACGGGAACGACCGCGTTTCTGCGTTCAACGAATGGCAAGAGGGCGCAGCATGCGGCGCGCCGTACGCATGGCTGCGCCATGCACAGATCGTGGCACGATTTGGTTGTGTTTTCAGGTTTTGATACACTTTCCCCGGGTCGGAGTCCGGGACAGGCTCTATGTGTCTGCCCTCACCTTCGAAGCCCCCGAAAACTGAGGGGTTACGCGAGAGCGCCCTTGACAATTCATTGTTCCGGATGGTACCAATTAATGTGGAGCGTATTGGGACGGGCCCTTCTTCAACGACTCCATTTGCACATGGATGGAAAGAAGGCAGTCCACCAGGGTTTGCTTTCCCTCCGGCAAGCCGCGGCGCCTGCCACGTTCCGTCCGTACAAATCCTGCGAGTCGTTGTCCTGCCTTCCATGCGTTCCGGAACAATTGATCTATCCAAAGGGAAGCACAATGCCAGAGCAAGCAGCCCAGCAAGCAGCCCCTCAAGAAGCCCAGTCACTGATCTCAATCCTACGAGACATGGTGGTGGCCAAGACCTCCCTGATCTATCTGCTTACGGACGAGGACCGGCGTATCGAGACTGAGATCAATACCTTGGCGTCGACGATGTTCCGTAACCCTCCGAGGGTCTATGTCTGGTCGTGCACGACAGGAGTGACACTGAATGACGAATCGGTGGTCAGCAGCCCTGCGATCATGGACGCTTTGGATTGGTTCATACAGATACAGGAGACCGCGTTTCTGATTCTTAATGACATTCATGTGTTTCTCAACGAGAATCCACCGGTGATCCGAAGGCTCAAGGATGTGGCCAAGATAATTGAGAACAACTACAAAACGGTTTTCATGGTGTCACCCTTGATGTCGATCCCGCCGGAAATCGATAATGATATTGTCCTGGTAGATGTTCCGCTGCCCGGCGCGGAGGAAATTGAACGGATTCTGGCCCAAGTAGTGGCCCTGGAAAAGAACAAAGACGCTCTAAACCAATCATTGACTCAGGACGTGAAAGATCTGTTCGTGAAGGCCGGCGCAGGGCTTACCAGTCAACAGGTTCAACATGCCTTCAGAAAATCGGTGTCCGGGCGACAGGAAATTACTCGCCACGAAATCGATCTGTTGTTCGCAGAGAAGAGACAGATAGTAAGAAAGAGCGGGCTGCTGGAACTCGTGACACATGATATCGACTTTGATGACCTCGGCGGCTTCGCCACTCTCAAGAAATGGCTTCGGATGCGCAAGGATATCTTCTCCAAAAAGGCGCGTGAATTCGGACTCGACCTGCCCAAGGGCGTGCTCATGATGGGTATCAGTGGGTGTGGAAAGAGTCTCTGCATAAAGGCGATCTCCGCGTTTTGGGAGGTTCCTCTGCTTCGGCTTGACATGGGGAAGCTCTACGACGGGATACTGGGCTCCCCCGAAGAATGCCTCAGAAAGGTCATTAAGACCTCAGAAGCGACCGCTCCGTGCATTCTGTGGATTGATGAGATCGAAGCAGGAATTGCCAACGCGGCCCAAAAGAGCCTGGGTGGATCCGCGTCGAGGGTTCTGGCCGGCTTTCTCACCTGGATGCAGGAAAAGACATCGCCGGTTTTTATCGGCGCGACCGCTAACCAGATCGAGCTGTTGCCCCCGGAGATGCTGCGAAAAGGTCGTTTTGATGAGCTGTTCTATGTGGAACTACCCTCGGAACAGGAACGGGAAGAGATTATCCGTATCCATCTATCCCGAAAGAACATCCCCCTGAACCTGTTCGACTATCCTCCGTTGGTCAAGATAACCAACGGATTCAACGGCGCGGAGATGGAAGTCGGCGTTGCCAGCGCCCTGTTCAGGGCTTACAGCGCGAATCGCGGTGTGAAGCAAGAAGACCTCTATATATGCCTGGAGGGCATTGTACCGCTGTCTACCACTATGCAGGAACAAATAAAGAAGCTCGAAAGATGGGCACACAATCGCGCGCTCCAAGCAGGCGGCGACTGAGTCCAAATCGCATGGCAAGCGTAATACCAACGCTCATGCCTAGAAACAAAGGCACAACGAAGCATGAAAATGTCCGCAAAGTCGTGGGTCCCGGCCGTAGGGGCTACGCATGCGGCGGGGCTACCGTTATTTTGGGGTACTCTTTTTGAATATGAGGACCTTACGCCCTTCTCTGAAAATCACCTCAATTTTTCCTGTGCCAACGATGCTCAATACCATTCCTGTACCGAAAACCGGGTGCTCAATGTAGTCGGCCGCGTCATAAGCGTCTGAGATTCGATAGGAACGCGGGACCGCGGCGTCAGGCATCTCGTCCATGACCGTGGACCACTCCCCTTTGGCGGCAACGCTTCGCGCTGCCTTGGTTTTTGGCGTACGCGCGCGGGAGGACCCCTTCGAGGGAGCCGCGGAATCCTGTTTCTTTTTGATCCCCTTGGGGGGATAGTATTTGTGGTCGCTGCCGCAAGTGAGGCAGGTGACCCTCTTAATTTCATTTCCTACCATCGCGATCACCCGATGATTCAGGTTCATGCGGCAACGTGTGCACCAGGCTTCAACGTCATCACCAGGACCGGGATCTGCTCGGAACATAGACCCTCCACAATCAACCCAATCAGTTATAGGAAGGCCACAGACTACTCATCACATCGAGAATGTCAAGGCTGACAAGCCTTGAAGAAGAAAGGACCGCTCCATGAGCCTCTCTAGAGAAGTTGACGGCAATTTGGAAGCCATGCGCTGCCGCATGCACGGTCAGCGCTCGTCCTGTTATTCCAACTATCCTCGCAAGAAAGCGACAACGAAATATGAAAGTCCTTTGCGTGCCGCGCTTTTCTGTCACGTACGGTGGGAATAGAGTACAATTTGCGAATCGAGCACTGGATTGCGGGTGAAACGAAGTGTGAAGACCCCCTCACCCTAGCCCTCTCCCGCCAAGGGAGAGGGGACTCCTCCCCCGTCCCTTGACCGGAGGTGCAGGGGGCATACGCGTTAACTTAGAACAAAGAACGGTCAAAATCCGGCAACAGAGGCATCCCAGATGCATCAGTCTCTTCATCGTCACCCCGG
>CAZGNL010000094.1:0-19867 GCA_964527475.1 uncultured Syntrophaceae bacterium
CAAATCCTCTGTGTGCTCTGTGATCTCTGTGGCTGAATCTTACTATTCTTTCTGCCTTGGGTTCACGTCAACCCGCGCTGACACCCACCGAGTAATCCTCCGGTTTCATCCGGGCAACGGGAAGAATGACGTTGGTGAACCAGTTGTGGAAGCCGATGTTAACCTTCTTGATCGCTTCGTCCCAGTCACCGTCGTAATCGGATTCTTCCAAATCCTCGATCGTATCGGCAGTCAGATCGGAGAATTCCGCGAGTTGCTCACGTGTCATGTGGAGCGTGGTACGGATATCGTAGATTTGCTGGGCAAGATCACCTTGCCTACGCACGAGTTCAAGATGAGCGATCCTTTCAGGATCGTCCTTGATATACCGGTTGTACATCCACCCAACTGCATCATCACTCAGTTTCTTCTCACTCATTGTCCCCCTCCCAGAGAAGGTTATGTGATTCCGGGGCTGTTCCGTATCTCATCCTTTTCTCCTTCGCTCTTTTGATTTCAATAGGAGGCACCTTTTTGGTGTCCTTATGAAATCCATGAGTAACGACCACAGTCTCTCTCTCGTGAAAGAAGTACAGCATCCGCAGTCGGACCTTCCTGACACGCGTTCGCAGCTCCCAAATGCCGGCTCCGAGGTGTTCCGCTGCGGGGAATCCGAGTTCGTAGCCGTGATGCCGTAACCTCTCAAGCCGATCGTAACATGCGTCTTGTTCGTCACCTGATAGGCGGTGGATCCAGTCCTGAACCGGGACCTTATCTCCTTCCTGATAGAATACGACTCGCACCGGCGGCAATAGTTCATCCTCCGTATCTTTTATCAATGATTCCGAAGGAAAGGTCAAGGTCTGAGGCGCCCACGAAATCCCCGATCTTCGACTGGGGAAGGGGGGCAAAGACTATTTAGCCACAGAGGCCACAGAGAAGGATATTGGCCGCAAATCCTCTGTGTGCTCTGTGATCTCTGTGGCTGAATCCTACGATTCTTTCTGCTTTGTGGCCTGGTGTCTCTGTGGCAAGAGAGAAACCCAACTGCCACTTCGAGGCATTCTTCATGAAAGGGGCCCCGGTCACCGGCGCGCTTGGCCCTCCGACCTGCCCAGAACTATTCGCAGTATGGATCTCAATTCCCGGGAGCGAAGAAGGAGCGTGGAAAGCCCGAACACAACGAGCCCGCCGAGAATCGCGGCCGAAAGAATCAGTCCGTTGGCAAGCGTGAGACCGTTCTCCCATTGCCCGAGGGTGCGGACATATGCCACTAGTAGCCCCATCGGCACTGACGCGGCCGCAATCTTGGCGAGCGCCCCAACGAGTTGGAAGATTGGAAAATCTCCAAGTCGTCGGATCAGAATCAGCAGGAGAACCAGGAAATTGAACGCTGCCGCGATAGAGGTGGCCAACGCCAGCCCTCCGTGGAGCATCGGACCCATCAGAGCTATACATGCGACCAGATTTAGGATCACGGCACAGACTGCCACCTTGAAGGGAGTCTTGGTATCTTTGAGAGAAAAGAATGCTTGAGTGACAACCTTAAGACCGGAAAAGGCCCACAGCCCCAGTGTGTACCAAAAAAGTGCGTATGCGGTCTGGTGAGTGTCCCCGGGCGTGAATAATCCCCTCTGGAACAGGACCGCAATAATGGGCGTCCTGAGAAGGATCAGTCCAACCGAAGCTGGTATTGTGAAGAACGCTATGAGACGCAGGGCATAAGATACCGACCCGGCAAGAGCCCCTATGTCCCCGTTGCTCGCCTGCCGGGACATGGAGGGCAGCACAGCGGTCCCAAGCGCTATGGCGAAGACTCCCAGCGGCAGTTCTACCAGACGATCTGCATAGTATAGCCATGAGACACTGCCCGGGGGCAGCATTGAAGCCAATATGGTGCCGATCATGACGTTGATCTGGTAAACCGCTCCAGCCAGGGCCGCGGGAACGAAGAGTGTTCCGATACGCCTCATCGCGGGATGGAAGAAATGGAAATCAGGACGGAGCCTCACACCCACGCGAACCATGAAAGGGACCTGAAGGGCCAGTTGAAGGCCCCCTGCCACTACAACTCCCCAGGCCAAGGCGTAGTGTGGCTCCATCTCCCACAACAGGCCCGAGAGAGTCACTGAGCCTATCATGCAAAGATTGAGGACCACCGGCGCTGCCGCGGGCGCGGAAAAGTGGCCCATTGAGTTCAGCACCCCCGCTGCCAGGGCCACCAGGGATATGAAAAAGAGGTACGGGAACATGATCCGATTCAGATGAACCGTAAGAGAGAACTTGTCCGCGTACTCGAAGAACCCCGGGGCAATGATCCTGACTATCCAGGGACTGAACGCAATGCCGAGAATGGTGAGCAGGGCCAGAACCAGGGCGGTGAACGTGAACATTGTGCATGCCAGGCGTTCGGCTTCGGTCTTTCCATCCTTCTGGATCGTGTCAACGAAAGTTGGGATGAAAGCCGCGGAGAGCGCGCCTTCAGCGACGAGTCTGCGAAAGAGGTTGGGTATACGGAAGGCTACGAAAAATGCATCGGCCCCCATTGCCGCGCCCATGAATCGAGCGATAAGCATGTCCCGCACAAAACCGAGTATGCGACTCAAAATGGTCCAAAAGCCGACAACCCCGGCGGCTCGTGTCATTTCGCGCCTTTCGGACACCGGTTCCGATGCGCTGGGAGATAAAAAAACTTGACGGCTGGAGTCTTTGTCTGACATATATATGAGTTTCACGGACCACTATCTGTTCCCGGCCGGGCGGTCCTCCTCCCGGAGTCGAAAAATGGGACCCGGTAGGAACCGGAAACAGTCATAACACAGAATTTCTGATTGGAGCTTTTCATGGCGAATCATCCCTCAGCCCTCAAACGGATGCGGCAAAACGAAAAACGACGCGTGCGAAACATGTCCTATCGGTCGAAAATGAAGACTGCCGTAAAGGGGTACCTCGATGCAGTAGAAGCCAAGAGCGCCGACGCTGCGGATCTTCTCAAAAGCGCGGCACGTCTGATCAGCAAAGGTGCCTCCAAAGGAGTCATTCACAAGAATACCGCGTCCCGTACAATATCCAGGCTCACCAAGCGGCTTCCCGCGGCCTGAGGCCTTTCCTGCGGGATACGAGAATCGACGGACGAGTCGCCCTCGCTGCAAAGCGTGGATTTCCTGTCCGGCGATTAGAATCCGAATGCCCGGTCTTCATGACACCTATTGACCGGGGTCACCCATCAAGATCCAGCCCGCCCACGCCGGCGGTCTGCCGCTGAAAGACGAATCCACGCCTGCCGGAAGGTCTCTGGGATACTGTGCGATAGCTTGTCCCGGAGAAGAGCCCTGCGCCATCTTTCCCAAGACAGTCATCAACAAAGGTGCTCCGTCCCCCCAGTTTGGGGCGGAATAATTGATGAGCGCCATGCGCACGCCCGAGTAGATAACGGCTGTTGACAACAGGAGCGGCCCCTCTCCCCGTGATGTGCCCTTGACGGGCACGTCGTACCAGGCGGTGGGCATTATCAGGAGATCTGATCCCAGCCGTTTGGAAAACAACTTCTGGGCGGGGAACCGCCTTTCCCCGCGCTTGTCGGGTGAAAAGAAGAACGAGGGGCCCCGGTCACCACTAAGCCGGTCCGTAACCGCCAGGGGAACTGCGAGCAGAGTTGCTTTCCGTCCACCTTCCTTGCGTTCCAACCACCGTCGGGCCGTGGCCCTCGGTCCTGTCCACCCCGCGGATCCTTTGAAAGAGCCCATGATGGTTGCAACGACCTTGGACGGCTTCGGATAGACAGGGTTGGAAAGGATGAGACGTTCAATCTTCTCACTCTGGGGCGATTTTGCTCTTGAGGTTCCGGCGCGCAGATCGCGTCCGGCTATTTGACGAACATCTCTTTCCGATATCCAAGGGAGGCATTCAAATACGAGAAAATTGTGGGGGCTGTGTGACCGAGTTTCCCCTTGGACAGGTGTTCGCCGAAAAGCCAACAAATCTACAGAAGGAATGATCGAAACAAGCCGGCCCTGCCCGAATGGCCGGTCTTCCGGATCCAGCAGTACCGAAAAGGGGAGATACCACAGGGCTTTGTCCGGGATGACGAACACGGTTTTCTTTCCCGCGGGCAGGGGGGGGAGTCTTCCAAGGAGGGACCGGTAGAGCCTCCTGCTCGTCTCCTTCCAGGCATGACCCATAAACGTGGAACGTTCGCCTGTTGTGAATTCGCGGAGCTTGTCCTGAAGAAGGAATACCCCTTCCTCTATCTGTGACGGATCCGCGGAAAACTGATGATAGATCGCGTTTTCAGTTGTAATGACCCCTATCACAAGGCGGTCACGGAACAAATTGAAATCGAGAATGACCTCATGTTCGGCCAGCAGATCGCGCTGCACATCGGCCAGCTGTGGTGGTATTCCACGCTGAAGAAAAGCGAAACGTGCGGAACTCCGACGGAGAGATGTGCGGACTCGTGAAAGGTGTGAACGCAGCGTTTGCTCCGCTTTTCGGGTCCGCGAATCGACCGGTTGTCCCGACATCTCATGGAGTTGTGCCAACAGACGGGCTTCACTTCTCACGAGCTTTTCCGGAACGTCGAAAAACGTTATGGGCCCCACTTTCTTCAGCGCCAAAGCCAACACGCAAGCTCGGCGCTCTTCCATTAAATGAAAAAGCCGGGCGGCCAGGTCCTGTTGAGGCTCCACTTGGACCTGCCCCAAGATCTTTGACGCCAGCTCCTCGAAGACTCTTGTGCGTCGGTCCATCTCGGTGATCACAGGATCCCCCGGAGGTATCTCATCCATTATAGTTTCAAAAAGATCGATAGCCTTGCGATATTGAGCCAGAGCTTGCTCGGGCCTTCCGGACAGGTAGAGTTTGCGGGCCTCTTTGACCTCTCTGTCAAATCCATTGAGGATGCCGGTATCGGGGTCCCCTTGCCCGGATTGCTTGGGTGCGTCCTTGAACAACCACTGGTATTTCCTTGTCAGGTCGCGCTCGCGGCGAGCAACGCGTGTGAGAGAATGGTCCCCCCGGGGCCTGTCTGCGGCCGTGTAAGAGTCGCGTGCAACGGCCTCCGCGGGCCCGGTTGCCGGGACCAGACTCGCGAATAACAGGGCGGCACAGATTGTTCCGGCGAGCGCAGGGAAAGCGAAGCGTGTGTGGCCGACGCTCTCCGGTACATCGTGTTTGACGCCGCGACGTGCGCTCAAGGAGACCATGTGCCGTCCCAAGGAAGCCTCACCAATCATTGCCGTGCAGCCGCACTCCGGATCTGACGCCGCCCCCCCCGCCCGATAATCAATCGGGGCTCGCACGCGAGCAAATGACTTCATTTGTCGCTCTCTTCCGGGCGACCGGCATTCACCCACCATTCGTCATCCCGTTCGCTGAACCACCAGGATGAGAAATCCCGGTTGAGCACGCTCCTCGCCAGGCGTTTTCCTTCTTCGGTCTTCAGTCTCCTCATAGCCGCGGAGATCCAGTCCTTGGAATATGGATTGCCGAGATCCCCAAGCTCTTTGAGTTGAAGGATCATCTCGATCTGATCTGCATCGTGGGCCGCCTTGGCTTCGGGCGTGGTGCGGCTGTTGAATTCCTCGGCCACAAGGCGTATTTCCTCACCAAACGGCAGGTTTGTCGTCATGTCGCGTATTGCGGCTTCCTCATCGGCCTGGACATACATCTTGTTCACATAGTTCAGGTCCCCTGTGCGCGCCTCGGCAAGATCGTGAAACAGGCAAAGCAGAACAACCCGCTGAGTTGATAGGCTTTCCGACATCCGGGCCAGGACATACCCAATGACCGCAGACCTGAAGCTGTGTTCTGCAACGGTCTCGCGACCCGTTCCCAGAAACTGATAACCGGAACGTGGAGTTCTCTTGAGCATGCCCACTTCAAACAGGAAATCCGCGATGATGTTCAGTTCCAATTTTCCTATGTGCTCCCTTTGTCAGGATCGTCGGTTCACTATCATGATTCTGCTCAGCTATCAAGAACGTTGCACTCAATCCAGCGATGACGGGTGAAAGGGAAGAGGGCACTTCAGGTGATCCCCTTTTGATCCAGTCCGTCTCTGATCTACCTCGGGCGGCCAAGCTGGTGGCCTGACCGAGGTTCGGCCGGGAATGAATTCTGATTGTTGTAGTCAAGTTCAGAAGAATGGAGGCCCGCCCGGGCGCACCCTGGCTACACTAGGGGTTCTCAAAACTAATCACGGATTGAGATCTGGGTGCCACTGCCGGCTTGCCCGGCAGTGCTCTGCCATTCCATCAGAACATCCGAGAACTGTTATAGGTGTCAAGGCAGAACCGGATTTGAAATCGCCATTGCGCTATTCACCGGAGCATCCCCCCAGTGAGGTGCGCGTTTCGCCGGGCCTCCATAAGTCGATAAGGATACAGGACCTTCTTGCGAATGGGGCGGTACAGCATCGAGCAGACTATGTTCTGAAATTCCGCGGGATAAATGACCGCAAAGTGGCATGATGCTGTTGAGCGAATTCTTGCGACCCTGTAACCAAAGGAATATTCGTGCCACTGGTGTGATAGAATACTGGAACCTCGGCCCGGAGAAGTTGTCCTCGGTCCCGAGTAATATCAGGTGTCAAGGAAAGGAACGAACAAACCATGGCTGATCACATATGTCCTTGGTGGATGGGCTACCTCCTGGCGAACCCTTTGCGACGCCTGCTGGAGAATCCGGAGAGGCTTTTCGGACGGTTCGTCCAGGAAGGCATGACAGCGGTCGATTATGGCTGCGGAATGGGTTTCTTCACGTTGCCGCTGGCACGGATGGTGGGTCCTGCCGGGAAAGTCATAGCCGTGGACCTCCAGCAGAAGATGCTCGACGGCATGCAGAAGCGCGCGGGTCGTACCGGGCTGTCGGATAGGATCGAGCCGGTTCTGGTAAATCGCGGTGAATCAGGCATTAACGAGCCCGTGGATTTTGTTGCCGCGCTCCACGTGGTACACGAACTCCCGGATGCCAAGGCGTTCTTCTCTCAGATGGTCGCCATCATGAAACAAGGGGCAAGACTGCTCATGGTGGAACCCGGGTTCCATGTTACGGAAGAAGAATTCCGGGACTCCCTCAATACAGCTAGTACCACGGGACTGAAGATGACGGATGAACAGATCGCATACCGAGGCCGGGCTGCGGTTCTGGAGTTCCCCGGGGCCTGAAACAAGACAGGCCGTCTCGGTTTTCTCGCAATAGAAAGGACTTGCATGGGATTGCATGCCGGGAGGCGGAGCCTCCCCTACTCGGGGCCCACCGCGTTCATGAATAAGGATCATTTCTTCTTTGTGCGACGCTGAAGCTCAGCCTGTACGAACCCCCTGAGGTCATTGCCGTTTTGGATTTCGATGTCCCAAAGCGCCTGACCAGGTGCCATGGTAGCCTTCCATTGGCATTCCTTGAGGACTACGGGCTCGTCCAAGGATGCCGTGTCGTCAACCAATTGAGCGGTACCTTCAACGACCGTCGTGTCCCCTTCCTTGTACTTCTTGGTAATTCGGATCGGCATAGATCACCTCAAAAATCATTTCTTATGCGCGGTTCCCTATTTCAACCACTAACCGGACCGGAAGTCAATCCGTTAGTATCAGACGTAAGGCTTCAGTCGCACGGAGCAGATCTTCTTATCGGGCGTGTCATTGCGAGGAGTGAAACTACGAAGCAATCCCCTTATCCACAGTGCAGGAGATTGCTTCGCTGCGCTCGCAATGCCGGTTTGCGAGTCAACCCCGAACGACTGACCGCGACCGGACTCCCAGTAGTATCGGATCGGTCCACGCCACGGGCGTCCGACCCAATGTTCTTGTCGAGGTTGAGACCTGAAAGGTGGCAGCCCGGAAGGGGCGTGAGAAAGTGGCCCGGTGATTCATCGCCGGGTAAGGTCCCATAGCAGACCAGCTAAGTCCCGAAGGGACGGCGGAACTATTGCGGCTTCGCTTCCTGTTGTCCCTTCGGGACGCCTGGAATGAATCGGATCTCCAACCCGGGGATGAGTCCCCAGTGCTGATCCGCGGAAGTCAACAGCCGGTTCAACTGATCAGTTGATAGCCCTATAAGAGTAATCGAGGCACAGAGACACAGAGGCACAGAGAAAGAGAAGGAATAGAGCAACAGTTCAGCGGGACCAAGTTCATATTTCTACGGATCTTCGCTCCGTTCCTCCAGTCCGCTTGGGGCAGAGTTCCGGCACAAGAAAGGCCTCCCCCGGTCAATTCTTACCGGGCTGGGCTGTCTTGGGCTCATCAGCCGGGAAGCTTGCTCTCCACGAATTCGAGCCCCAGTGACTTCAGCAGTTCCGGTGTTGGGTATCCCTTGTCGTCGAGCCCACGGACAGCGTAGTACTGTTCTTTCATGAGGGCTTCATCGGGAACGCTGTCCGAAGCGCCGCCGTCATCCAAAGGGATGCACACTCTTTTGGGGAGCCTGTCGTCGGCCGCGGTTACGCCCATAATGTTGTTCAGGGCCCTCTTGAGGACCCATGATCTTTGGCCCACCTCAAGGAATTGTTCCATGTTGAATCCGTACCCGGTGACAGCGTTGAATCCGTCGAGCATGTGCTGGTTGCCCATTGCCCAATGCACGAAATGACACATACAGACCGCATTCCCCATCTGGCCCAGGTTCTCGGTAATGTGGACCATCTCTGCCTTTCCTTCGCTCTCTTGCGGGTCGTACTCCTCTTCCAGGCCGAGCTCCGGCCATGAGACGGCCCCCTGTTCAACAGGCAGATCAGAGTGTTGAAGGTGGCAAGCGCCTCGATTGGAATTCATATACGCCAGGCCGATGCCATGAAATGCCCTGGGATCGTGAAGAGGTAGCTCAAGGCCCTTGATCTCCACCAGGAATTCCTCGGCCTGCTCACCGAGGCTTTGGGCCAACGCGCGGCTGCCCTCAGCCGCGCGGTCGCCGAATCCGTCACGGGCTGCGATTCTGGAGATCATCTCTATGGCGCCGTCCACATTGCCCCAGCTCATGTCGATACCATCGAGATCGTCCTTGGAGAATAGTCCCCTTTCGCTCGCCTCCATGATGAACGCTATGGTGGCGCCGCAGGTTATGGTGTCCAGCCCCAGGCGGTTGCAGATGTCATTGGCCTTCGCGACCGCGGATAGGTTGTCGTTCATGATCATTGTGCCGAATGCCGCGCATGTTTCATACTCAGGCCCAGGGCCCTCGGGCACCTCGTACTTGGTATCCGAGACCTCTACCACCGGCTTACAACCAATAGGACACGCAAAGCAAGCCTTCCTCTTTGTAACCAGGTTTTCGGCCAGAGCGGGGCCTCCGAGCGCCTCGCACATATCATCGGCCGAGCCTACGGACCAGTTCTTTATAGGGACATCACCCAACAGCATACCAACATCCATTGCAGCCGCGGTTCCCACTTCCTGAGACGATTGGCACAGCAGGGATTCCTTTACCGTGGTCACCGCGGCTTTCCTGACAGTCCTGTAGGTCTGTTCATCCGCGATGCGCGGTTTGCCGGTTCCCCTGACCACTATCGCCTTGAGGTTCTTGCTGCCCATAACAGCCCCCATACCGGTGCGGCCGAAATGGTGAGCTTTGTCGTTTATTACCGACGCGAACTTGACCAGGTTCTCTCCGGCCGGGCCTATGGCCAGGACCTTCACCCCGCGGCCTCCGGAGTGTTTCTTGCGCAACGCGTCCACTGTGTCGTATGTGTCGCGACCCCACAGGTGATCCGCGTCAACAACGGAAACTTTGCTGTTTTCGATCAGCACGTAAGAGGGTTGATCCGCTCTCCCGATTATCAGAGCGCCATCCACCCCGGTCTTCTTAAACTCAGCGCCGAAGGCCCCACCAGAGCTTGATTCACCCCATATCCCGGTCAGAGGAGACCTGGCGCACAACACAAAACGGGAGGTACCGGGAAAGGTCGTCCCGACCAGGGGGCCGGTCATGATGAAGAGCGGGCTATCAGGGGACAACGGTTCCACCCGGGGGCCCGGTGTCTCAAGGAACAGACGAGCCGCCAGAGCGCTTCCGCCCACAAAAGCCCTCGAGTCGGTCGGGTCGATGTCCCGTACCCTGGTTGTGCCCGCGCTCAGATCTATTTCCAACAACTTGTTAAAACTTCCGGACATATTGACCTCCACCTCATTGCCGGCAGTGGTTGAAAACGGCTCCGCGCAGGGCGATATAGCCACCTTGAGGTCTAGTTCCATTTGCTCGGGGGACGGACACATGGTGATGGCTCATTGGCCCCACGCCGAGTGGCTGCTCCGCGCAGGGCGATATGGCCACCTTGAGGTCTAGTTCCATTTGCTCGGAGCACGGACACATGGTGATGGCTCATTGGCCCCACGCCGAGTGGCCCCGGACCCCTCCCCGAAAACTCCCATTTTCCGGGCCGACAGGTTCGGGAGCTTCATGAATAACTGGTGACGGCCGCCAAACATGGTTGCTTCCTCAGAAGGTCCTGATTGAAGCCTTTCCTATTCGGGAACTCTGCGCCAACCGCCACGGATCTATTTCTTCTTAACAATCAGATCCGAGTAACCCATTTCCTCCAGAATGATCGGAAACGTCTTAAAGGTGGGCCTGACCACGGGGAGCAATTTCAGCATTGCCGTTACCTTTCCACCTTGTTTGACCTTTCCTCTGGTGACCGCGGCAATGGGGTTCTCGAATCCGTGCCAGAAACGATGTGAATGATCAGCGCTCTGCTTGGACCAAACATCCTCTTTCAGGTCGCACGGCCCCAGATAGAAGGTCCCGTAATAGCCTTCTTTCGCCGGATTCCTGAGGTCGATGGTTATCTCGCAATCCGGATCCGTGTAAATGAACTTGATGATGATGCCTGCTTTGCCCATCTTGGGACCGATTTTGTCGTCACTGAGCACACGGTCCAGGAAGTAGCCGTAGATCTCGTACAAATGATCGGCATCCCTGTAGTACTCTCCCATTGCTTGGCCTCCTTGTTTGATACGGTGGGATTGTCGTGAATTGCCCACCCTGCTATTTGCGCTGATCAAACCTTTGTCCGAAGATCATGCTCGCCATTGTGATTCGCAGCATCTGAAGAGTGCCGCCCGCCACGCTCCATGCCCTGCCGTCCCTGTACATTCTCTCTATGGGGAATTCCTTGCTGTACCCGTACCCTCCAAAGACCTGCATGGCCTTGTCCGTTACGTCCTTCACCATCTCGTTTGCAAAGCACTTTGCCATGGACGCCTCATAGACGGACGGCAGACCCTGGCCCGCTCCGGTAGCCGCCCGATACACAAGAAGCCGGGCCGCGTCCACTTGCATTGCCATTTCAGCGACCAAGAACTGAATGGCCTGAAACTCACAGATGGCCCGGCCGAATGCGCTGCGTTCCCGGGCATATTTCTTGGATTCGTCCAAAGCGCCGCCCGCGACACCGAGGCACATGGAAGCGTTTCCGCATCTTTCAATGTCAAAGGTGAGCATGAGTTTTTTGAACTCACCCTGATCCAGCACCACATTCTCTCTGGGGACCTTCACATCCTCGAAGATCAGGTCGCTGGAAGGCATGCCCCGAAGCCCCATGAATTCTTCCTGTTTACCGAAGCTGAACCCGGGCATCCCTTTTTCCAGGATGACCGCTCCAATCCCTTTGTAACCGGGAACATCGCCGAACCGCACGTAGACCAGGTAGTGGCTGGCTTCGCCTCCACCGGATGTGAACGTCTTGCGACCATTGAGAATGTAGTGATCATTGTTTTCCTTCAGGTTGCTTCGGAGAGCGGTCAAGTCACAGCCTGCTTCAGGTTCGGTCATGCAGACCGACATACTGTATTCTCCGCTGCACACACCGGGGATAATCCTCTTCTTCTGTTCATCAGTGCCGAACATGTCGATTACCCTGATCGGGCCCACATTGGATTCAAACACAGGGGTTGCGATCACAGGGCTGAACTTGGCCAACTCCTCGATGGCCAGCACAGCGGTCAACGCAGGTTGGCCTCCACCCGGTTCAGAGTTCAGGGTCATGCCCAGAAGGCCCATTTCAGCAAACTTGGGGACCAAGTGATGTGGGTATTCTCCGGTGGCGTCCACATGCGCGGCCAGCTCCTTGAACTTCTCTCGCTTGCCCATGGTGCGCAAGGTGTCGACCAACATGTTTTGCTCGTCAGTGAAGGTGAAATCCATTTGGGTCCTCTTGGTTCGGTGGTGTCACGCGCCAATACCAGTACACGAGTGCGCAAATGCCGTGTAATTCTCAGATCTGCCGGATCGGCGTGGACTATTCTTCGCACGCCTCGGCGGCTCCTCCCGGGATGCATTCCCAGTCAGAACCCGGGAGCACGGGAAACTACCCGACTTCGTATTTGGTGCGGTTAATGATCTCCTCTTGAGCCATATCGCTCAGATTCACGAATATGCCGGAATACCCGCTGATGCGGACGATGAGATCGCGGTGTTTGTCGGGGTCTTGCACCGCGTCTTTCAGGACATCGGAGTCCACCATGTTGAACTGCACCTGAACGCCGCCCTTCTCGAAATAGGTCTTCATAAGCGACAGCAGATGGTCCGCTTTTGTCTGCTTGCCCGAGAACCGCATATTCAAGTTTGCGCCGTTGAATACACGAGTCAGGGGCAGCTTGGCCACCGAGTTCATTATGGCCGTTGGACCCGACAGTGCGCAGCCGTTACTGGGCGTGATCCCGTTGCCCAGCACCGCTCCGGCGCTCCTGCCGTCTGCTGAGGCTCCGGTGAAGGCCCCCATTGCCAGATGGAACCCCACTGAGAATATTCCCGGCCAGAACGCGCCTCCTCGGTAGTTCCGGTGCTCAGTGAGTTCATCACAGAAATGGTCCATTACCTTTGCGGCCATTGCATCCACGTCATCGTGATCATTGCCGTACTTGTGGATCTTGTTAAGGAGATAGCTCTGCTTGTCCTCAGCATCCATCCAGTCCTCACCCAGCCACGAAGCCAGATCTCCGATACTGAACTTGTTGTCTTCAAACACGGCCCTTTTCACTGAGAAAAGGCTGTCCGCTACATTGGAGAAGCCCATCAATTGGACCCCGGTCGAATTGTAGATTGCGCCGCCCTCGGTTACGTCGATTCCCTTGTCAAGTGGTCCGTCAATCATGGCCGATGCAAAAGGGGAGGGGACCAACTCCGCGACCGCCTGATCCAGGCACGCAATTCCCCTAACGAACTGATTTACGAAGTGGGACACCTGACGGTCGTATGCGCTCCATAAGTCGTCGAAAGACCTGAAATCCGCAGGATCACCTGTTTCAACGCCGGATTGATAGCCGAAAATGTTGTCTACGCCGTTGCTCAGAGCAAACTCCAGGCACTTGATCCCGCTAAACTGTACCGCGAAAGTGGACCCGAATGTCTTGCCCTGGGCATTGGGTTCCAGGCATCCAACCACTCCGTAGTCCCTGGCGTCTTCCAGCGAGTGGCCGCCGTTGACCAGCGACTGCACGATCGTGTGGTCGTTGAAGAAATGGAGCAGCACCCCGTCCCGCGCATACTCCAGGGCCTTCATGAAAAAGCGATCGCTTGATTTGGAACTGATACGCACACCGAAATTCGGCTGCACGGTTCTGATGTCCGCGTATGCGTCCAGCGCAACATAGCTCAGCTCGTTGGTAGCGTCCTCGCCTTTTTCGTCCATCCCACCGACCACGCAGTTTTGGGTGGTCTTACCTTCGGTCCCTTCTCCGCCGGGGATGTACGCCTCCTCAAGGACATTCCATACCTCATTGACCTTAACGAACATCAGCGACAGCAGTTCCCTTGCCTCTCCGGGCGTGATCTTCCCGCGGTCAAGGTCCGCCCTGTAATAGGGATAGAGGATCTGATCCATCCGCCCTAGAGATATGGAATTCCCACCCGACTCGATCTGGGAGATCAGGTGGATGAAGTACACGCTCTGCACTGCCTCATGAAATGACTGAGCCGGCTGCTCCGGGACCCGTCGGCACACTGTAGCGATCCGTCTGATCTCTTCTTTCCTGACCGGGTCCTGTTCCTCCTCGGCCATACGGTCAGCCAAGTCCGCATACCGACAAGCAAAGGTGATCGCGGCTTGGAGAGACCGAATCACAGCCTCGTAGAAGAGCCCCTTTTCATTTGATCTGTCCACCGGGGAAAGGGAGGACAGCTTTTCCCGGGCCTCCGCGATAATCCCGGCCAATCCCCTGGCGAGCACCTTGCGGTGATTCATGGTGAAGTGGCCGATTCCATAGGTAATCTCGAGCATAAAGGTGAAGATGTACTTGTCAATGTCCTCGGCCACATCATCGGGCAGGATTTTCTCAAAGTGCTCTTCCGCAGTCTTCCCCTTCCAAAAAGGGAGTATGCTCTCCTTCATCTCGGTCTTTTCTGCCTCGGTGATCAGCGCTCGCTGCACCACTCGCTTGTCAAAATTGTCCACATCGCCTTCGATCCACCGAACTTTGTTTTCCGGGAAGAGGGGGGCGCCCTTGAGTTTTCCGGTCCTGCACCCGACGATGATCTCATCTTCCCGTATGATGACGCTCATGTTCCTCAGGATGTGTTCCACTGCCAGGCTCATTCGGGTCAAGGGATGCTCGTCCCAGTTCCGGGACATGGATTCAGTCAGGAAGCGAGCCCGTTCTATGCAGACCTCCTGGGGAGCGACAATAATGCGGTCTCGCACACGTCCCACACGAGTATCTGCCGCTTCTATGCTATGCCTTGAGCTTGTCTTCATGACGATCACCTTTTATACGACTTGCATTCATTGAAAGGCACAACGAAGCATGAAAGTCTTTTGCGTTGTTCACTGGTCCATGGCTTCGCCTTGGACAGGGTACGCCAAGAGCGCGCACGCTGCGCATTGACTTGGAGGGGAGCCCTAGCCGGGCAAGCATTTCAACGTCATGCTACCGACAGTTGTCATGTCACGTAAGCTGTCCGGGGCCCGCTCAATCGCCCCACGCGCAGTGGCTCCCCTCCAAACCACCCCATACGCTGACCCGGATGGGGTGGTTTATTCCACGGGACTTTCATGGGAATCAACATGCCCGGCGCCCGGCCGGTCAAGCCTGCTTCTTGACCTTTATGTCCATGTGGTTGAGCAAGATCATATCTCTCAGAAACCTGGGCAAGAACCTGTTGAGCACCAGGAAAAAGGTGCTCATGAAGTCCACCTGATTGTGCATCTTGGGTTTCTCGCACTTCAGGACGCCGACGATCCGTTTGGCCGCCTGAATGGGGGTCGGCGCTGTCTTGATAAGCTCCTCGTCTCTGGTGATAAACCTCTGAGCCCGCTCCCTATACGGGGAACCTTGGGGCGGGATCTTGTGGATCTTGGCCGCGAAATCGGTGGAAACCTGCGCAGGCTCGATGATTCCCAGCCGAATTCCGAAAGGTTCCAACTCATATCGCATGGATTGAACCATGCCCTCGATGGCGAATTTGCTGGCCGCGTAGATCGATTCAAAGGGAAATGGGACCTGCCCCACCAGTGAGGACATGGCAATGAGTTTCCCGTGACCCCGGGCCCTCAACGAGGGGATAAACGCCTGAAAGATCGCGGCCGCGCCGATCACATTGATCTCCAGGCATTTGAGGGCGGCTTCCAGGCTGATCTCCTCGAAGGGTCCGAAAAAGCCGATGCCCACGTTGGACAGCACAGTGTCCACATTGCCGTACTTCTCCAGGACCTGATCTCTGAATTTGAGTATTCCCGGCCTGTCGGTTATGTCCAGTGTGGTCAGGAAATGGTCGCCGGCCGTTCCTTCCAGTTCCTTCCGCAGAGTCCCCACAGACTCGTCGTCAACATCAAAGCCCGCAACAGTGTCGCCCGCCTGGGCCAGCATCTTGGCCACTTCACGACCCATTCCCTGGGCCAATCCCGTAATCACTATGATGTCACCCATACTGTCTCCTTTCCTGTACGGTCCGGCTAAGCCGGAAAAAGTCAAAGGAAGATTTACCTGAAAATAGATGAAGAAAAAGGCCAATCTTGTAAAAAGTCATCCATGTTGCCTAAGCCGTGGCCCACGAGTGCGAGGCGGAGCCTCGCGGTGTGCATTCCCAGGCAGAGCCTGGGAACGAGAGGTAAAGAGTCCCGGAGGGACGACTGAAATCATCTAAAGCTTTCAGGACCCCGGGGCCTGCCCCGGATCCCGGATCGTCGTCCGGGACAGGCCCCGATCCGGGGTTCGCCGGAGTGACGGCCTTGCCGCGTCTTCCCGGGGCACCGCATCCTTGCTTGAAAGAATTGAAGAATGACACAAGAATACGCGACCGAACCTATGAAACGGAAGACTTAGGAACTCTCCCGGAACCGCTCTCCAAGGTCTTTCATAGATCCGGCAAAATCAGGATATCTCAGCTTGAATCCGGTCGATTTCAGCTTGGTGTTGTCCACCACATAGTCTTCGTAGAGGTATTTGACAGCGTAGTATTCCAGGTCGGGAATCTTGCCCTTGGCCGCGGACACCCATCCATCGATCAGGGCTGTGGCCTTCACAATACCCAAGGGCAGACGGAGCTTCGGGGCCTTTGTGCCGTATGTCTCCGCGGCCAGTGTCAGCGCTTCCTCGAGCGTAGGATGTGTGTCCTCACAGATGTTGTAGATTTGGCCCACCACATAGTCTTGCTCGGAAAGATATTCCAGACACGCGGCAACGTCTTCCGCCCGAACATTTGACAGCAGTTGCTTGCCGCTCCCTGGGATAGCGGAAATGGCGCTGGGCCGCGAAAAGACTTTTCCCGCTCCGTCGTTACACCTCGGGCCGTATACAGTACACGGGCGCACGATGACGGCAGGCAAACCCTCATTGATCCGCTTGAACACAACGTCTTCACCGTCGGTTTTGCTTTGCGCGTAATCGTCCTGTGGGTCCCTGGTCATGTCCTCCTGAAACCGCGCGCCTTTGTAGTACCCGTAAACACTGGTCGAGGTCACGTGTACAAATCGCTGGACCCCTGCCTGAAGCGCAAGTCGGGTGAAATGTGAGACCCCCAACACGTTTGTGGGATAGAGATCGGCATACCGGGTGGAAAGATTGCAGATCGCCCCAAGATGGAAAACTCTATCCACTCCGCCCTCAAAGAGACTCGGAAGAGTCTCCGGCTTGGTGAGGTCAGCACCCACATATTCGACTCCGAGCTTGTCAAAAAACGAAGTGTCCTGTCGGGGCCGTGAAGTCGCCCTCACCTTGACCCCTTTTTGGGCCAGGTGTTCCACTAGATGACTCCCCATGAAACCGGCTGCTCCGGTCACCAATGCCAAACCGTTAAACTCCATGAGACACCCCCATTTGGGATTTCATCGTCAACCCTCCATTCATGCGGCGAAAACAGCGTCCTTCAATTCGGCGGGACTTTCAGAGCCGTTGAGAATCTCTCTACGGGCCCGCTTGAGCCAGGCCAGAAATACTTCGTTGAGCTCAACGCCCAAGTCCGCGATCAGCCGGACATACATGCCTTGCCCGCGTCGGATCTCGAAGTTTTCCTTGCGGGTCTTGAGTTGCTTCTCATAGAGTTCAATCTGCTCATCGACTATTTCCAGGGCTCGCTGCTTGTCACCAAATCCGAAGAAAACGAAGCGCATAAGAAAGGGGTCCCGCATGAGCATATTTCTTTCAGGGGAACTCTCCAACCATCGGCCGAATTCACGCTTGCCCTCGGAGGTAATGGCGTAGAGCTTCTTGTGGGGTCGATTGGGGCCGACTGAAGTGGTCTCTATAACGCGGACCATGCCCTCTTCTTCCATTTTCTTCAGATTCGGATAGATCTGCCCGAAGTTGATGGACCACATGTACCCGAAGTTCCGCTCAATGTGCTTCTTGAGTTTGTAGCCGTGCATGTTCTTGTACTGGAGCAGCCCCAACATGCAGTATTTGATTGACATGATTATTCCTACCTCCGGGGCCCCTTATATATACTTTAGATATATAGTCCCAGGGTGTCAAGTACGAAAATCAGGATCCGGTAATCACTCAGTCATCCGGGGCTGGGGGGTTCGTCCCTAAGGGCCTGCCACGAAATAACGTTGGCACTCTCCTGTAGGGGCAGACCCCGAACGGGGGTCTGCCCCTAGAATTGCGTCAGCAACCTGTTGCAAGGTTTAGTCTGTGACACACCCTAAGAAGTCATTGCGAGGAGTGAAGCGACGAAGCAATCTACAAACCCACAAATTAAGGCTCGTTCCCATGCTCTGCCTGGGAACGAGAAGGAAAAGAACGCTGAATGTTCGGGACATCTGTGTTATTGCTTATACCTTCGGCCGGTCCTGATTGACGCAGGCCGTCGGAAGGGTTGCCGTCCTAATTGGCGACTGATGTTGAGGAGCAAAGGATTCGACCAGGTAATGGGAGGGCCTGAATTATGTCCACCCTTGATGATGTTGCGTTTCTCGATGCCACTGCTCAGGCCCGGTTGATCCGGGACAAGGAAGTGAGCGCCACAGATCTCGTGGAAGCGGCCATTGAAAGAATCGAGCGGCTGAATCCCCGGCTCAATGCGGTGATCACCCCTATGTACGACCTGGCGCGTGACGCGGCTTCCGGGCGGATCCCGGAAGGGCCGTTTACCGGAGTTCCGTTCTTGATGAAGGATATCGTGGCGTTCTACGCAGGCGTGAAAATGGCCCTGGGCACGGCTGTATTGCGCGATTTCTTTGTGCCCGACCACGACAGCGAACTCACTTTGAGGTTGAAGAGCGCGGGTCTGATCACCCTCGGCAAGACCAACACCCCGGAGTTCGGCCTGCTCCCTACCACTGAGCCGATGGCCTTCGGTCCGACCAGAAATCCCTGGAACACGGACAGGATCACAGGGGGATCCTCCGGCGGCTCCGCGGCTGCCGTGGCCTCGGGCATGGTACCGATGGCCCATGCCAACGACGGAGGTGGATCAATCCGGATCCCGGCTTCCTGTTGTGGACTCTTCGGCCTCAAGCCCACAAGGGCGCGCAACCCCTTGGGCCCGGACTTCGGGGACATCATGTCGGGAATGGTCTGCGAGCACGCAGTCACGCGTTCCGTAAGGGACAGCGCGGCCCTCTTGGACGCCACATCAGGACCGGATACCGGTGATCCGTACTGGGCCCCTCCGCCACGGCGCCCATTTCTGGAGGAAGTGGGAGCAGACCCCGGACAACTGCGCATAGCATTTTCCACGGGAGAGGCCTTTGGACGCACGCCACACGAGGACTGCGCAAACGCGGTAAAGGACGCTGCGGCCCTGTGCGAAAGCCTGGGACACGCTGTTGAGGAAGCAGCCCCACAAACAACCCGCGGGCCGGAAGCCCAAAAGGATTCCTTTATCGTACTATGGACGGCCGGGTGCGCTTCCACAATTGACGCCATTGCGGCCATAGGCGGCTTTACCCCCACAGCGACCATGTTCGAGCCCCTCACGTTTGCCCTGTACGAACAAGGTCGGCAAATCACAGCTTCCAGGTACCTTCAGGCTGTAACGACACTCCAGAGGCTTTCGCGTGAAATCGGCAAATTCTTCGTGGATTATGATGTCCTGCTAACGCCGGTCCTGTCCGAGCCGCCCGTACCGATAGGCACATTTGACGCGCCCAAGGATGACCCTATGAAGGTCTGGGAACCTGTGGCTGAGTTTGCCGCGTACACGCCCATATTCAATGCCACAGGCCAACCCGCGATGTCTGTGCCGCTCTTCTGGAACAAGGACGGACTACCCATCGGTGCGCACTTCGTGGGCCGATTCGGAGACGAAGCGACCCTCTTCAGGCTCGCAGCACAGATGGAGGAGGCCCGCCCCTGGGCCGACCACCGGCCACCTGTCAGCGCATGAAAGAGGTAAGAGTGAAGAGGTAAGAGTGAAGAGTGAAGACTGGGGAGGCGTTTTTTGCAAAAAACGCCTCCCCAGACCCCCATAGGCGCTAACTTAAGGCTCGCGATTGGTTTTGATTTGTTGTATAAGC
>CAZGNL010000095.1:0-19667 GCA_964527475.1 uncultured Syntrophaceae bacterium
GGAGAGGGGACTCCTCCCCCCTCCCTTGACGGGAGGGGCAGGGGGAGGGTGATCTTAACACCCAATATCAATGCGCATCACTATAGGATTCCATGACCACCCGGGCGCACCGGGGGCACGCGTCCGGGTAACCCTGTACAGGAACGAATTCCGTGCTGTACTTCCAGCATCTGGGACACTTAGCGCCCAGGGCCCTGCGGACACTGACTGTGACGCCGGGGAGTTTGTCCCCGGACTCGTCCTCGTCGGGCGTGGGCCCGCTCGCTTTAGCCTCCAGCTGGGACACAATGAAGAAGTCCTCTGGTTGGTCGGACTTGGATATGGCGTCTGCGATTGGGTCCGGGGCTTCGATCAGGACTTGGGCCTCCAAAGAGGAACCGATCAGTTTCTCTTCCCTCGCCTCTTCCAGGGCCTTGGCAACCTGTTGACGCAGCGCCTGCATGGTCTTCCATCGGTCGGTCTGCTCGTCTGTGAGTCCCAAATCAGGGATCAGATCGGGAAAAGCGGCCAGATGGATGCTCGGAGGCGCGTTCCCGTCCTGCACAAACCTGGACCAGACCTCTTCCGCGGTAAAGGCCAGGATCGGCGACATAAGCTTCACAAGCGCGGAAAGAATATGATGCAGCGCGCTTTGAGCGGAGCGACGAATGGGGCCGTCCGTCTTTTCGCAGTACAACGCATCTTTCAAGATGTCCAGGTACAAAGAAGACAGTTCAACAGTGCAATAATTGTGGAGAGTGTGAAACACCGTGTGGAATTCATATTGTTCGTACGCGGTAGTACACCGCTTGATGATCCCGTTCAATGTTTCCAGAGCGAATCGGTCAAGCTCCCTCATTTTGTCTACTGCAACCATGTCTTTTTCAGGATCGAAATCCGCAAGATTTCCCAACAGGAATCGGCACGTGTTTCGGATTCTTCGGTAAGCTTCAGTCAAACGTTTCAAGATTTCATCCGAGATCCTGATGTCGTCACGATAATCCTCCGCCGACACCCACAATCTCAAAATGTCTGCTCCGTATTTTTTGATCAGTTCCTGGGGCGCGATGACGTTGCCCACGGATTTGGCCATCTTTTTCCCTTGACCGTCGACCACAAAGCCGTGGGTGAGTACTTCTTTGTACGGCGCCCTGTCTCTTGTTGCCACAGAGGTCAACAGAGCGCTGTGGAACCATCCCCTATGTTGGTCGCTGCCTTCGAGGTACATGCCGGCAGGATATGTGAGGCGTTCTCTGCTCTCGCATACCGCGGCCCAGCTGACCCCGGAATCGAACCAGACGTCGAGGATGTCGGTCTCCTTGACCAATTCGGAGCTGGAACATGATTGGCAGGTCATACCCTCAGGAGCGAGATCTTTCGCTTCGGACGCGAACCAGATATCCGCGCCGTGTTCCGCGAAGAGCTGCTCGGCCTTTTTGAACAGCTCAGGGGGGGCCACTATTCCATCACATTCCGCGCATCGCATGGCAGTTATGGGGACTCCCCAGCTCCTCTGGCGGGAGATGCACCAGTCCGGCCGGTTCTCAATCATTCCGTAAATACGATCGCGTCCCCATCCGGGAATCCATTGCACAGTATCTATTGCAGCGAGAGCGTTCTTGCGAATGCCGGTCTTCTCCATGGAAATGAACCACTGATGGGTGGCCCTGAAAATCACAGGCTCCTTGCACCGCCAACAGTGAGGATAGCTGTGCTCCATGGACTCAGAGGCCAACAAAGCTCCTACCTCATCCAGTTTGGCCGTCACATGGTCGTTCGCGTCAAACACGAACTCGCCTGCAAAGAAATCAACGTCATCGGTGAATTTTCCGTGATCGTCCACGGGCGCATACACGTCGATGTTGTATTGCAATCCGATCTCATAGTCTTCCTGGCCATGACCGGGCGCGGTGTGTACGCAGCCCGTGCCCGCGTCGAGAGTGACGTACCGCGCGAGTATCATCCGGGATTCCCGGTCATAGAGGGGGTGAAGGCATTTCAGACCCTCCAGGATGCTCCCGTCAAAAGAGGCGAGTATCTTGTAATCACTAATCCCGAACGCCTCCATGTTGATGGGCACGAGCCGCTCAGCCAGTATGAATACCTGCTCCCCCACCTCAACCGCAGCGTACGATTCGTTGGGATGGACCGCTATGGCCAGGTTTGCCGGGATGGTCCACGGTGTGGTAGTCCAGATGATCACAGACACATCTTTCCCTTTGACCTCAGGTATCTTCTCAGAGAAGTCGTCCTTTGCCTTGAATCGAACGTAGATGGACGGAGTGGACGAGTCCACGTACTCCACTTCCGCCTCAGCCAGCGCGGTCACGCATGAAGCGCACCAGTAAACGGGTTTCTTGCCCCGGTACACCGCGCCGTTGGCGAACACCTTGCCCAACTCCCTCACGATCGTCGCCTGGTACCGATAGTTCATAGTGAGGTAAGGATCATCGAAGTCTCCGAGCACCCCGAGTCTCTTGAACTCGTCGCGCTGTATGTCGATGAACTTCTCCGCGTATCCTCGGCAGCGTTTCCGAATCTCCACGCTGCTCATTTCGAGCTTCTTGGCGCCCAGCTCCTTGTCTACTTGATGTTCGATAGGGAGTCCGTGGCAATCCCAACCGGGCACGTATTCCGAGTCATATCCGGCCAAGAACTTGGATTTGACTATCATGTCCTTCAGTATCTTGTTCAGAGCGGTTCCAAGATGAATGTGACCGTTGGCATACGGAGGACCGTCATGGAGTATGTACTTCTCCCTACCCTGACTCGCTTCTCGGATCTTGTCATAAATCCTGGTCGCTTCCCATTGTTTCAATATTTCCGGTTCCTTATTGGGGAGATTTGCCCTCATGGGGAACTTGGTCTTGGGAAGATTCAGGGTGTCTTTGTAGTCCTTCACGGCCATTGATTTTTCCTCTCATCAGTTGGAGTCGACTGCCTCGTCCTATATTCATATGGAACTCCTCAGATCCTCACATGATCGAAGAGAGTTTCGTCGGATTGCCGATTTCTTCTCAGGGATGCGATCCACGGCCCACTGACCGGGCTTCTCGTTCGCTTAAACTTTTTAACTTAACAGCGGGATTCGCGAAGTCAACCAAAATCAGACCGGGATTGTAACCATTCAGTCATTCGGGGGGCAACGGGGAGGGCAGACACATAGGTCTGCCCCTACGTCGGGGCCCGAACCCGTTGTGGGACGGAGTGTAGGGGCGCACCTGTGTGTGCGCCCTCTTAACATCCGTTAGACTCGAGAACGTGGTCGTTCCCGTCGCCTCCCGAATGACTGAATGCTTACCCGGGATTGGCAACCAGTCAATCACTCGGGGCGGGGGGACGTTGCCGGTGAACTCTTGCGCTTCTTCTGTCCGCCGGCAACCGCATCACTTCTTGGAGTGTTCCTCGACTTTACCGATGAAGAAGTCAAACAGATTTGGGCCGATTTTCCCGCGGTACTTTTCCCATACCTTCTTCACAGTGACCTTGAACGCTTCCCTCTCCTTCGGGGTAAGCTCGATCACCTGCACGTTGTTCTTCTTGCAGTAATCTTCGATGGAGATGCCCGATTTGGGGAGCTTCCGTTCCAGCTCAGCGTTGACCTCGCGGTTCACCTTTGTGGCGATCTTGGCCGCTTCCCTGAAGATCTTCTGCTGATTCGCGGTGAGCGTCTTCCAGAAACCCGGGCTTACAATGACCATACACTGGGAAAGTATGTGCCCGGTCTTGGTGACGTGCTTGGTGAATTCCGTAAATTTCATCAGCACGGAAATCAGCAGGGGATTATCCTGAGCGTCAATGGTCTTGTTCTGAAGGGCGCTGTAGACCTGGGGGAAAGGAAGATCGATCACCGACGCGCCCAGCTGTTTGAACGTGTCAATATGAATCGGGCTCCTCATGACACGAATCTTGATGCCCTTGAGATCTTCGGGTTTTCGGATGGGCTTCTTAACGTTGGTGATATCTCGAAACTCATTCTCGGTCCAGCCGATCCCCACGAAACCTTTGGCAGGCATGTAGCTGAACAGTTTCTTCCGGACTTCCGGATCGTCCATCACCGCGTACGCGGTTTTGCGATCCGGGAACACAAAGGGAAGGTCAAGCACCGCGACCTGCGGAACAAACTTCTGGAGCACTGCGGTGGTGATGGAGGCAATTTGCAGTGTCCCTGCTTGGACCTGCTCGGTCATGGATGTCTCGTTTCCAAGCTGTCCCATGGGAAACGTTTTGATATCCACCGTACCATTTGTCTTTTCCTTGACGTAAGCCGCGAACGCGTCTACGCCTTTGGACTGGCCGTGGAAGGGAGGCGCCATGTGACCGAATCTGATCTTGACAGGCCCGGCAGCTGTCGCAGGGAGAGCCAACAGCGCCACACAAAACGCCAGACAAAACACGATTGCTAGAGATTTCTTCATCCTTTAGCTCCGTTCTGCGAAAAATTGGTACCTGGTTCGACTTGTTGGTTTGTGGACGCGCTCTGGTCCCTGATCCCCAATGGGAATCACGGCCAAGCTTCCCACCCCATGACTCGACGCACCCGCCAGCCCCAGCGCTCTTCCTTTTAGCACATTCGAGCCGGGGATTTCTATTCAAAAGGCTACCCGAGTGGTAACCATTCAGTTTCGGGGGGGCTTTGAAAAGGTGAGGGCAGACACATAGGAACCTACATGCCTGGAATTACAGGCGCCGACGGGGACTGGTTGGCTTTTTCTTAAGTCACCAGCATTGCCCTCCAAACCTCCCCATGCGTTGACCCGGAAATGGGTGGTTCTTTCACGAGACTTTCATAGAAAACTGTTGCATAACCCGGAAAGACGTGCCAATCGTGCCACGATCAGAGTGCGACATTGAGTTTTGCAACAGCCTCCAAATCCCTGGGCCATTATCTTTCGTCCTTGGGGATTTCAGGGTGACTGGCGGTCCTACCTCGATTATTGGTCTCGCTGTGGGGCGTTGGCTTAGAATTGGACAGAATCCTTCGCTCTTCAGATTTCCTTAAGGAAACTCCCGGCCCGTTCCCCACTTGACATCTTGGCGCTGGATAACCTAGAATGGCTCTTTATCGGGGCGGCTTAGCCAAGTGGTAAGGCGACGGTCTGCAAAACCGTTATTCGGCGGTTCGAATCCGCCAGCCGCCTCCAGTAGAATGCTCTCCCGTGGGTCGGCTCTTCTGATAACCCCGAGCCTTTGCCGCTCCCGAACAATGGCACGTTCGGCAGTTTCATCCCTATCGTAGTTCTCGAAATTAATGACTGAATGACCTCCGGCGCCACTGACGGCCGGCCCGGTCCCGCGGGCTGATTGACCCTTATTTCGAAAGCGCATTCCCACGAAAACCCCGATTGTCCTTGAACGTTGTAGGTTCCCTTCGGGCGACGGCCCGTCGCCCCGACAAACCGCGCCCGCGACGTTTTCAGTATTCTTGCGCTTTCTTGGGCCTTTTTATAGTCCCGCTCCCTATGGTTCGCGGTAGACTTCAACCAGTTTCTCATGGACCTTGCGCCTCGCCAATGTCATTGCGAGGAGTGAAATGACGAAGCAATCTCGAAGCCCCAAAGAGCAGATTGCTTCGCTACGCTCGCAATGACACAAGTGAGAGACACCGCAGTTTTCAAGGAGCGGGACTATAACGCATGGAGATCGGCATCATTGGGAGGCCTTGGCAAATCGTCGGGGGCGGAGCCCGAACTTGACCGCGCGATTGAGAGGAGCCCACAAAACAGGCAACCCGCTCAGCGCGCACACGGCGTAGAGGACCGCCAACGGAAGCATTTCTGAGATTTTAACGAGCAGTGAGGTCAATCGTCCCTGGTAAGCGCTTCGTGTAGCCCTGACTCCGATCTTGGTCATACGGAGATATTTCATGAACCTGGTGGGCCCGGTCTTCTTCACCAGACGGGACCCGTCCGATCCGTATTGCAGCGCGGCGTCCATTGCTCTGACCAGCGCTTTGTCTTTCCCGAATTTCCTAAACACGTCGAGCGAGGTGTCACCACCCAATTTCAAGAACTTCACGGTCTTCTTTCCGAAACGCGCGGCCACCTTCTCCATGCGCGCTATTTCCCTCGCGTTACGACATTTGCTGAGAACGAAGAAGATGTGCTTCCTCAGGTGAGGTATTCGAGCCAGTCTGTACAGGCTCCTGGATAGGCGGGTAACTCCTTTAAGGTTTCCGGTCTTCCTGGCTTGTCGGAAGATTGTTACGAGACTCTTTTCCAAAGGACGAGTTAACTTACCCAACTTTTTGGAGATCTTCAATACGGACAGTGAACCCCTGGCAGGAGCCGCGCCTCCACCGGTCATCACCGTCACGCCGGTCAGAATGATGCCGACTCCGGCCAGGGCCTCGATAAACTCATCAGCGTCTTCCCCCCTATAGCGCTTCATTTCCTCCAGGACCAGGTCCCTTACATCACCGATCACCAGGAAGTCCGTGACTGTCGCTGATACGAGCGCTTCGGGGCAATCACCCTTCCCATACCAAACTCCTTCGAGCAATTGCTTGGCCCAAAAGGAGTAAGAATTCCTTGTTGCTTTGGTTTCCCGGTAGAATCTGTCAACCCGTGGATCCTTTTTCACGTGATCGTATTCTCTGGCCAGATCCAGGTATTCCAGGGCCTCACAGATTTTTCCCGCTTTCACCAGTTTTGTGGCCTTTGGAAGCGGGTCTACCAGTCTTAACGCCGCGAATTCCCGGAGAAGCCCTAATTCGTTGCTCCGAATTATGACCATTAGCGACACAATAAAAGTGAGCAACGCGATCAGGAACACAACCGGCTTCATGAGGAATTTCCAGAAAAACATGGAAAACCTCTCCAATTAAAATCCACTGGTTTCCAAGTCAACTCATTATAGCAGCTTTCATGTCCGGAAATCGAGGCACAACGAAACACGGAAGGCAAGAGTTCACAGGAATGACGGGGTACATGGGCGCTTTCAAGGGATCATGTGCAATGGGTTCCAGTTTCCCTTTTTGACGGGAATGGCGTTCTTTCGCTGGACCGGCGGGGTGGTGTGTCACAACTCCACTGTGGGTCCGATCTCGTCTTGGGTGGCGCACATGAGTGCGCCGTGGTTTTCCAGGAAATCCTGGAGCGAGTCCCGAGCGCAATTCAGGGCAAGCTCCGCTCGGTTATTGGTCTCGGACATATGTGCCAGTATGACGGCTTTGAGCTCGTCTGAGACTATGCGTTGTAACAGTCGTGCGCTATCGGGGTTGGAGAGGTGTCCCAGGCGTCCTCGAACTCTTTGCTTCAGATCCCACGAGTACGGGCCGTCTCTGAGCATCAGTGGATCGTGATTGCTCTCCAGGACCACGGCCTGCACGCCGGTCAACAGAGTGGTTACCAGTCCGGTGGCGGTGCCCAGGTCGGTGGCTATTCCCATGCTCGTTGATCCCCTTGTGATTCGGAATCCCACAGGATCAGTACAATCATGGGGAACCGAGAAAGGGTGGATACGAAATCCGGCCAAATCGAAGACTCGGCCGGTTTCAAACATTTCCAGCTTGTGGAGCTTTCCCAGGTGTGTGAATGCCGCCTTCCAGGTGCCCCTATTCATCCAGACGGGCAGCTTGAATCGCCTGGACAGAACACCCACCCCTTTCACATGATCCGAATGACCGTGGGACAGGAGTATGGCCGTGAGCGCGCCCGGGTCCGCGCCTGCTTTGTCCAGTCGTTGAACGATCTGCTTTCCGGAGAGACCCGCGTCCACCAGCAAAGCCGCGCTGTTCGCCTGAATCAAGAAAGAGTTACCAGAGCTTCCGCTGGCGAGGGGGGTGATTTTCATCATCTTACTTCCGCTGTATTTCCAGGCCATGCTGTCGGCACGGAAAATTAGCTCCCGGCCGACAGAGTGTCAAGTCTTTTTCCACACGTTCGGGCAACCATTCAGTTTCGGGGCTGTCGAAGGTGAGGGCAGACACATCGGTCTGCCCCTACGCCTGGGCCCAGACCCGTCGTGGGGCGGAGTGTAGGGCGTGCACCTGTGTGTGCGCCCTCTTGCCACACGTCAAATGCTGGAACGTGGTCGTTCCCGTCGCCCCCCGAATTATTGAATGGTTCCCGCGTCAGCGTCAGCCGTACCCCAGAATCCTGGCGACAGCCATCCCTGTCATTACCAGGCATACTATCCATGCTTGCATCATGGGACCATGCTTGGTGGGGGGGTTGTCCAGCATTTCGCGGACGCCTGATGCGATCCGTTCCTCAGGAACCCGTGCGAGTATCGCGTCCTTTAATTCCCCGAAGTGTCTAATGCTGTTGGTCACGAATACCGGCCGCGCCTGGTGAGCTTGCAAGATGAGAAACAGCTTGGCGCCGGTTTTCACCGCGTCCACTGATTCAATCGCGGACCACTCCAGGCGCACGGACCTGAGGAACTTTGAGATGGTCATGCCCTGGGAATCGAGGGCTATTCTTTTGGACAGTATTTCCGCTCCCAAAAAGTAGAATGGGCTGAGGATCAGCCCAAGAAGCAGTCCCTGTCGAGTCAAGCCCGCATCATACAACAAGAAGGCGCCTGCGGCCATTGCTATCACAACAGGCGGAATCATCCTGGGATCCAGTCGAAAGTCAGATGTCTCCATTTTTCTCCCTGCGCGTCAAATATCTCCACTTGTTACAAAGTCGGCCATATGGTACTATCCTTTGTCTTTAAGCATCTCGGACCTTATGAGAATCAGACCAACTTCCCCAGTGGAGGATCTCCCGATGTCAACGATTAAACTCCTCAAGACCGCTCTTCTAATCTTGCTGATCTTTGGACCGAGCCTCCTGCTCGTTTCGGATTTCAGCTCGGACGCGGTCGGCTCTCCCGACTACCGCCAGTTAAGGCTCTTCCGGCAGGTCATGGGGATCGTTAAGAAAAACTATGTGAAAGAAGCCACCGACAAGGAACTCATCAAGGGAGCGATCAACGGGATGCTGCAATCCCTCGATCCCTATTCCTCGTACCTCACCGAGGATATGTACAAAGAGCTTCAGGTGGAAACCAAAGGCGAATTCGGGGGCCTGGGCATCGAGATCACCCTGGACAGCGGAATCCTTACAATTGTTTCTCCTATCGAAGACACGCCGGCGTTCAAGGTCGGACTGAAGGCAAGCGATAAGATCGTCAAGATTGATGGAGATAGCACCAAGAACATTTCTCTACTGGATGCGGTCAAGAAGATGAGGGGTCCCAAAGGGACCAAGGTTACCCTCACCATCATGCGCGAAGGGTTCACCAAGTTCAAGGATTTTACGATTGTTCGGGACATTATTCATGTCCATTCCATCAAGAAGCAGACCCTGGAGGGGAACATTCCTTACGTGAGGATCGTCAATTTCCAGGAGAGCACATCCAAAGACTTGCGTGCAGCCATAAGCGAATTCGAGAAAAAGGGACCCATCAAAAACCTTATCGTGGATTTGAGGAACAACCCCGGCGGACTGCTCGATCAGGCTGTGGAGGTTGCCAATCTCTTCGTGGACAAGGGTTTGATTGTGTATACCGACGGCCGAGTAAAAGAACAACAAATGGAATTCCGGGCCGGTAAGTCGTCCAAGCTTTACGAGTTCAAGACGGCCGTGCTCATAAACGGCGGCAGCGCCAGTGCTTCGGAAATCGTGGCCGGTTGCCTCCAAGACCATGACCGGGCGTTGCTCTTTGGAAGTAAGTCCTTCGGCAAGGCATCGGTGCAGACCATCATTCGGCTGGACAATGGCGGCGGACTAAGACTCACCACCGCGTACTACTACACCCCCAAGGGCCGCAACATTCAGAAAAAGGGTATTCAACCCGACGTAGACCTGAAAACGAAAATTGAAGAGCAAGCCGAGGAAAAACGCAAAGCCGACGAAGCCAAGAAGAAGAAAAAGAGCCGTCTGTCACGAAGTCGCAAGGTGGATCCAAAAACCGACATCACGGTCCGTAAGGCCCTGGAATGGTTGAAATCCGATGCCGGCGTGAAAGAATACAAGCTGGAACACAAGACAAAGGATGTGCCGGACACTGCTTGGTATATGAAATGACCCGTGAAGCGCGCAAGCAAGAGCGCGGTTGACAGGTAATCATTCACTCATGCGGGGGGCATTCACGCAGATTCAATAATTTGAGAAGGTGTCGGGCCAGGTCTTCGTATGGCGCCCCGCACGGCCGAAAAATGGGATTTTTTTTGGACGGGGTCCGGGGCAATGCTGCTGGATTAGGCCGCTCGCCCCCAATTAGGACTCTTTTTCCGTCATTCCGGCGAAAGCCGGAATCCAGTCTTCTTACCATCTACTGGACCCCGGCTTTCGCCGGGGTGACGATCTGCGCTGATGTTATTCTTCATTATTTCAACAGTTCTACTAAAGGAACCGCGCTTTGATCTCATTGAGGTACTCAGGGATCCCCCCCGGCAGTTCTTTTTCAACCTGGCGCTTTGCATCCTCCAGTCTTGCGCGCACACCGGGGTTATCCAGGTCGAACAAACTGCTAAGACCTGCTCCCCTGCGTCCCAGCTGATACAGAAGGCGATCCTCCTCCGGGAGATTCAGGTATCGATCTATGGTATCAAGGATGCGCTGCTTATCCTGAGGCAGGGTCCCCTGAACGTCTTCCAGCAGGTTGAGAACATGATCGCTGACGAGAGTGGTGGAGATTCCATCCAGTGTTTGAACCATGCGCTTGATTTCCCGAACTATGGAATCCTCATCCGGGGGCTCAAAGGTCCCTTCTTCCACCATATCGCCGAGCGGAGTCCCACGTTTGACATAGAGGGACCGGAATCGCACAAATTCCGGATCGATGGCATTGATCGCCCGGGCTGTTTCAAGAGCGTGCTCTTCGCTGAGTTCCACGCCGCCTATTCCGGGGATGACGTACAGGCACACGGAGACGCCTCCCGCCACGGCGCGCTTGCCGCCTTCGATGATGTGTTCGGCCTTTGAGCCCTTGTTGATCAACTTCAGAACCTTATCCGAACCGGATTCCATCCCCACGTGCAACCTGGTGAGACCAGCTTCTCTCAACCGGACGAAATCCTCGACACTCTTGCTCTTGAGCGTGATCGCGCGAGCATACGAGGTGATTCTCTCGACAGTGGGGAAGGTCTCACGAATGTACTCGAGAATGGAGACAAGCGTCCCGGTGGAGAGCATCACGGAGTTGGCGTCTTGCAGAAATACCGTGTCGCCCCCTGACGCCATCCAGAGTGCGACGGAACGAAATGAATCGGGGAGCGTTGGATCCCGCATCACCCTTGACAGAACCGTTTGCGTCAGTTTTTCACCGTTGCCGCTCTTGCGGGACATTTCCAGGATCTCGTCCTGCACGGCCTTGGCCGCGTCCACATCTTGCTTGATTTCTTCCAAGGTTCTGCGAGAGAATTTCTTGCCCTTGTAGGTTGCGCAGAATGCACACCTGTTCCACGGACAGTTCCGTGTGATACGTATGAGGAGGCTTCCGGCCTCACTGGGAGGCCTGATCGGCCCTTGTTCAAAAGTCAGCGCTGTTTTCATCTTTGTTCTTTACTCCGAACCGTCGTTGACAACCGGCAACTTCCGGTCTTATGGGTTTGCCCGCAAGGGGAATTCATGGTAAGCTACAGTTGGTCGAATAACAATCATAATATTGTGCATTTCCCGTGAACGAGGAAATAGCTGTGAGACGGTTTTCATTAGAACAAGCGATCCGGGTGTTGGTTGCCTGTATTCTCGTACAGTTTTGTCTCGTCCCGGTAACCCATTGCGGACAGGCGGAGTTCCCCGAGGCGGTCAAGATAGTGGCGCCGGATCAACAGACCACGTCGGTTCTGAGTCAGCCGAAACATAGAGCCGAAACGATTGGGCTGGTCTTTCACGGGGATATTCTGGAAAAGCTCGGAGAAGAGAACGATTTCGTAAAAGTACGGCTCCCCGACACGGACAGACCTGGTTTTGTCCCCAAGCAGCACACCGAGTTGTGGGTGGCGCCGCCTGCCAGGAAAACGTCCCCCCTCCTGTGGGCTTTGATCATAGTCTTAACGGGGGGCCTCGGCGGGGCCTTGGCTTTCTTTTTTTTCAGGTCCAAGAAGTCTACTCGAGACGCTGCAAAACACACCGCGTCTATTTCCTCGTCCATAAAGCGGGCCGAGGCCGATTTTACAGGGGGCAATTACGAACAGGCGGCAGCGGAATTCAAGAACTATTTGAGACTGCAGGGGGGCGAAGTTCGCGATCCTGATGTCTATCGAAGGCTCACCGTATGTTTCCAGAAAATGAATGATATTGAACAAGCCGCCGGATCCTGGGAGAAGATGCGCTCCTTGGGTGGACTCCAGAGCATTGACGACTACACGCTGGGGGTGGAACTGATGATGGCTGTGGGGGAAGAAGCGTCGGCCGCATCAGTTTATGAACAGCTGCTCACTCATGAGACGGATAAGAACAGGCGCCTGGACATCCACAATAGGCTCGTTGAAATCTACCGCAGCTTGAAAGACCCTAGGAAATTCCTTAAACATGTCCGAGAGTTAATGGAGCTTGGTGACCAAGGACCTGAACTCGTCTCAGGGGCCGGG
This sequence comes from uncultured Syntrophaceae bacterium, assembly GCA_964527475.1. Taxonomy (GTDB): domain Bacteria; phylum Desulfobacterota; class Desulfomonilia; order Desulfomonilales; family Desulfomonilaceae; genus CAZGNL01. The sequence continues at coordinate 12,509 of CAZGNL010000095.1, forward strand.
CGCTTCTTGATCACTGAAGAGGAGACCGATCTGGCAGTGGAATTGGACAACAAACCTCTCATAACGGTCATAGCTGAGGAATTCCTCGAAGAAAGGATCGTGACCCCGGAGGCCAAGAGAATATTTGTGAAATGTCTCCAATATGATCGAACGGATCTGCGGTTCCACCGGATTTTGGCTGACATTTACAATGCCGAAGGCGACTTTAGGAACGCGGTCAGCGAGCTGACCGTGCTCGATCAGCTCGATAAGGATACAAAGACCGAATACGTCGAGGAGGCCGCACGCATCTACGTGGAGAATTCCCTTATTGCGGATGCGCTGGCAGGCGGTAATCCGGCCATTATCAAGAAGATAGCTCAGATCTATCTGGCGAATTCCGAAGTTAATCCGGACGCGGTGGCGGTGTACGAAAAGGTCCTCGAATTTCAGCCTACCGCTGTCGGAATAAACAAGATGCTCCGAACCGTTTACCTCACAAGAGGCGATCTTGAGAAGTACATGAAAAAACTCCGTCTTCTTCACCAGGTCGACGGCGTCAACCACGACTATCTCGGAGAGCTCGCTCAATGTGTCATAGACAACAACCTTTTTGAGCAGACCATTCAGGAAGGCAACCGTGAGTTAAACGCCAAGATTTTAAAGAAAATGATGAAACGGGGGGCCCATGACGACAGGAGCGTAGCGCTGTTCGAAAGGCTCGTCAGGTACGAACCGAGGAGTGTGCCCGTCCGAAAGGCCCTCGCGCATGCCTACGCAGGCAGAGGTGAACTGGAAAAAAGCCTGGACAACTTACTCGCGGTCTGCGACATCCAGCCGGACGACGAAAAAACCGCCCAAAGGGCCGCCAAGGTGGCCGTGGAGAATGAGCTTCTCGAACCTGTAGTGAAAGAAGCTCAGGGAATGGTCTTAACCGTGACCGCGAAAGAACTCGCGCGAAACAAAGTTACGGGCGACTTATGTAGGCAGGTCCTTGAGAAGGCATTGGCGGAAAATCCCGGTGACCGCGATATTGGGAGCTACTTAGAATCGCTCCCGGGGGGCTCCGAGATCACCACCGGGGCTCGCAGGGCAGAGTCACCGTCCGCAAGCCGTTCAAAATCGCCCCCCAAAGCAGACTTCGGCGCCGAGGCGGGGCCCCAAACGACATCTTCCCCAAAAAAAAAAGACCGAATCGAGCAAGACCTGAAGCCGGCGGAGAAAAAGCCCGAGATCCGCGACAAGACCTCGGATGAAATGGTTCTTTTTGAGTCGGCCATTGATGAGGTCGTGCCTCAAAAGGAAGCCGCGGGCGAGAAGAAGGTTGACCATGAGCCCCCGGTGGAGCCCCTTGTCCAGGAACAAGTCGTGGACACCGCTTATCAGGTCGCGTCGGAGAACGAATCCCATCCTGTGACGACCTTTGTCTCAAGTCATGAAAAGGGCGGGGGCAGGCCGGCTCCCGACACCGCGGATCTTTTCTGGCCGGATGCCGGAGGCCTGGCATACGGAACCGATGAGGTTCTGTTCACCGACGGCTGGGGTGATTGGCATGCGGGCAGTGAGGCCAATACAGGCAAGAAAGTATTGATGAGGGTCCTGGATGATAAGATCTTGAAGGCGTCGATTCGCGAGGATTTCGTGAAAGGAATCAGCGAACTCGGCTTCAGCATGCTTCACGACAACATCCTTTGTCTTGACGAAATGGCAAAGGATGGGGCCGGCAGAATAGGCTTGATTTATCCCTGTCTTCCTCAGACCCTGGAACAAGTCCTGGAATCAAAGGAAAACATTGATCTTGAGATCATGATCGACCTGGCCCGAAAAATAGTCGGCGGCTTGAGCTTTGCGCACAATCATATGGGTCGGGACGGAAAGATACGGAGAACCTTTCACCTTCATCTGCAGCCCTCTCAGGTTTTTGTCTCCAAAGACCTGAAGACATGCTGTATCGCGGGTCTGGGATACAGTCAATTGTTCAGAAACCTCACCGCGGCCCGGCAACCACGATGGAAGGATCCCGGAATGAATCCCGCTTATATGCCGCCTGAGTTCTTCAGATCCAAGACCGCCGGAACCCTTGAAAGATCTGCTGACATTTATTCACTGGGTGTTGTGCTCTACTACATGGTGAGCGGTGAACACCCGTTTGAAGGCTCTTCACGCGACGACTACAAATACCAGCATGACAAGGTTTTCCCAGCCCCTCCCCGGCTCATACGGCCGACGGTCCCAACTTCATTGGAAAAGGTGGTGCTGGGATGCCTTGAGAAAAGGCCCGACAAACGTTGGAGCAGCGTCAACGAAATTGAACGAGCATTGAATCGAGAAATCGTACAGGGACTGGAATAGGTTGGAGCGGCAGAATGGGCGGGGGGGTGACGCGGCATTCGCAGCCTTTCACGGACCGTCCTTGACCACGGGCGGAGCCGACCGGTACCGTTTACACCGCCCAGGCCCCATGGTGATGAGAGTTGGCGGTCTGGTCATAATGTTCCAGGTCTTCACTCTGTGAGTTGAGGTACCGGGTCATCACCTCGCAATGCGCGCAAGGATTGTAAGCGGACTCGTAACGCGCGACCTTTCCCTTCAGCCGAGAAGACATCCGGATCTTCAGGTCCCTGATATCACTGTACATTTTGACGCAATGGCGCATGCTCCAACGTCCTTTGAAAACCCTACAGGTCACCGCGTATTCGTCCAGCCAGCTATCCCGATCCACTATCATGGCAACCTCCCTCGCTTCCGGCCCGCGACCTGTCGGCAGCGGCCGTTCACGCCCCATTTCCTGAGGTTTCCGTTTTTTACGAAAGACCTATGCTGATAATGTTCAATGACACCTCCAAGGGCAAAATGTTCCTCACACGATAATGTTCCGCCGCGGTCGGGTTGCGACGTATGGCAATCATTCAGTCATTCGGGTGGCGGTGCAAGATGTCATTGCGAGCGCAGCGAAGCAATCTCCTGCGCGCTGAATATGGGGATTGCTTCGTCGTGTCACTCCTCGAAATGAGATGCTCGATGAGGAAATCTGCCCGTTGTGAGTGAAGGCTCACGACTTATGCCACTTTGGAGTTGACTGACTGTGCAATCAATGCTAATTTTGAGAACCCAGGAGGCATGGAGATTTGTTGTGCGAGTAAGTCGGCGCTATTTGAAACAAAATACGAGAATCAGGTACGGCGCACCAAGGCATAGATTGGCTCTCACAGTGGCCCTGTTTGTCGGGTTGTCCGTAGCCGGGTACATATGTTTTGTGCCGGTGATCGCCGGGCACATCGGCGGGAGTCACAGTGTTCCATCCCCCTTGGCGGACTCTGAGCGGAAAGCGACCCCTGATCCTGTTGCCGGAACCCCATTAGCCGCGCATGCTCCCCTGCCATCCGCGGGATCCGTTGAAATCGCGGAACTCACCGGGCAGGGCGATACGCTCCGTTCTTTGCTGACTGCCAATATCGAGGAAGAGGCCTCGGCTATCAAGGTAGCGTCCGGCCTGGCGTCCGTGATCCAGTCGAGTCTTCGCAAGCCCTTCGGTATGGACACGGAACTCAAACCCGAAAGATATTTCCGAATAACCACCGACAGCCGGGGCCGTTTTCTGAGAGCCATCGTAGAGTTGGACCCGGCTTACGTTTTTCACGCAATAGCCAAGGACAATTCCGTCAAGTGCTGGAAGGAAGAGGTTGTCCTTGATTTCAAGATAGAAACAATGGCATTCAGACTGAAGAATACGCTGACAGACTCCGTCTTGGGCGCTGGGGAAAGCGATGAGCTGGCTGACAAGCTAACCAACGTCTTTCGCTGGGACATCGACTTCCATATGGAGCCCAGGAACGGTGATACCTGCCAGGTACTCTTTGAAAGAAGATACGCTGACGACCGGCCCTCCGGATACGGCCGAATTTTGTACGCGGTCTATGATGGCAAGAAAACCCTAAGAAAGACAGCCGTGCTGTTCAGCGGCAAATACTACAATGAAAAAGGTGTGCAACTGGAAAAGGATTTGCTGCGGACGCCGCTCAAAAAGCTTAGGGTAACATCCCGGTATGGTAGGCGTTTTCACCCTATTCTGAAGCGGTGGCGTCGCCACAAGGGTGTCGACTACGGCGCCCCCAAGGGTACTCCCGTATGGTCCGTAGCCAGAGGAACTGTCGTCTTCTCCGGATGGCAAAGAGGGTACGGCAACTATATTCGCATTCGCCATAGGAACGGGTACGAAACCCGGTACGGACATTTGAGCCGCCGCTTTGTCAAAAAGGGGCAACGCGTCAAACAACGTCAGACAATCGGGTTGGTCGGATCCACCGGTCTTTCCACGGGCCCGCACCTGGATTTTCAGATTCTCATCAACGGCAAACACCGGAACCCCCGCAAAGTGCGAATGATCAAGACCCTGCGTAGAGTTGTATCTCCCCTGAGGACCAGGTTCGCGCAGGTAACTCAAGCCCGGGTCCTTGACTTGAACAAACTCCAGGCAATGCGCCCCACAATCAACCGGAATCGTGCGACTGCTCGGCGCTGATAGGGCAATCAGAGACCCCTTGCCTGGTTCAATGTCGCTCCCTCAGAGTCGCCGCGGTACGGCCCAAACCGTCTCTCGATTCTCACACCTGCCAAAATACCGCTTACTGTAAGCGTTCATCGCGATGGCGATAAAGGCCTGAGGCCACGAGGCACAACCTGAAAGACCAAACATCGGGCGTCGTGATTTCGGGGGGTTGGCTCGTCCCCGTGAACGGTTACTGCTTACTTGAGCCACCTACACTCTTTCTCAAGACCACTTGTCTTCTTCAGGCTATGGCCGCTACCTCATACCAACCACTACCCCTAATAAGGGACAACGAACTACGAAATTCTTGGGGTAGCTTGTCCGTGGCTTCGCCCCGGATGAGGTTAGCGGCTGTGTACATACCTTAAGAATCCAGTCATCTTTGGAGGGGAGGCCCTAGCCGGGCAGGCATTTCAACGTCATGTTACCGGTAGCGGTCATTTCACGCAAGCTATCCGGGACCCGCTCATTCGCCCCACGCGGAGCGGCTCCCCTCCAAACCACCCCATACGTTGAACCGGAAAGGGGTGGCTTTTTCCACGGGACTTTCATGCGAAAGTGCTTTCAAAGGAGCAAGATTGAGGGGGGGCCCATGTTCCTCTTTTGATCGCGCATTCCCATGAAAATCTCGCGATGGTCCCAGGGCCGCTGCGCAGCGCCATCATGATTGAATCGTTGACTTATTTTGCTGTTAGATGTATCATTATTAGGCAATAGTATTCCAAGTATGAACCTTTACCGGAAACGGAGGAGAATTGACAATGAAGAATGCACGTATACTCTTAATCCTCCTGTTCCTCATGGCGTTGGCAGTTCCCAGTCACGCTTTTCTTGATTACCTGCTCGGAGGCTCATCAAAAGACGCGATAGGCAATTCATCGATTGGGGACCTTCGCGCGTGGTGGAGCGGGAATCCCGCGTACACGTTCAATCCGTATTACTCGCCGTCACCCCAGATGCCGGGCCGGCAGGCCCCTGCCGCGGCATACGGCGGGCAGCAGAGAGCAACCTCCAATTATTACCCCAATGCGGCCCAGAGCAGGCCCCAATATGCGCCACAGTCTGCTCACTATCCTCAGCAGGCCACCCAAGGTCAGTACAGACAACAGTACTATCAGCAGCCCGGACAGAGCGCTCAGCCCGCCGCCCCTCAGGCGCCTGGTCAGGCCTATCAACAACCAGCGCCGGCGCCCCAGTATCAGGGAGCCGTTCCGACGTATCAGGGCCGACCCGCATACCAGGGTCAGCCGAGGAATCAGGTGCAACCTCAGTATCAGGGTCAGACCAGGTATCAAGGCCTGCCACAAAGCCAACCGTATCCATCTGCCGCGAGACAGCCGGCCTACCGCTGATTCCGGACGCATACGAACCACCGGGCGCGTGCCGGGACGCAGATCGCTGACCGCGCTTTACGTACACTCCTACCCGATGGCCGCGGGAAAGATGGGTTTTCCAGCGAATGCCATGGCCGCAACGTGCAGCGTCCGTGTGCATGGAATACTTTTGTCGGAAATGGGTTCGGGGCTGGCTTCCTCGTCCGGCGCAGGCCCTGGAATCTTGTCGTTCCAAGACCCAAAACCATATCGAGGCTATTTGGCAGGCAAAGATTTGAGTGCGTTTCTGGCCATTCGGGCCTGAGCCGTGTGTGGATACTCTTTGACCAGCTTCTCAAGGATTATTCGTGCTGAGCGATTGTCTCCCATCTTTTGAAAGGCCTGCCCTTGTTTGAGCAGCGCGGTAACCACTTTGTTTGATCCGGGGAATTCCTTGATTACACGGTCGAACTGAAGGACAGCTTCGTCGTATCGCCCTTTGCTGAAAAGCGCTTCTCCGATGGAATATACGGCGTTCGGCGCGAGACGACTATTTGGGAATTTCTTCAGGAATTGCTTGAACAGCCCAATGGACTCTGCCAGGGAACCCTTCCTGAACAATTCGTAAGCCTGCCTGTAGGCTTTTTCATCATCAGGCAGCGGGGTGTCCCGGATCTCCACAGCCGCGGCGTCCTGCGTTTCTTGTCCTCTTTGGGCCGATTGTGGGGAGGGAGCCTGCGACTCCGTGTGCGGCGCTCGGGAAACTTGGTCGGGGATTCGCTGCCCTGTTTCTGCCCTTGGTGGCTCGATTCCCAGCTGACGTTCGATAAACACGACTCTCTTCTGCAAGTCTGCGATAGCCTGTTTGCTGCCGCCCGAGGCTTGGAGGCTCTCCATCATCCCTGTGAGACGCCGCATCTCGGTTTCCAGGTCCTCCATACGAGATGCCAGGTGAACACGCGCCGTGTCCACACTGGGAACCGACTGCGCGGGCTTCACATACGGAAGCGTCGGCCCGCCGGACCTTGTGAGGCATCCGTTTAGAGACATCCCCGCCAGGACGATAATCGTCACGGACAGAATCCTGGTATGCCGTTTCATAAGTACCTTGCCATTGGTGAATGGGGCAAATCCGCTTGCTCCCTCTCCCTCCGGGAGAGGGTTGGAGTGAGGGTGTTCATAACAGTCCACCAGCCGATAGGGGCACGAACATTTCCCTGTCCCGCAGAATCGTTTACCTGAAAGTCCCGTAAAAGAACCACCCCCCTTTCCGGGTCAACGTATGGGGTGGTTTGGAGGGGAGCCACTGCGCGTGGGG
>CAZGNL010000096.1:0-19415 GCA_964527475.1 uncultured Syntrophaceae bacterium
GCCCTACGCCCAGTAGCTCCCCCTCCAAACCTCCCCCATACGTAATTCCGGGAGCCTGTACGGTTCACGCTGAACGGTTACGGCTCATCTCTGATGTGAGACCGGCTGTGTTTCAAGAAAGTAGAGTCGTCCAAGGCTCGTGTCAGGAATCTCTTGCGCTGACCAGGATCCCCATGAACAAGATACCGCCCAGCACGGAACTGCTCATGAAATACTATGACGCGATGCGTTCCAGGTTCGGCCACCGCGCCTGGTGGCCGGGTGATTCCCCCCTGGAAGTCTGTGTTGGAGCAGTGCTCACCCAGAACACATCCTGGAAAAACGTAGAAAAAGCAATGGATAATCTCAGGGCCGCATCCGCTCTGGATCTCATGAAGATTTACCGCATGTCTCACGATGAGTTGGCTCAGATCATACGTCCGGCAGGCTATTACAATGTAAAGGCCCGGCGTTTGAGAAACTTCGTGGATCACGTTGTGGAGCGTCACGGAGCTGATACGGGCTCCTTGTTTTCATCCACAATCGAGTCTATCAGGGAGGAACTCCTCTCTATCAACGGGGTAGGGCCGGAGACCGCGGACAGCATCATACTCTACGGGGCCCGGAAGCCCATTTTTGTGGTGGACGCATACACCCGGAGAATACTTGAGCGTCATGGGTTGGTGGATAAAGGCGTTGACTATTATTCAGCGCAACAGATGTTCCACGATCTATTGCAGCCCGATACGGCTCTGTATAATGATTTCCACGCCCAAATCGTGGCTGTGGGGCACCATTACTGCAAGCCAAAGCCGACCTGCGATGACTGCCCCCTCCAGTCGTTCTTGAATGGCCCGCCCTTGTAGGCAATCAGAATTGGGGATTGAACTCTCGCAATGCCGAATCTGGAGGCGGTTGCACCCCCCCATGTTGCGGCGCTATGGTTCTCCGCGGTGAGGTTTTCGCTAACCGGAATATGCGAGGATGTTCCCGTCACACTCGGAGATGTTGGCCCCAAGCGGATCCCGTCAGATCGCGTCGTCAAACTCTTCCAGGTTTTGCAACCACTTCTATTTGAGCTTGTGTCCGCAGTCCTGGCAAAATGTTGCGTCAGTGGCAGTGGGCTTGCCACAATTGGGGCAGTCCCCTTTGAGTGTGGCCCCGCATTCCGGACAGAACTTGGCCTGCGGCGGGGTCGGTTTTCCGCACCCGGAACAGAATTTCCCAGCCACAGCCGCCGCGGCAGGGGGTGCGGCCGCTGGTTGAGGCTGCGCCTGTGGCCCTGTGAGGCCGGCAGCCATGACTGTGGCCATCTGTTGGCCCATTGCAATGCCCGCGCCCATTCCCATGAACTCGCCCGCGCCGCCTGCTTTCGCAGCCTCGGGGATCGCCTGAGCAGTCTGGAACTGTGTGTACCGCCCCATGTCTCCCACAACTCCCATCTGGGCTCGCGCATCCATCATCTTTTCCACTTCAGGAGGCACGGATATGTTCTCTATGACAAGACGGGTCAGGGAAAGCCCATAGCCCTGGAACTCGGGTTGCATCTCCTCAATGGCCTGGTCACCGATGGTTCGGTAATTTGCGGCAAGATCCAGGGCGGCGATCTTGGATTTTCCCAGCATGCCGGTGAATGAATTGACGAGCATGCTCTTGAGCTGTCCCTCGATCTCATCTGTGGTGAAATGCCCCTCGGTTCCCACAACTTCTTTCAAAAAGACTTCCGGATCGGTCACCCTGATCCCGTAAGTCCCGAAGGCCCGGAGCCGCACTACTCCGAAATCCGCGTCACGCATCATGATCGGGTTCTGGGTTCCCCATTTGAGATCCAGAAAATTCCGCGTGCTCACATAATAGACCTCTGCCTTGAACGGAGACTGGAATCCGTGTTTCCACGATTGCAGGGTCGTCATCACGGGCATATTCTGAGTTGAGAGGCTGTAGAGCCCGGGCGCAAATACGTCCGCAATTTGACCTTCATTCACAAAGACCGCTGTTTGCCCTTCTCGCACCGTAAGCTTGGCGCCCATCTTGATTTCGTGGTCCTGGTCCGGGAAACGCCAAACCAAGGTGTCCCCGGAATCGTCCAGCCATTCGATTACGTCAATAAGCTCGTCTTTGACAAAATCCCAGATTCCCATGATTCTCTCCTGATAGGCTGATCAATTACCCCCGGTGATTTGCCGGAGATACGGAACTCATTCATAACCATCTTAGCATGCAACGCGATTCAAGCCAATTCCAAGGTTCACAAACGAGTAAGGCTTCAGTCCCAGGGGGCGGATCTCTCATTGAGCGTGTCATTGCGAAGAGTGAAACGACGAAGCAATCCCAATATCGGCTGCGCACGAGATTCCTTCGCTGCGCTCGCAATCACATCTTGCGAGTTAACTCCGAATGACTGAAGAGCTTCACAAACGGAAAATCATTCAGCAACGGAAGAATTGGAGGCCGGCCCCCTGGAGTCTTTGGACAAGACTTGATATGTTGTCTCTACCTACATTTGCGAGAACGCGCATGAAAAGAAATGAATCAGCCCCTGATCACAACCTGCTGCATCGCGCGATGGAGCAGCGTCTCAAATTCGCGCACTTCCCCTACCTGAAGCAAGCCCTCTTGAATGAACGAGCGCGCTCCAACAGGGACCTCCGAGTATTAGACGTGGGTTGCGGCCCCGGTAACCTGGCTTCCTTCTGCAATGGGCTTGACGGATGCCGGTGGTTCGGGGTGGATCTCTGGGAGCACCAACTGACCCAAGCAGCGGGAAAGCAGACTTATGAGAATCTGTTTCAGGTGAATCTGGTTGACGGATTGCCTTGCCGGGACGAGTTCTTCGACATTGTCGTGTGCAACGAGGTGCTCATGTATCTGCCCAACGCGCTCAAAATGCTCGCAGAATTCCATAGAGTGCTCAGCCGGGGCGGCATGGCGTTCATATACAACCCCATTTCCTGGACCCCGGGGACATTCGCTCTGCTCAAGAAATGGTCGCGAAAGATCTATCAGGAAAGCGATTCCATCTCCCTTGATACCCAGTCTGAATGGAAAGAGGCTACCAGGGCCGGGCGCATCACATACTATTCATTTGGGTCCATGACCCAACACATACGATCCGCCAACTTCCGGATCGTTGAGACTTCCGGGTTTCGGCTGTTTCGCGGCCGGGTACGCCTCATGAACCGACTCGAACATTTCTCGTGGTCTCGCAGCCTGATGACGACATTGGCATCGCGATTCCCCTACCTCGCGTCAGACCTCATGGTGGCTGCTCGAAAGTCTGCATCTGAGCCGCCGGGCGGCGGTGGCAACTGATACCGCTTCGCCATTTTACAAGTAAAATCTCGGGGCCTACGATGGGGGATGCTCGAAGGGGGAGATGGTCTCCCCCTTCGAGCATCCAGGCGCAGCAAGCGCGCTCCTAATGCGTGTGTCCGAGGCGAAGCCACGGACTGCTTGTTGACACAGACCTCTCTCGCGCAAACCCGGATTAGGATAATCTTAGCGAAATGGTATGAAGCGGGTGGGATGGGCCGTCTTCGGCGGCCCATCCCCACGTGTGAAGCGTTACTTGAGCTCGCAAGTGGCGGCATCCAGCCTGTCCATTTTTACCACATCCTTCAAGTACTTGGACTTGAGTCCGGCCTTGGCCAGGATGTTGTACGCCATTTCAGCGCGAACTCCGGTGCTGCAATGGATAACTAGAGTCATGTCCTTTGGAAGCTGATTGAGACGCGATTCCAGTAGCTCCAGTGGGACGTTGAACGCGTAGGGCAGTCCGCAAGCATGGAATTCGTCCGCGGAGCGTGTGTCGATGATCAGATACTCCTTGGATGGCTTGCTGACCAGGGTCTTGAAGTCCTCGTAATCAATCTCGCCCGGGAACAGCTTGCGAGTGTAGCTTATCTTGGACGCGGCCGGGCCTGTGGCTACTTCTTTGTTTGCCTCTTTCCACCCTGCAAAGCCTCCTTGAAGGATGCTCACATGCTTGTAGCCCCATCCCGCAACAGCCTTGTACGCGGCTTTAGCCGAGGCGAGGTTGCCGTCCTCGTTGTAGAGAATGACGGCCGCCTTCTTGTACTTGGGGAACTGAGCTTTCAAGGTCGCCAACTTGCCGTCCGCGGCAGCAACCGCGTTGGGGATGTGTCCCTTCTTGATCCGGTCTTGAGATCTGAGATCAAGAAGCACATATGAACCTTTTATCTTGTTGAGATAGCTTATCTGAGCAATATTGGACACCAAAACGTGGCCTGCCTTTTTCCAGGCGGGGATGCCTGCGTGAAAGACTTTTGCGTTCTTATAACCGGCCTTTTCCGCCTTCCTGGCGGATAATGGGCTGAGCACTCAGGCAAAGCCGCCGCAGTAATAGATCTGCAGCGTTTCCTTGTTTTTGGGCAGCACTTTGTCCTTCATTTTGTCAAACGCGAAGAACGGGATCACCTTGGCGGTTGGAATGTGACCCTCGTTGTAACGACCAGGGGGGCGGCTGTCGACCAAGATGTAATTCCCTTTTTCCGGCCCTAATGCGACCAGCTTGGCAACCTCCTGAACCGATGCCAGTTTTTCCTTGGGAACATCAAGCCCCTTCTTGACCACGACCTTCTTGGCAAAATTTTTGCCTTTCTTGACGTAGTAAGCGATCTTGGTAGCCTGATTCTTCTTGATCTTCTTCACTGCCGACACATTTTCAACTCCGGTGCCGTCGTCAAAGTAGAGCACTTCCGTACCCGTGCCGACTCTGATCTGGATTGTCTTCGCCTTATTGGAGATATTGACAATCCGGCCGGCAAAAATGCCTGTTTCCTTGTCATACTTGTGACACTTCAAGCAAGCCTTGGCCGATTTAGACGGCAGTTTGTCCGCTGCCAAGACACTCCCGGCCATTGACCATGCGACAAGTACCGCGATCAGCGCCGGCAGAATCAAGATCCTACTTCTCATATGGGCCTCCTTCTTTAGTTTTACCCGTGATTACAACAGCACCAACGGGCGGATAATCTCCATTGAAACCCGCGTCAAGCCCGGTGAACCATTACCTTTCTCGTAACAAAGAACCGATCATGACCATCGGCTTCCACGTACCCCAGGTACTCATGGCCCGCCTTGTCGGCCCAGGCGCGGATATCGGTCCTTGCCTCGGGATCGTTGGAAAGCACTTCCAAAATCTCACCCGGTTTGACTCCCGCGATGCCCCTTTTCGTTTCCAGCAGTGTGCCCGGACAGGCCATATTGCGTGCATCGACTACCTTTGCCGCGCTCGGTTCAGCCAAGTCCGTTCCACTCAAGATCTTTACTCCCTGATATCTATGGGCTTGTCACGAAATAACGTTGGCATTCTCCTGTAGGGGCGGACCTATGTGTCCGCCCTTTCCGCGTATGCATCCCTGCATTGGGGCAGACACGCAGGTCTGCCCCTACAAATGCCACAGCAATCTGTTGCAAGGTTTATTTTGTGACAAACCCTATGGGCCAAGAATCCGACAGTTTACTGGAGCAATCTTTGTGCCAAGTACTGCGGTGGACCCATGGTCCGGAAACAGAACTCGTCAAAACAGGTACAGGCCGGAAGAAATGCCGGATCCGCGGCGAGTGAGAAACCGCAGTCCATTACTGGTATGGGATCACTTTGAAGAAGAAGTGGTTGACAAACGTCAACATTGGTGGTCTGGTTTACGTTAACGTTGACATCTTAGCCAAGGCAAGGTTGACATGAACCATCACAATGTTGTCGGATTCTGGAAAACCGTCGTTGATACCATGATGGACGGCCTCATAGTTGTTGACGCGGACGGAATGATCGTTGCGGTGAATCCGGCCACGGAGGAAATTACAGGATACTCCAGGGATGAACTGATCGGGAGTCCCTGTACAATCCTGGACTGCGATAAGTGCACACCAAGACATTCAGATGGCGATGGATTCACGTGCGATCTGTTCAAGACCAAACAGATCGAGAGGCGAAAGTGCAACATCACGAGAAAGGACGGGCTCGTCCTGCCGGCAATGAAGAACGCCGCGGTCCTGGTGGACCCAGACGGCAATGTCACCGGAGGCGTGGAAACCCTCATGGACTTGCGTGAGATCGTGATGAGAGACGAGCAAATTGCCAGACTCAGCTCCGCACTCAAGGGCAAGGATCGTTTTCATGGGATCATCGCCAAATCCCGGATAATGCTGGATGTCTTTGACCTGATCACCGATGCGGCCCAATCGGACGCGCCTATCGTCATCTACGGTGAAAGCGGCACAGGAAAGGAACTGGTCGCGGAGGCGATTCACAGCCGGGGCAAACGCAAGCGCGGTCCTTTTGTCAAAGTGAACTGTGCGGCTCTGAGTGAATCCCTCCTGGAGAGCGAACTCTTCGGACACGTAAAGGGCGCATACACCGGAGCGGACCGGACAAGAAAAGGCCGTTTTGAACAGGCCCACAAAGGAGACATTTTTCTCGATGAGATCGGCGATATTCCACTTTCCATGCAAGTCAAAATCCTGAGAGCGCTGCAAGAAAAGGAATTTGAGCGGGTGGGAGACAGCACTCCGGTCAAGGTGGATGTTCGGATCATCTCCGCTACCCACCAGGACCTGAATGAAATGATTCATAGGAAGGAATTCAGGGATGACCTTTTCTACCGCCTCAATGTGATTCCTATCCATTTGCCCCCGTTGAGACAGCGGCTTGGGGATCTGCCGTTGCTTCTGGAGCATTTCCTGGAAGAGAACCGCCTGAAAACAGGCAAGAACATAATCAGCATCAACAATGAAGCTATGGAAGCGCTATTGGCGTACGATTGGCCGGGCAATGTCAGAGAGTTGATCAATGCCATAGAGTATGCGTTTGTCGTTTGTCGAAAAGGGACCGTAGAGAAGACGCACCTCCCCGAAACAATCGTGGGAAACAGGGGTAGGCTCGCGCCGCGCACCCAGGGAGTCAAGGACCGGCAGGATGAACTGGAGCGTGTCCTGCAAGCCATGAGACAGGCCGCCGGCAGGAAGGCCGAAGCAGCGAGGTTGCTCGGAATTTCAAGGCAAGCTCTGTGGAAAAAGATGAAGAAACTGGGAATAAAGGCTGATTTTAACGGCTGAGATTCGCCGGCAGTATTGTTCCGAATGTAGGTCCACACTCGTCGTCACCCCGTCGAACCCGGATCGGAGTCAGGGATTCGCCGGAATGACGTGCCGGGAACTAGCCTATTATTTGACGTGGTGCGCGCAAAGCTTTGCGGAAGTTGGGCCATAGTACTTCTCGAAAGTTGTCACGGAAACTGAGATTGCTTCGTCGCTTCACTCCTCGCAATGACCAGAAGGTAGCGTGGCATTGGCAAGGCGAGAGCCCGAAACAATCCGTGAAAGGACGGAAGACGGGCTATCCGGTGGGCCTGATCCGTGAGCCTGGTTTTAGGCTGGGGAGCGTCTGTTCTGGCGGAGAGTCAGCCGAGTCAATCGACCCATGCCCGGACCAATCTGGCCAGGGACTCGGTTGGAGGTACGCGAAGCGGGCGCTTGTTGTGAAGCGCCTGAATTGAAACGGTCAAGCGCTCAACTTTGTCGTCAACAGAGTAGGAATGGTAAGGTCGCACCAGCTTGATCCAATCCTCAAAATCCCATATTCTTTGCTCGCGGCGTGCCATCTTGAAGCGATTCATATCACCCTCCGGAGCACGCGCCGTGGAGATAAATGTGATTTCGAGGTCCATGAACTGTTCCAGATGAAGATCCTGAAGCTTGTGGGACTTCTGTATCCAGGAATAGATTATGAAGAACTCATTATCTTGAACGTCACGGTAATCCAGGGTGATCGATACCTTCGGAATTCCACGGGTTGTCTGCGGCAGCCTCAGGGGACCCGTGAACCGGTTTCCTCCAGCTTCCAACTCGATCGTTCGGAGCATGCTGGCGCCATCAGGCGCGAAACTAATCCCATATTTTACTGCTGCCAGAATCTGCTCCCGGAATGGCAGCACTTCAATTCTCGGACGTTCCCAATCTTGAATCTCATCACAGATCTTCAACACCGCCGCCAAACCCGTCTCCGAAAGTGACACCGGCGCATCCGCGCAATCATGCATGGCCACTGCGCACAGCGCGTCCTTGTGAGCAATGATGGGATCAGTCTCAGCGCCACTCCCCGCATGTATTCTTGCCAACAGGTGAGCTAGGTGGGCAGCGCTCACAACTCCGTGGTTCAGTCCGCAATAGGCCGAATCAGGCAAGAAAACCTCCAACTCATCAAACTGCCTTTTCACTTTTTCGTTGAGGAGTCGTATGCTATCATTTATCGTCTCATGGATATTCTTTCGGAAACTCGTGACTTCTTCGCAATCCAAGTGCTTGGCCTCGTACTTCACAAGATCGTAGATTTCCAGGACGTGCCCTACATCGTGGAACAGTGATGCCATGAGCCAGTTCCTCACGCTGATTTCCACAGGAAGCGTCATGCCTGGAAACGCTTGGTTGATCAGGAATAACCCAAAGAAGCATACGTCGAGCACGTGAATGAAGTGGTCACGGTAGTGATTCTTGGTGGCATAGAAAAGGGCCTGCGTAACAGCCATTTGATGCAAATGATGTTCCAACTGAAGATTTCGTGGCAGGTCAGCGACGAGCGCGGCATACTCAGAGACCACGTATGAAATAACGGCCGGGAAATCCGTTTTTTCTCCAACATAATTGTCTTTGGGGGCGTCGGAAAAATAGAACACACTGTCTGAGCCGAGTTCCTTCCGCTCATTGTCCCTCTTGTCGCGTCGCACAATGAAACAGAACTTGATTGCTCTTGCCAGTCTTTCATACAGATCCAACCGCTCCTTGGTGGACAATGACGCCAAAACCCTGCCATCCGGTCCGATCTCACAAGCAAAGACATTGAGGAAATATGCGAGCAAGAATGGAAATGATATTATGATCTTCTGAGGAGTGAGGGGGGGTTCTTCAGTCACCGAACCCAAACTGTTCTTGTGCCCTATCCGGCCTAAATAGCTACTGAAGGCCCCAAACAACCTCACATAATAATCTTCTTCGTCCTTGCCCGCTTCAGTTCTGGGTATGCGATGTTTCGCCAAGAACGTCAGGGCATCCACAATGACATCAACGTCTTGGAATGACGCAGAAACTTGTCTGAGGCGCTCCTTCAGGAGCCCATTCAGAAATGAGACCAGCACGGTGGGCTCGCCCGCGTTGCAAAGGCGATGACAGTCCCTCCAAAGGTCAATATCTTTCCGCTGAAGGCTCGATCCCAATATCAAGCACGGGGTAACCAGGTTACAGAGAGCCTCGAAATTCTCGATGTCTCTGTGCTTGAAACGAGCTTCATGGGCAGGCCACTCTTCCCTCGATCCCGTTGCCAACAACACGAACAGTCGTTCACTAACGGTGAACGGGAAGACCAAGACCTCAACATTTGGTTCATACGGATCGAATTCGCCAAGGGGACGTTCACGCTTGCAATATTCGTCTGATGAATCAGGAAGAATGGTCGAGTACGCACAGCTCGGGTCGCGCCACTTATGGACGAACCAGTCAGAGGGTCGAAATGACAGTGGAGTTCCTTGCGCAAACGCCTCAGTTCTCACCGTGAAGAACAGGTCATTGTTTTCAGTTTCTAGAAGAGCAAACCGGGCACACTTTACAAGCTCAGCAAGAACCCGGAAAAGATCCTCAGTTTCTTCCTCTGAGCATGGATCCCATGCGCCAAACATCTGACGCAATACATCGGGATCAGGAGGAGCAATCGTCTCACTGCGCATTGCCTGCCTCCAGGGCCTCTCGGAGTGTCTTGAGAATGAAATTCAGAGAAGTTGTTCCGCGCTTGTGTATGAATTGACACACTTGGTTCACTGCCATCGCAGCGGCTCTGACCTCCCTTGAAGGGTTTGCGGTCAGGACGACTACGGGAATCTCTGGCGCAACTTCTTGCAGGTCACGGAGGAATGCGAGTCCTGTTCTGAATCCCTGCTCTATGTCTTTTTCCTCCCCATACTTGTCGCCCGGGGGCATCATGATGTCGAGGAGGATAATGTCAGGCTTTTCGGAAATCTTGGCATACGCTTCATCTCCGTTCACGGCCGTGAGAACCTTATAGCCGGCTTTTTCAATACGTGCTTTGAGATGCTCGTTTGGGCCATCTTCAGCATAAAGGAGCTTGACCATGGTTCGTCTCCCATTAGGGTACCTTTCGCGGTAAGGTCACGGTAAACGTAGTGTTAAAGCTCTCCCAGTTGATTTGCTCATTCATGGAATGTTGTTTGCCGGCTCGGATACTGGACACGCTCCTGGTTCCACCATGTTTCTTGACTACCTCGGAAACCATGAAGAGCCCAAGACCAGCCCCGGGGATCGGCCTGCGGTTATCCTTGACGGAGGAGCGAAATCCGCGCTCGAATATCTGTTCGTTCTCTTCAATTGGGATGCCGTGCCCGAAGTTGTTTACCTCCAGTTCTACGGAATCCGTCACTCGATAATACGTCGCGCGGACAATGATCTCCTTTTTGTTGTGAGAGTACTTCACGCCGTTGTGGATCAGGTTCGCCAAGAGCAGTGCAATGTGCTGCTCATCCCAATACACGTCGGGGAAGGACGCGTCAATCTCATATGCAAAGGTAATTCCCCTTTCCTGCGCAGCAGATATGAAGTGCTCGATCTGTTGACTGATCAATTGCTGCAGGGAAAAGGGCATGTCAAAACGATACGTGCTTTTGGCAAGGTTTACATATCCATAGAGGGAGTCGCTTTGCGTCTGCAATTCCTTGACTCCTTTTCGCATGTCCGCGACCGTCTCCAGTATCGAAATTTCGTCGAATCCATCCGTGTCACACACATCTTCCAGACCTTCCATCGCTGTGCTGATGCCAAACATACTCTGATTCAGCGTGTGGAACGTAACATCTATGTAATGACTGAGTCTTCTTCTCTCCTCCTCAAGACCGAGGGTCCTCAGGCTGTAATTGATGTGATGGGAGACTTCTCGCGCGATGTTCCGTACACACCTCCCGAAGACCTGCGAAAAGCCGCTGGAGCCGTGTCGCCGGTTCAGTAGAACCAGACAGCTTTCCCCTTGCTCGTGGAGCGTTATGGGACAAAACACTGCGGTGGACACCTTACCAGCACGCGTATCCTCGATCAATTCTACGATGGCCGGCAGTTCCGGGTACCGTACCTCGTCTCGTGGCCAAAAAGCATTTCGCCTGGCCGCGAACAAGTCCTGAAAGCGTTCTGCGTCCACAGCAAAAACTGGGGTTGTAGGGGTCGAGCGCGCTTTGGTCACCAGGCCTTCACTCTTCTCGCCGCGGCGGGTACGTTCTGAACTGACAAGATAATGGGCCTCCTCTATTTCAAGAAACTCGGTGATTCGTCGCAGAACAAACGAAAGATGGCGCCACAAAGCGTCTTGGTTGATGTCACTAGGTTCCAGATGGACGGCGTCAAACGGATTCCGTGTGGCGAAGAGCGCGCCAATCTCCCGAATGAACTGCCCGTCATTTGATCTTCTCTCTGATTGATAGGCTCGTTCGGCAAGACTCTGGAGATTTCCTGCGCATTTCTCTATCAATTCCTGACGATCCCGACGCTGTTCATGATCATGCCATTTGATAGGCCGTGCCGTTTTCGGGCGGGCCGTGGAGTCTAGAAATTTGCTGCGCCACCACCGCGGTTCATCTTGGCAAAAGCCAGCCGCCTCATCGAGTGCTTGAACCGTGACTCCCAGTTCGCGCGCGACCTGATTGAGGCCTTTGCGAATGGGTCTTTCCTGACTTTCCCGATGCTCAATTCTCTGCATGTCACCACACACGAAAACACCGGCTACCTTTCCTTCCACTAGAATCTGCACAAAATACTTTTGGAGCCCCACCCAGCATTTTCCAAAATAGGGCTTTTTTGCCTTGCGTTGATTCTTGATGATCGAGCATATGGACTCATTGCATCGCTTGGCTCCCTCAGGGTGATCGCGGACACGCGAGCACAGATCTGAGCGGTGCCGTTCTAAACCTACCGCGTCTATTCGCTGAAAGTCATTTCCGGCAGGCTCAATGACCGTCAGTACTGAGTCTAGAGTACGACTAAAACCTGCGAGAAGATAGCTGATTGTCTCAGGTTCCACGAGCTGGGTCAGCCGGGTCACTCCAAGCGGTTCGATCTTCCGGTACTGATACGCCAGTATCCAGTATGATTCAGTCAGAAGCACATAGCGGGGCCCCACGCTCGGGAGCGTTCTTCGGCTGAATGCCTCTGCAGTTTTTCGATCCTTGAATGCGCTCCTAGGCAAGACGCGGTGGGCATACCAACATTCCGGATTATCGCAGCCAAATTCGACCAGATCGCCCTCGGGATTGAAGGAATGGCTGTGAACTTCCTCGCAGTGGTTGCAAGTGAACTTGACTACAGAGAGAATCTCCCCTTCCTGCCCCATCATCCAGCGGCTCCCAATAATCCGGACTCCAGACCGGAATCGTGTGGCGACAAGCCTCCCCTCTGCGTCTTGATATTCCTCAACATCCACAGGAAGGGTTGTTGGGCTTCACAATCCAATTGAGTCGCCTCCGTTCACCTCCGACACGCGAGTCATGCGCGCCATCCGTCGAAACTGAGTTTTTGCGTCCGCAATCAGTATATCGTAGCGTTGGTCTGTCGTCAACCGACTCCATCACAATTCCCGCTCAACCAGAGACTTCGCTGCGCTGATTGCCCAACAGAAAGGATGAAACCATATCAATGAGCCTGTTGAGAGGTTGATGGCCGTCTCCCCTACTCGGGACCGGCTCTTCCATTGAGGAACATGCTGATTCCCCCATCCGAAATACGCTTTGGAATTATCAAGTCCTTTCTTTGTACTTGATCAGCGGCCCGTAAAACTTGGTCTCGCAATAGTGGCAATAGAGGGTGAGCGGGTCCTGGTCCACAACCAGGAATTTCCCGGGGACTTCTTCATGGTTGGTTATGCAGAATCTGTCGGGACAGACCACGATATCACCGACTTCTTCGGGGATTTCAACCTTGTGTTTTTCGGTCACCCTGTGGTCTTCGATTCGGGTCACCGTAGCATGGGGAGCTATCAGCGCCACCACGTTGAGCATATCCCGCGTCAGGCCCAGGTTCTCCACCTTTATGATATCCTTCTTCTTCATGGACGGAGACTCGAAGTTGACGCCGATAGCGATAATGTCCCCGGTCTCACGGGCCAGGGTATTCAACCCGAGGAGTTGAGCGATCAGGAAGGCATTCCCGGCTGGAATGTGATCGATTACGATACCTCTTCGGATCTTTGCAATGGTGACGGTTCTGTCGCTCATTGGACCGCTCCTAGAATCAGGGCGAGGAGGGCCTCGCGAACAAAGAGCCCGTTGCGGGCCTGGTCGAAATAGTACGCGTGCTCAGTGGCATCCACGTCCTGGGCAATCTCGGTTACACGGGGAAGGGGATGCATGACCTTCATGTGAGGCTTGGCGTCCTTGAGCATGCTCGCCTCAAGGCGGTAGATACTCCGGAACTTCTCGGCCATCGGCGTCTTATCTTCAAGCCTTTCAGTCTGGATGCGGGTCATGTAAAGGATGTCCACTTCACCGATGTAGTCCTCAATGCGGCTTCCTTCCTCGAATTTGAGTCCACGTTCCTTGGACGCCTTTCGGCATTCATCGATAACGGAATGGGGCATGGCCAGGTCTCTGGGGGATATGAAGACCAGCTCGCAATCACTGTATTTCAGGAGGGCCTCGGTCAACGAATGGACTGTTCGACCGTTTGCCAGATCGCCTACCATCGCGATTCTCAGGCCGTCGATTCGTCCCAAGGTCTGTTGGATCGAGTATAGATCCAGCAGGGTCTGAGTCGGATGCTGATTCGGACCATCCCCCGCGTTTATGACAGGGATCGCCGCGGCCTCCGCGGCAAGCCGTGCAGCGCCTTTGAGAGGATGACGAATAACAATGATGTCAAATCCATATCCATCGTGCATCCTGACCGTGTCCCAGAGGGACTCCTGCTTCATCGCTGAAGTGATCCGAGCGTCATAGAACCCGCCGGTCTTGCCTCCGAGATTGCGCATGGCAACTTCGAATGACGTTCGGGTACGAGTGGACGGCTCAAAAAAGAGCATGGCCGCCACCTTGTCCCGACACATGCTCCTCTTGTCCGGATGATCGCGAATACCGTCTACCCTGGAAAGGATGTAGTCGATCTCCAGACGTGTCAGATCATTCATGGAGATGATGTCTCTTCTCTGGAAATTCATGAAGCACCGCCTGGGAGACTGAGCCCGGCCTGACCGTCTCAAGGGTTGATAGCGAAATCGAGTCATGAAAAAGGCGCGGCTGTCGTAGCCCGCGGCCCCAGGAGCGCCAAGCCGGCTCAGCTAGAATTCGCCCACAATATCCACACCCAGCCGCGGGCGACCTTGGTTTGCTAAGACCGGTACCGTGTTCCAAGAACAATAGTCTCTCGAACAGTCCCGGGCAACCGCAAACCTTCAAAGGGTGACCAACCGCAACGCGTCTTCAGAGGGCCTCTTTCCTTGATCCTCCCATTGACGACCAGGGTAGAGCCCGATAGATCCAGCAACGTCAGGCTGGCAGCCGCGCGTTCCTCTATTCTACCCTGGGATCGCGCAATATAGGGATCGAGTATCTGTCCCGGGGCTACTGCCAGAGCTTCGGCAACGCGCATGGGCGTGAATCCGCAATCCTTCATGAGCCATCCGGCAAAGGGCCCCAGCGTGTCCAGGTGAGGCATCCCCGCCGCGCCGTTGCGCTTGTCGTCAAGGGTGTGTGGAGCGTGATCCGAGGCGAGCACGTCCACCTCCCCGTTTCTGAGCGCCTCGACCATAAACAACCGGTCACTCTCGGATCTCAAGGGGGGGTTACTCCCCAGAAGCCCCGCCGACCCCTGCACCTCCACATTCAAGGCGCAAGAGACCTTTCCGTGGTCCACACTGAAGAACAAATGATGCGGCGTGACCTCGCAGCTGACTCTCTGCCCGGCATCCCGGTTGTATTCGGTGATCAGCCGCACCGATCTCTCAGTGGAAATGTGACATATGTGGGAATTTAGCCCCAGCTTGGCGGAAAGTTCAAGGACTTTTTCAACCGCAACAATCTCCGCCTCCGGAGGCCTAGTGACCCATCTTGGTCCCTCCTTTGGGCTATTCCTGAGGGTTTCCGGGTCTTCGGCGTGAAAGAACACTCGACAACCGCGGTACCGGGAAAGAGCCTCTTCGAGAGAAGTCCAATCGGAGAACGACAGAGCAGAGAAATCAGCGTCAAGATAGACCTTAAATGGGGCATCTTCCCACGGCCGGGATTCCCGAGTCACAAGTCCGTACAGCACAACCGGCACAGCGGAAGCGTCGGCAATCGCTTGCTTGAGGGAGTAGGACCGTTCGTCCGACGGAGGAATCGGATCATTGGGCATCGCACCGAATAAGGTCACGCCGCCGTTGATCGCTGCCAGCCCCGCAGTGGAGAAGGTTTCCTTCCTGCACTGGGCTTCCCGCCTCGCGGTCTGTTCCGCGTCCGCGGAGTCCGGAAGAGGATATTCCCGGGCATGGACGTGCATGTCTATGAAACCGGGGAAGATCCACAACTCAGGGTTTACCTCGACCCGCGGATCTTCCACGGACACAATAGTCCCGGGCACCGGGTCCACAACTATTGTGGCAGGGCGAGCACCGGTCGGCAGCACCACCTGACCGCTTATGGAATAAGTATTCATGCTACGGGCGTCAGCGCGGCAGAGTGGAACAGCGACTCAAAAGTCGGCAATGTCCTGTACCTGTCGGCGCAGTGGGAGGCTCATGATTCTTCCATGGCCGTGATCAGGGTCCGGCAGAAGGCCGGCAGATCATCGGGCATCCGGGAGGTGATCAGGTTCCCGTCTCTGATCATTTCCACATCTTCCCAGACTGCCCCTGCATTCACCATGTCATCCTTGATTGCGATGTAGGACGTGGCCTTCTTGCCTTTGAGTATACCCGCGCTTACGAGCATCCAGCCACCATGACAGATAGAGGCCACCACTTTTCCCCGGTTGAAAGCATGCTTCACGAGATCGACCATAGGAGGGTGCAACCGCATCTTGTCCGGCGCGTATCCGCCCGGGATGACGACCGCATCGAAGTCATCGGCCGACACGGTGGAAGCCTCCTTGTCGACTTCCACAGGAATGCCGTACTTGCCGTGGTAGACAGTTGAGGTTCCGGAGCCGACGATCGTGACTTCGACTCCCTCTTCCTTAAGCCTGTAATAGGG
The DNA here is from genome assembly GCA_964527475.1 of uncultured Syntrophaceae bacterium. GTDB lineage: Bacteria > Desulfobacterota > Desulfomonilia > Desulfomonilales > Desulfomonilaceae > CAZGNL01. The sequence continues at coordinate 16,209 of CAZGNL010000096.1, forward strand.
GATCCACAATTCAAACTCATTGTAGATCTCCTCAGCAAGAATTGCAGCCCTTTTCCCTTTGAGTCTCATGGCATTCTCCTGTTCTTGTCGTAGGACAACCTGTCTGAGCGACTTGGACGGTTCCAGGTCGACCGCTCATGGCCGATCATCTACTTCCAGGGATGCTATGCGCATCTCATCGCGGCCTTCAAGAATCTGGAGGGCCGCTGACGAGCACGAAGGACAATACGGTTGGTATTCCAGGGTAGTATGCTCTTCATTGCAGTCCATGCACTTCCTCTTGAGGGGAATTATCGTGATGTTGATGTCAGCTTCCTCGGCCACAGTGCCCTTGGACAACACCTCGAAAGCAAAGCGGATCGCGTCCGGGAGAACAGCCGTGAGCACACCGAACTCCAGATTCACACGAACCACCTTCCCTGCGTTGTGAATGCGGGCCTGTTCTTCCAAGATGTCCATGATGCTCTGGACTATTCCCATTTCATGCATGAGGTCGCCTCAATAGACCACTGGAGAAAGCAAGCCCGCCGAGATTCAGCGTGGGGCCGGACCGGACTGACCTTCAGCCCCGGGGGTATTCCCCTGTGGCGCTCCGCTCGAGCCGAAAATCCTGAGTCGTGAAGCGCGGAAAGCGCTTAAGGCCTCCCTATCGCCGCGCCCATGCCGGAATCTGCCAGGGGCCGCTGTTGATCTGCTGAAAGAGTCCTTTTCCGGTCAGGTCCATATAGACCCTGTAAGACTTTTGGGGGTCGCTGTTGGAATGGGTGCTGAAGGCTATTGTCCGCCCTCTATAAGCATACACCGTGTACACAAGGCCTTCGGGCCCCGAATAGAAGTCCATAGCCGTCTCTTTGCCCGGGATGTCGGTCGCGTGTTCGGAATCCCTTGTGGTGATGTGTTTCATGGATTCCAGGTTGGGCAATCTGAGCAACTGCTGAGCATATGTCAATGAAGGCGCCGCCATCAGGACCGCGAGAGCAAGAATCGCAAGGGTTCGCATTCTTTTAGGAGTCCTTTCCCGTGAGTATGGGATCTGAATTGGATTCTATAACAGATCACGAACCAGAGGACAACTCGGAAAACGTGCGCATGGCAAGCCCTCAGTTTCGCGGGGCGGATCCTCTCGTCGCGAGTGTCATTGCGAGAAGTGAAACGACGAAGCAATCCCCGTATTTAGCGCGTAGCAGATTGTTTCGCCGCGCTCGCAATGACATCCCGGCAGTGCGCCGGAATGACGGAATGATTATTGCGCATGCTCCCGGTATTCGCAGATTGCCTATTCCGGAAGGCCCCTAGCTCAAGACAATAATTGCGTGCGGACCGGTGTGCCGATCCCGGGTTACGTATCCACGGTCAATCGCAGCAGGGCAATCGCACAGTGAACTTGGCCCCGGGGCTGCCCTGTTCGACGGTGATCGATCCGCCGTGGGCCGACACCAACGCATCAACGATGGATAGCCCCAGGCCGGTACCACCCCTTTCTCGTGATGTGGTAAAGAATTGCTCGAAGACCCTTGAGATGTTGTTTTCGGATATGCCGGGGCCATCGTCGCTGACTGTGATGTCCACGAATTGGTGGTCATTCGTTTCCGCTATCTTGATTCCGACATGAGCGTGGACATGTTCCCCACCGTGCTGTCGGCAATTGTCGAGTAGGTTTGACAGTATAGAATCCAATGTCACTGCGGCCATCTTCACCGTTGCTGTTTCATCTCCGTGTTCCAGTGTCACGGCCGGCCAGGCTCCGGCGCATCTAGCGACCGCACTTTCCACGACCTCCAAGACGTCGGCGCTCTCGTTGCCGGGCTGGACCAGGTCCGCGCGGGCCAGATCCAGCAATCGCCTCACAAGTCTTTCAAGGCGTTTCAGGTCATCCTCCAGCATTTTCAGGAAGCGCTCTCTGTCCGCTCCGCTCATCTCGTCCATGTGATCACGGAGTAGTTCCGCTGTTCCCCTCATTGAGGCTATAGGTGTCTTGAACTCGTGTGAAACATTTGAGGCAAACGCGCCGATATACTCAGCCCGTTTTTGCAAGGTCACGGCCATTCCGGCAAACGCGGCTGAAAGCCGGGCGACCTCGCGTGTGCCCGGATTGTCCAAAGGGACTGCCGCCCCCTTCTTTCCCTCGGTTACACGCTCCGCCTGGCCGATCAACGAGGCGACCGGGCGGGTGATAGTGTATGAGGTGAGTACGGAAACCAAAACAACCGCCGCGATGATGACCAGGGCCGCGGCGAGCAGGTGGTATCGCTTCAGGTACAGCGCCTTTACAATGTCCAGAGGCGTCCGAGAGAGCACCACCGCTCCCAGTACCCGGTTATCATGGATTACCGGCATGGCCACAAAGACCCGAGTCCGGTTTCCTCGGCTCAAGGATTCAAGCGGTGGGGTAGGGTTGTCTGAAACCCGTTCTCGGAGGAGGCTCACATGCTCTCCCTTCAAGCAACGACGCACCTCCGGGCGTGACATGAGATCCATTCCCAACTCGTCCCCGGTCGTGCCGACCACGGTTCCCCGGAAATCGAGCACTCGAATCCCGGCTAGAGTGACGCGCCTTGCGGTCTCCAGCATGGGTCTCATCCGTTCGGCCGCAGCCTGCGCAAAGGGATCAGGCCGCGCCAAGGATGGAACCGCCTTCGCCCCCCGGGGCCATACGATGTCCGTTGCAGCGTCCAGCTTGGGCAGAATCGGTGCCAGCTCCGCGTTGTCCACCACCGCGACAAAATTGGATTCTGAAACGGGCACACCGTAGGAAGAAACATCGCCGCGCCCCTCAGATCCCGGAGGTTCGGCAGCGAGCAGTCGAAGCAACTCATCCTTGTATGCCGTGGCAAACAGCGCTCCCTGCACGATCAAATTCGATTCGGTGCGTCGAACCAATTCCACGTCATATAGGCGCAAGAACGCTATGCCCCCTAGAGGCAGGAGGAGAATGACCAGGTTGACCAACACCAAAACGGTCCTTAGATGAGGTTGCCGGAGCATGTTTTACGTCCAATCTAATCGCACGGGTGACTCCCGTAATACCAATGCGCAATCAAGAGAGTGAGATCGATTTCCTGGGTGCCACTGCCGGCTTGCCCAGCAGTGCTTTTTATCACTTGTTTGAACGCGCATTCCTATGAAAGTCCCGTGAAAGAACCACGCCTTTCCGGGTCAACGTATGGGGTGGTTTGGAGGGGAGCCACTGCGCGTGGGGCGATTGAG
>CAZGNL010000097.1:0-19284 GCA_964527475.1 uncultured Syntrophaceae bacterium
CGGTTCGGAGGGGGGAGCGGCCGGGCAACCGGCGGTTCCTACCCCTATCAGTCTTGTTGATAAGAGCCTGGACCCCGGCTTTCGCCGGGGTGACGATGAAGAAACTAACGCCTATGGGGGAAATCCCCCCTTTGTGAGCGTCGGAATCGGATTTGAAATATCGGACAACTATTTGGACACTTGCTATAGGAGTAAGCATTCACTTACGGGGGGCAACGGGGAGGGCAGACACATAGAGCCTGCCCCGGACGCCGATCCGGGGTCTGCCTCTACGTCTGGGCCCAGATTCGTCGTGGGGCAGAGTGGTGGGGGCGCACCTGTGTGTGCGCCCTCTTGCCATGCGCCAAACGCAGGAACGTGGTCGTTTCCGTCGGCCGCTCGTAAGTGAATGGTTACCTATAGGACACGATAACCCTTGATTGATATTGGGAAATCTGGTAAATTATGGGCTGAAGTGATCTGGGTAGTAAGGATAGTCCTTCATTTGAAAAGAAATGGAGCCGGCATGAAGAACTCAAGAGCCAAAGAAGCGGTATTTTCCAGGATTCCGACGAGGGAAAACAATAACGGAGCGCGCAAGGGGTGTGTGCGATCCCGGTACGCGGCTATAGGCACGCACGAATCAAAGTCCGCGCCCAGCCGATTCTTCCGCGGATGCGACGCGCGTTGGTCCCGAAAGGCTGATGATGAGCGGATGTCCAAGCTTGCTCAGTCGGGCCTGGTTCTGGTCGCGGTGCTGGCTCTGATGTTGGTCTCGGTAACGGCTCGGGCCCAGCTGAGTTCTCGTTTGGCCGAAGGTCTGGACATGCACACAACCGGCCGACTCAGCAAGGCTATCGCGATCTACACCGAAGTCATCAAGAAGGACCCTCGGTCAGTAGAAGCCTACAACTGGAGGGGAATGGCCTATGACGACCTTGGCGAGCTCGACCGGGCACTAAGCGACTACAACAGTGCGATCCGGATCAGCAAGAAGTACGCGGATGTGTACAACAACAGGGGAGAGATCTACCGCAAGAAAAAGCAATACAGCAAGGCCCTCGAAGACTACTCCAAGGCCGTGTTCCTGGAGGACGGGTTTGCCGAGGCGCATTACAACATGGGACTGGTCTACGAGGTCCAGAAGCAACCTGCACTCGCGGCAAAGGAATATGCGGAATATCTGAAACTCAATCCCAAGGCGCGGGATGAGATGGAGGTCCAGCTTAGAATCAACCGGTTGGAAAGAACGGCTCGGTCTCAGAAACCAACTTCCACAGAAACAGCAAAGAAACCGCCGGCCAAGAGGCAGCCCGGCAAAGTAGCAAAACAACCGCCGAAAAGACCAACGGATCCGGCGCGCAAACGCACGGCTCAGGCCAAGAGACCCGAGCTTCCTAAACGAGCCGCACCCGGGGCGCCAAGATCTTCCGGCGCCGAACAAATTATGAAGATGGTGGACCAGCTGGCCAAGGAAACGGGCGTACAGTTCAATCCAAAGCAGAAGAAAGTTTTGGCGCAAGGCATCCGATATCTCGATCCAGTGCAGAGGAAGGCTCTGGCAGACGGAATCCGACAGATGGATCCTGCTAAGAAGAAGGCTTTTGCTGAGACCCTCCGGCAGATGGATCCTGCCCAGATCAAGCCTTTGATAGAGAGTGTCCATTGGCTGAGCCGGAACGGCCCAATGATGGGTTATGCTGTTCTGGGTTTGTACTTCCTCATGGCCTTGATGCTCTTCCTGGTCGCGAGGAAGACAAACGCAGGCCTGTCATGGCTGGCTTTCATTCCTATCGCAAACATTTATCTGGCGCTTAGAGTAGCCGATAAGCCGGGATGGTGGCTTATTCTGCTGCTGTTCATTCCTGTGGTGAACATCATCCTTGGAATTATTGTGGCCTTCGGGATAGTCAAGGCCCGACGGAAATCGCCTATCTGGGGACTGCTCATGATAATCCCGTGTACCAGTCCGTTCGCCTGGTTGTATCTGGGACTGTCACGATAAACCGGACATGGTGAAGAGAGGCTAATGCCAAGGGCTCGTCACAAAACAAACCTTGCAACAGGTTGCTGACGCAATTGTAGTGGCAGACCCCGGATCGGAGTCCGGGGCAGGCTCTGCGTGTCTGCCCTAGGGGTGCGCACGCGGGAAAGGGCGGACACATAGGTCCGCCCCTACAGGAGAATGCCAACGCTATTTCGTGGCAGGCTAAGGGTCCGTCACAAAATTAGCCTGCCCCGCCTGCGGTAAGCGCCTCGGGGCGCCGGAGACCGGGCCTACAGCTGCGGGCCAAAGGAAGGAGGTAGGGGCTACGCATGCGGCGCGCCGTACGCATGGTTGCGCCATGCACAGATGGTGGCACGATTTGGTTGTGTTTTCAGGTATTGATACACTTTCCATGCTACGCCCCTACGCCCATGACCCACCAGGTCGTGGACATTTTCATGTACGGAACGGAAATGAATCAATCGCCACAACCGTTTGCCGGGGAACCGGTACTATCCGGTTTTCTGCGAATTTGACGGGAGGTAGATTGTGAATGTGGTCCCTTTTCCCACCTCACTTTCAACGTCTATGGTTCCGCCGTGATCCCGAATGAATCCGTAGCAGATACTCAATCCCAGTCCAACACCCTTCACCTCGGTTTTGCTGGTGTAGAAAGCGTCAAATATTCTGTCCAGGCTATTGGGGGGTATGCCCACGCCTGTATCCTGGATCGCGACTGCGACGCAATTCCTTTCGAGTTCCTGACGGCTGGCGACGGTGAGTTCTCCTCCGGAAGGCATAGCCGTGTTGGCGTTAATGATCAAGTTGATGAATACTTGCTTCAATTGACTTTCCACGGCCATTATTTCGGGGAGTTCCGGATCCAGATCGGTAATGACGCGGATGTCGAGATTCTTGAATTGCTTCTCGTAGAAAACAAGGGTTTCCTCAAGTAATCTGTTAATGTCCGTGCGGGTCTTTTGCTCTTCGTCGGGCTTGAAGAATTTCAACATCTTTATTAGAAGCCCTGAAGTCCGCTTGCACTCATTGTACGCCAGGTCAAGGTATTTCCTTTTGTCATGGTTCTCGGGCAGCGTATCCTTGAGGAGTTCAAGGCAGTTCATGATGCCGTAGATGGGATTATTCAGTTCGTGCGCCAGTTGAGATGCCATTTTTCCCATTGCGGAAAGCCGTTCGGACTGGATGAGCTGCTTACGCAGGCGTTTTGCTTCGGTGGCGTCCCTCATCAACCCCACGTAGTTTGTGACCTTGCCTTCAGAATCCCGGACAATGTGGCCGTGCATAGTGATATCGCGCACGGTCCCGTCCTTGCGCTCGACCTGGAGTTCAAAGTCGTTTATGGAGCCTGCCTTGGTAAATTGCCGTCTGAATTCCACCACGTGGTCCGCGTTGACGAACAGTTCTTTGTAGTAATTCATACCCAGGAACTCTTCTCGGGTGTATCCGATTATGTTGCAGAGCGCCTGATTGCACTCCAAAACCATTCCCCCCGCGTCGGAGATGAAGACGCCGTCCTGAATGCTGGCAAAAAGATCCTTGTATCTTATTTCCGAGGCATCAAGCTGCTCTTGGACCAGCTTATCCTGGGTGCGATCCACCACAAATCCGCGGTATCCGCCGATTTCGCCATGAATATCGGTCCAGACGTGACTGGAAAGCGTAACGTGTACCGGAGAGCCGTCCTTGCGCTTGAAAATGGCCTCATAGTCTCTCACGTATCCCTGGTCCTCTATCATCCCCTGAAATATCCCTCTGTCTTTCGGATGAAACCAGAGATCCATGTTCAGATCCAGAGACAGAACTTCCTCTGTCACCCTGAATCCCAATATGTTCACCAGGGCGTCGTTGCAATCCAGAAATCGGCCTTCTCGGGCTGAGATGTAGAAGCCGTCACGGGCCGCAGTGAAGAACTCCTCATAACTACGACGGATTTCCAGGAGGCGTTCTTCAATTTGCTCTATGGTCATTTCGGAGACGGGCAAGAAATCCTTGTCGGACATGGTTGACTCCACCATTTGCTGCTTCCGGGTTAATTTATTCCTGCCGACTCCAGGATGCGCGGGACGGTTTCTTCTTTTCCGATTGCCATAACATGAACGCCGTCCGCGATGTTTTCCTCTTTTATGGTTCGGATCATCCGCGCGGCAATGTCGATTCCGGTCTGCAAGGCTTTGCCTTTTGGTGCGCCGGCCAACTCGTCGATAAGAGTCTGGGGAACAAATATGCCGGGGACGTTCTTGTTCATGAATTTTGCCATGCCCGCGCTGGTGAGCAAGACGATACCGGCCAGGATTCTTACGTCGAATTTCCTCGCGTAATCCATGAAGCTCCTGAAATTGTTCAGATCGTATATGGCCTGCGTCTGAATGAACTCCGCACCCGCTTCGATTTTCTTCTCAAACTTGACCAATTGAGGCTCAAGGGGTTGTGCTTCGGGAGTCACGATAGCGCCTTTGCAGAACTTGGGGACTCCGTCAAGTGGGTTGCCGCCCAGGTCCTCGCCGTCCGCCAGGACCTGAATCGCATCGAGCAGCTGGACGGAATCAAGGTCAAAAACGCCCTTGGCTTCCTTGTGATCCCCCACTACCACCGCGTCACCGGTAAGACAGAGCACATTGGTAATTCCACGGCTGTACGCGAAGAACAGGTCAGCCTGGAGGGCGAGCCGGTTCCGGTCCCGACAGGTCATCTGTAGGATAGGTTCCCCTCCCATCTCTCTGACCAGGAGCGCTCCGCCCACAGATGGATACCGAAGTACCGAACTCTGGTTGTCCGTGACGTTTATGCCGTCCACGCACTCAGTGAGAAGTTCTATGTGGTGCTTCACAGGCTCCAGGTTTACGCCTTTAGGCGGACCTACTTCCGCGGTGACAACAAACTTACCCGATTCGAGAGCTTCCTTGAATCTGCTCATGGAAATCCCCTTTGTACAGCTTCGCTCTTTTTGACAAACGCAACTTGCTCCCCTCGCTTGACAGGAAGGGAAAGGGCGATTCCCACCACGATATTCGCCGGGCCTCACCCTGTGAAATACCTGTGTGCGCGGAAACACTTGTCTCCGGTCTACTGCTTTGCGATCTCCTCGCGAGAGTAAGTCAGTTCCATAATCCCCGGTCTGAGCACAGCGTTGTGTGCCTTCGGTGGCTGGTATTGCCGCATGCGGTCCAGCCTGTCCTGGCTTTGCAATCTGCTGTAGATTAGGGTCCAGGCACACTCTCGGCCGTTTCCCACCTCGCACATACCTTCGTTGGTTCCTCCACAGGGCCCGTTAAGAATCCCCTTGTGGCACGCGGTCACAGGGCAAATGCCTCCCGTGTCCGCGAGCACGCATTCACCGCATTGCATGCAGATTTCGGAATAACTGCCGGCCGGGCCTTCTTTGCCCATGAACAAAGTGTCCAGAGCAGGGACCACCGGTTTCTTGAGCTGCGCTGCTGCGGTCTGCACACCGAACGCGCACGACATGACCAGGACCACATTCGCGGCGCGCAACTGATCCTTGAAAACATACCGCATCTCACCGGTAACCTCGTCGCAAGCCGTGGGAGGCACCGCAGTCCCCGTGACAATCTTTCCCTCGGCCGCAAGCTTTTCCGCCATATCGGCGACCTCGGAAACTCCTCCTGTGCGGCATAGCGTGGCGCACGTTCCGCAACCTGTAATAAACACGCTGGTGTCGGCGGCAATGTCCTCCAGCAACTGATCGAGAGGTCTCAGGCGTGTGATTGCTTTCATAACTAGGCCCCTGTGATGCGAATTTGCCGGCCGCGTGTCACAACAACCCTCACTCCGGCCCTCTCCCAGAGTGACAGAGGGTCTGAGGAATCGCCGGCAGTATCTCTGTGACCGCGACTTCCTGTGAAAATGGATGCGCTGGGAAGTCCTCCGAGTGCAGGCTTGGACCGACTATCCAAGAGCGCGCAGTCCCGATGAACGTCCCTAGGAGGCTGTCGCTTAACCGGTTACATTGCTCGAACCGTCCAACTATGGGTGGCCCAGACGCCACCGCGTCTGGGTTCCGAAGGAACAAGAGGTTCTTCACCATCTCCACCGTTATTCCAAATAGCCGCTTGCAGTCGGCTCCATCTCAGTCGATCCTCTTGTCGCTCTGCGACCCGGACGGTGCTAAGCGCACGGCCAACTAGCTGTCGATCAACGTACTTCGCCGATGAGCCGTGGACGCAACACACTACAGCTACCTCGCCGCCCGCGGAGGGCCGTCCGGGCCACCCGCCACCCTACCGTCCCGCGATTTCGCAAAAGCATTGCGTTACGCGACAGCCTCCTATGCCCGGGACCCGGCGCCTTTCAAAGATCTTTCTGTTTTGTTGTGCCCCGTCTTTTCGCGGCATGGCCGCTCCGTGCAAATCCCTTGTAAGGAGCGCCCACGGCCCGGTCAACGTGTGATGAGGAGCATCTCAATCCGTACACTACAGAATGCACTGGAAGTCTATGACTCCTCCTCTTCCCGCTCTCTCATGCGTTCCAGGTCGCACCTGAGGCAGCGAGCGGCCTCGGCGCCGGCCTCGTCCTCTGTGAACCCCATCTCGAATTCCTCGAAGCCGGCAATCCTTTCCTCGGGACGTTGGCGCTGCATGTAAATCCGAGGTTTGATCTGATCCAGCTCCTCGGGCGCCGATGGTGGATCCGGCACAATATGGTATTTTTCGTCCATGATGACCAGAGGGGTCTTGATTCCCCTGAAGTAACGATCGACACTGATGGCGGCCCGCCTCCCGGCCGCAATGGCGTGTATTGCCATGGAAGCGCCGGTGACGAAGTCCCCTCCAGCGAAGATCCACGGGACGTTGGTGCAAAGCGTGTCAGGATCCACCTTCAGGGCCCCCCAACGTGCGCGTTCCAGTTCGGAATCCGGAGGCAGGAAGCTGAGGTCAGGCGCTTGGCCTACTGCCGGAATCACCAGGTCGGCTTCAAGGAAAAACTCACTCCCTTCTATTGGCAGCGGTTGCCTCCGACCCGATTCGTCGGGATCTCCCAGCTCCATTCGGATGAAGGTGACACCCGTGACTTCGCCTCTGTCCGATTCTATTCTCACAGGCGCGACCAGGAACTCAAAGTCCACCCCTTCTTCCCTGGCCTCTCGAAACTCGTTCGGCGACACGGGCATCTCCTCGATGGAACGGCGATAGAGCACCATCACGTGACGGGCGCCCTTGCGCAACGCGCTGCGAGCCGTATCGACCGCGGTGTTTCCTCCTCCGATGATGAGGACCCGGTTTCCTACGTGGATTTCCCGGCCCGTCTTAACATCCCTGAGAAGATGGAGACCATACAAAAGCCCTTCCAGGTCTTCGTCTTCGCCGGGGATATCCATTTTCTGGCTTCTGTGCGCGCCGCCCGCGATAAAAACCGCGTCATGTCCCTCCTGTCGGAGATCCTCGACCGAATGATATTCGTCGATCTGGCTGTCATACAGGATCTCCACACCCCTGGCCTCTATATAGTCGATCTCTCGACGAATGACGTCTCTGGGCAGGCGGAATTCCGGGACTCCAACGGCGAGCATTCCTCCACCCGCGGACAGGGCTTCGAACACCGTGGTCTGGTATCCCATCCGGGCAAGAAAATACGCGCAACTCAGGCCCGCGGGGCCCGCCCCAACTATGGCCACTTTCTCGGCCTTGGTCACGGGGAAGGGTTCTGGAGTCTCGTCCAGATTTTCGTACACCCAGTCGGCCGCGTAACGTTTCAGATATCTAATGGATATGGGATCATCCACCTCGCCTCGCCGGCATTTTCCCTCGCATGGATGATGACAGATCCTTCCACATATGGCTGGAAATGGATTGCGCTCACGGATCACGTCCACTGCCTGAGCATACTCGCCTTGGCCGATGAACGCCACATAAGCCGGGACATCGATTCCCGCGGGACACGCGTGCTGGCAAGGAGACAGCACCAGTGATTCGCACACTCCCGCTGGGCAACGCTTCTTGAGTATGTGGGCCTCGTACTCGCTCCGGAAGTGGCGGAGAGTTGACAGCACCGGATTCGGCGCGGTCTGTCCCAAGCCGCACATGCTCGTGCTCTTGACCTGGTGTGCGATCCGCTCCAACCGATCCAAGTCCACCAGGGTCGCTTGTCCTTCCGTGATCCGAGTCAGCAACCCGAGCATCTGACGCGTGCCGATGCGGCAGGGCGAGCATTGTCCGCATGACTCCTCGGCCGTAAACGCAACAAAGAACCGGGCTATCTCCACCATGCAGGTGTTTTCGTCCATGACCACCATTCCGCCGGAACCCATGATAGCTCCGACAGACTGAAGAGAATCATAGTCGACCTGCAAGCCCAGGAACTTTTCAGGAATGCACCCCCCTGAAGGACCGCCCATCTGAACGGCCTTGAATCGGCGGCCCTTTGGGATGCCTCCCCCTATATTGAAAACCACATCCCTAATAGTTACACCCATCGGTACTTCCACCAGGCCGGTGTTGTTCACTTTGCCCGTGAGTGAGAAGATCTTGGTGCCTTTGGAGTTTTCCGCGCCGGTGGACGCATACACAGTCGGTCCCAGTGTGATGATCCTGGGCACATTGGCCAGGCTTTCCACGTTGTTGATCACCGTTGGGCAACCGAAAAGACCGCTCTCCACCGGAAAAGGAGGACGGGGCCGCGGCATCCCCCGGCGGCCTTCAATGGAAGCGATCAGCGCGGTCTCCTCACCGCAGACGAAAGCGCCCGCGCCCTGAAACAGGTCGATGTCGAAATCGAACCCGCTGCCGAGGATATCTTTTCCCAGTAGTCCGAGAGTCCGGGCCTGGTCGATGGCTGTGTGCAGACGTTCTATGGCCAGAGGATACTCGGCGCGACAGTATATGTACCCCTGTTGCGCTCCAAAGGCGTACGCGCCGATTATCATCCCTTCTATTACGGTGTGGGGGTTTCCTTCCAGGATGGCCCGGTCCATGAACGCGCCGGGATCTCCCTCATCCGCGTTGCAAATAAAGAACTTGCGTTCTCCCTCGGATGCGCTCGCAAATCGCCATTTGGTTCCTGTGGGAAATCCGCCTCCCCCGCGGCCTCTGAGTCCTGCGCTCTCCACCGCATCTATGACCCGAGACGGTTCCCATAACAGCGCCTCCTCCAAAGCGGAATATCCGCCAAAGGATATTGCGTCTTCAATTGACGTAGGATCGATCAGACCGTTGAGTGACAGCACAGTCCTCTCTTGCTGCGCATAGAACGGGACTTCCGATTCGTATACGAACCTCTTGTTGGATTCCGGATCATCATACAGAAGCCTCCCGAGGATGTTGTACTTGACCACGGTCTCGGAGACTACTTCGGCCACATCTTCCGGCATGACTCGTTGATAGAAGATTCCGTGGGGACTTATGCTCACCAGAGGCCCTCGCTCGCAAAAACCCGGACATCCTACCCGCTTGACGTGAACCTTTCCCTCCAGTCCTTGTTTGCCAAACTCCGCTTCGAATCCGGAGATGACCTCATCCGCTCCCCAGGCTCGACATCCTGTGTCACCGCAAACGGCAATCTCCACCAACGAAGGGTCTCGCCTTCGGCGAATGGTCAGCCGGTAGTTGGCCAGATCAGAAACGGTACCCAGTCGATCCATAACAGCACCCTATTACCGAAGGTTCTTGAGGACAGCCACCGTCCTCCCGGGGTTGAGCTTTCCGTAGTAAGTCCGGTTGACGACCATGACGGGGCCCAAGGCGCACGCGCCCAAACACGCCACGGTCTCGAGAGTGAACTTCATGTCCTCTGATGTCTCCCCGTCGCGGATCCCCGTATATCTTACGACTGTCTGCAGCACCGTCCTGGCGCCCCGAACGTGGCACGCGGTTCCCCGGCAGACGCGTATTATGTTTCGACCTCTTGGGGTGGTGTAAAATTGGGAGTAGAAGGTGATCACACCCGAGACCTCAGATGGGAAAACCTTCATATACATGGCCAAAGGTTTGACGACCTCGGGCGGCACATAACCGAACTCGTCCTGGACCTGCTGGAGACCCGGGATGAGGTTTTCCCGACCCGGCTCGAACTGCTCCAAAAGATCATTCAGACGACTCAAATCGAAATCTTGTTCCATCATTCCTCCACAGGCGTCACGGAAACAAAGACGCGATCCCAACTTGCGGGACAGAATTCCTCGGGCCAGGGAAGCAGCCGCTGGAGGATGTATGCGGGTCCACCGGCAGGAATGACCACCGCGGACCGCGGAACATCGGGGTCCACGGCAAGCCTGGCCCGAGCTTCTCCCACATCAGAGGCCAGCGTTACCCACGTCCCATCTTCGGCCCCGACTTTTTCAGCGTCATTAGGATTCATTCGCAAGGAATTGCTGTTGCTGAAACGGGAAAGGTGGAAAGATCGACGAGACATCACACCATCCCCCGGATGAACGATCTGTTCTTCCGGGAGCGCCCTCCATGGACGATCAGCGGGCGCGGGCGGCCCGGACGAGAAAGAATCGGGTGGAATGTACGGTACCAACAACGAATCCGCGGAACTACTTTCTTGGGCGTCTTCGGTCTTCCGGGGATCGGGAAGCGCCACGCCCCCGGGTTGCTTCACGTCATCCCAGTTCAGCTCGCCCCATCCGGGACAGACCGCACGGATTTCCTCGAAGATATCCCTTGCCCCGACAAACCCCAAGGGTGGCCCCAGTCTTCCTGCCAGAGCCAGGAGGATCCGAGCAATGGGGCGCGCTCTTCCGGGGGGGTCACAAAGTTTTCTAATCCGCTGAACACGGGCTTCAATATTCATGTACGTGCCGTCCATCTCAGTGACGGCCGTGGTGGGAAGAACTGTGTCTGCAAGCTCTTCGTGAACCGCAGGAAACATCCCGGTCCGCACGACCAGGTCGATCCTCGAAAGGGCCTTTCGTGTCCGCCCCGTGTCCGGAAAGACCGCGTGCGGGTCTACTCCCAGGAGGAAAAGAGCTTTGAGATCGCCGCTTTCCGCAGCTCTGATCATCCCCATGGTGTCCAGTCCCTGCTTGAAGGCAATCTCCCCCCCCCAGGTCTCCTTGAGGGTCTCAAGGATGTGGCTCTGCTCCCCGACAAGGCCGCCGGGAAGGAAGTCCGGCGTGCAACCCATCTCCCAGGCCCCCATTTCATTGTTCCCCTCGAAGAGGCAGAAAATGTTCTCGGGCTGTCCACACAGGAGCGCAAGGTCGACCGCAAGTCGGGAAACTATGTACCCTTGAGTGGCCCTGGCCACCGGCCCACCCAGCAAAAAGACCGTCCTTTTGCCCTTACCCGTGACCTGCGCGGCGCGTCTGACATCTTCCGGCGGAGAATCTTCTGTGGGTTGCGGTCTTACAGCGGCCGTGAACTCAGCCGCGTTCATGGCATTGTTGAGGAGGAATTCCTCGTCATGAAGATTGTTTGCCACGAGATCCTTCATCAATTGGACGAGCACCGACGATTGATCGTCGAGATGTTGCATGAAACGAATATGCGCAAATGAACTGAGTGTGGTCGTCAATGGATCGAGCTGAACAAGCGCGGCTCCGTTGCGTACTGCGCGGCGGATGTTCCGGGCGACTACGGGGTGGGTGTAATCAGGCCTCGCGCCGATCAGGAAGATGGTTTCAGCAGCCGAAATCCGTTCAAGGGAAGCGCGGGGTCGGCGCTTCTTCAAGGACCCGGTGAGCCCTTGCACCACGCTTCCGGAAGAGAAACAGGCCAAGGAATCCACATGGGGTGTACCCAGAATGGATCGGGCGAATCTGCCCGCAAGGTAGATCTCTTCATTGGAGCATTGTGTCCCTGCAATGACTCCGACACTTTCGGGGCCATGGCTTGCAATGATTTGTTTTACGCGGCTCTCAACTCGCTCCAGTGCCTGATTCCAACCGGATTCCTGCAAGGCGCCGTCACTATCACGTATTAGAGGATCGGTAAGCCTGTCAGAAGACGAAAGAGCGTCCTGACCGTAATGCCCCCGCACGCAAAGCGACAGGCTGTTCACCGGAGCCCCGGCAACACCGGTAGCCCCGACCAGGCGTCCGTCTACCAGGTCATACTCAAGATGACAACCTGTACCGCAGTAGGAACAAATCCCTGGTGCAAGCTCCTTACCCGAGCTGAAAGACAGCCTATCCTTTTCCGCCAGGGCATCGGTGGGGCAAACCGTGACGCAGGAACCGCAGAAGTTGCACTCAGAGCCTTCCAGCGGCGTGCCGGCCATGGTGCCGGGATGGCTGTCGTATCCGCGATCCATATACTCGATCGCTCCTACAGCCTCGAAATCTTTGCAGACCCGGATGCATCGCCCACACATGACGCACTTGCTCAGGTCCCGCTCGATGAAGGAATTGACCTCCTCCACGGGACGCCAACGCCTTATGGGGTCCAAATCAGGGTCGCAGATGCCGTGATCCTTTGCCAAAGTGCGCAGAACACATTCATTGCCCTTGTTGCAGATCACACAGGCCGATGGATGATCGGAGAGGATCAGTTCCAGGACCCCACGTCTTGCCTGGAAAGCTGAAGGCGTGTCGGTCCGGACCTCCATACCCTGAGCAATAGGGGTGACACAGGAGGCCAAGAGCCTGCCGGTCTTCATTTCCTCCACCAGACAGACTCGGCATGCGCCGACGTTTTGTAGCAAGGGATGGTGGCACAGGGTCGGAATATCCACCCCCACTTGCCTCGCCAGATCCAGAATCGTGGTTCCTGGAGAGCCCGAAACTTCCCTATTGTTCATGGAAATGGTAACGGTCTCCAAAATGGACCTCCGTTCCAATAAAGAGCGATCTCAGCCGATTCCGCGGTTCTCAAACACGATGTACAAAAGCGCGGAACCGATGAGGATCGGTCGCTGAAGAGGCCAGATAAGAGCAGGTAACGTTGTTTCTAGTACTTATCGGCAGAAGATTGCTGTCAGTATATTCCCCGATGTCCGTACTCGCCCTCACCCACGCGAAAGCCAGAGTCCATCCCGCGCGGATCGCGGAATTGAAGAAGCCTGGATTCCGGCGCCTGCCCCAGACTCCGATCCGGGGTTCGCCGGAATGACGGTTCAGGGGGAGCTATGTAAATCGCCCGCGAATTTCTGCCGTGCAGTACTAGGGCGTCAAGCGATCAATTCTGCTCATCAGCGCTGCAATTGATCAAACTTATCGTCTCTTGATGTTTTGTAGAATCTTGCCGACCTTGGCCTCCCAGCCGAAGGGCAGCACGTGAATCCCCGCGCAAATGTCCTTGAGTTGATCCGCCATCTCCAGGAGTATCTTGGCGGATTCGTCGAATTTCACCGGGGCCTTCTCAATCCGCTCGATCAAGTGTTCAGGTATGTGTATCCCACCGACCCGCTTGAGCATACGGGCCTGCATCCCGCTGTGAAGCATCATAACCTCAGCGATGACAGGAACACCCAACCCCTCGACCTTCTTGACGAACTTGGCAAACTGGTCAACGTCGAACACCGGCGTGGTGAGAAAGTACTTGGTCCCTTTTTCGACCAACTCCTCCATCTCCTGGATCTCCAGGTCGGGTGCCTGGCCGCCGAAGCTCGCATCAACTCCCGATCCTATGAAGAAGTCCTTTTCGCTGTCCAGGTCCTTGCCGTGGACATCCACGCCTTCCTTCAGCGAATCGACGACGGAGAAGAACTTCCCGGTATCCACGTGGAAATACATCATTTCCTGGAGAGAATCCCCGGTGACCCTGTAATCGTCGGCAAAGACCAGCAGGTTCTCAACTCCCACGGAGGAGGCATGAATCAGGGCTTCCTGGATTTCCAGGCGATTGCGTTCCCGCGTCCCCACCTGGAACACGGGATCGAATTTCTTATCTCCAAGGAGACGGCACAACTCCAACGAATCGCTGATGGGGGCGTCTGCAGAGAACGGCTGAAAGCGAACCCCATCAACTCGTCCCCAGAGATTGAGCACCTCGTCCAAATAATCCTCGGGCTTCTTCCCATGAGGAAGGTGAACCTCGCAGGTGACCGTAAATTTTTCTTTCTCCAGACGATCCTTCAGTTTCATTGAAGCGCCTCTCTCTAATTCTGACCTCTTCCGCCCTAGGCCAATCCCAATAGGCCCGCTACTTCTTTCCTCAGCTTTTCCAGAGGCAGGGGCTTTGAAAAACATATATCCGCGCCGCTTTCCTTCATCCTTTCGTAGTTCTCGTCGTCTAGGTACGCGGACAGCACTATGATCTTTATGTTGGCCGCGTTCGGGTCCTGCCTGACCTTCTTGCAGACCTCGTATCCGTCGATATCGGGCATCATGATGTCCAAGATCAGCAGATCAGGCTTAAAATGACTGACCTGAAGCCCTGCTTCGAAACCGTCCGATGCGGAGACAATCTCGTAATTATAGTCATCCTCCTCAAGTGAGCGTACGATTGTCTCAACGATCAACTTGTCATCATCGATCACGAGGATCTTCTTGCGTTCCCCTTCTCCGAGGTCGTCAGCCGTCGGCATGCCCTGCCGTCGAAGGAAGGCGTCCAAATCCTCTCTTCTTATGCGACGATGGCCGCCGACTGTCCGAAACGCGGGGATGTGACCTTCGTCAATCCAATTTGCGATTGTCTTTGGAGACACGCCGCAATGCTTGCTGGCCTCGTATACTGTCAAGACTTTCATGAGGTACCCGGCTCCCGTGGTTTGACGGTTTTAACCATTATTACCTTATATACCATTATTTCCAGTTTTGACGATTTGTCAAGAAAAAATTGCGCGGGTTGCACGTGGAACAGGGAAGTCCAGGAAAAATCAGTGTTACAGGGCTCTCCGGATGACTCATACCAACTATCATCGCAAGAAAGCGGCAACGAAATATGAAAGTGCTTTCCGTTGTTCACTGGTCCGTGGCTTCGCCTCGGACAGGGTACTCCAAGAGCGCGCACGCTGCGCATGGACTTGGAGGGGAGACTCATCTCCCCTCCAAACCACCCCATACGTAGACCTGCAAAGGGGTGGTTTTTCCACGGGACTTTCATGCGAATGCGCGTTCAAACAAGTGATAAAGAGCACTGCTGGGCAAGCCGGCAGCGGCACCCAAGAACCCGATCTCACTCTCTTGATTGCGCATTGGTATCAGCCGATTACAACATGTAGTGTGTGGTGGAGTGATCCGGACAGCCCTACAGCATTATTTGTCCGGAAACCGTTCCCCAATCTTCTGGGCTCGCTCTAGATCCTGGGTTGTGTTGAGGTTCATTATGAAGCGGAGGTCCGGATCCAGGGACAGCAGATCCTTCTCATCCAGTTCAAGGACGCGCACCCTGTTGAAGAAATTGATTATCTTGAGGTCATCGTTGTTCATCAGATCTTCAACGACCGGGAGACAGGTCTTGGAATATATGGCGTGCAGGGGTTCCAGTTTCCCTCGGAGCCTGGGAACAATTACGTCGTAATGCTGTGTCCGGCGCATCATGTGCTCGATTATGCCTGCACATAGAAACGGCATGTCGCAGGCCACCAGGAATCCGAAATCGGGGGCACATTCTTTCAGTCCCGTGTACAGCCCCCCCAGCGCCCCGTACCCCGGCCTGAGATCCTGGAACATGGGCAATCCGAGAAATCGAAAGTCTTCGGGAGTATTGGTAATGACGATGACATGGGGCAGGACTCGGGACAGAATGCGTGTAACTCGCTCAATTATCGGCAGATCACCTATTTTCAAGAGCGCCTTGTTCACTCCCCCCATTCTACGAGATTCACCGCCGGCCAGGACGATGCCCGAGACAGACCCTCCCCCTCCCGGGACGCGTGTTTCGGAATGCGAGGATTCACTCATGAATGGCTAATTCCCGTGCAAGGGGGGACGACCATCTGTGGGTTGCTTCGATCCGGAGATGAATTCCCCAGGCCGGATTGCGACTCACGAACGGCCCCATATTGCCGACAGCGTTGTGTTCATTTACTTACAGCCCTGCTCGATTCCGTTTTAGAGGATTGAGAACCGGCGGGATTGCTCTTCACGCTCTGCTGTGCGGCTTCCAGGGCCCGTCTTCTCAGCCTGTCGTAATCTCGGCACAGTTCGGTAAGCCGCTTGGTATACAGATCGAGTTCCGATTCGTATTTGTCGAACCTGTCCACACAGGTGCGGTCTCGAACGAATCTCGCCAGTGCATTGGTCACCAGGGATTTCAAGAGGATCAGCCTCTTGTACACTGAGAGTTGTTGCACTATGTTGCGGTCAACGGCCCGCAAGGAGAGAAACTTGGACTTGCCGCAGATGTCCATGAGACGGAACGACAGGTCATCGTAGCTGGAGAGAACTTGTCTGATGGACCAAAGGCTCTTATTGATATCAACGAGAACCTTACTGTATTTGCCATAATCGGGCATCATACTGACTGGGATGTCAAACACCTTGAATTCTATTTTTTCGACCCACTCCCTTTCGCCAAAGGCCAGGTATCCACCTGTAGACGGCCTGTAAATGGCTTTCGGGTCCAGATCTCTGTCTCTGACCAACTCATCCAGAATAATTCTGGTGCTCTTCTCTGTTTTCAAAGTGATCTGGTACACACCGTCCCGGGCCTCACCGGTGGCAGGCTCTTGAGCGGTCCCGACAGCGGGAAACGCGGCCACAACCAGGGCCAGGAGTGGAAGAACGACAGCATCAGTCCAGTTTTTCATGAGGAATTCTCCTTCCCACCACGACAAACAATAACAGGCATAACAGCCTTCAACACATAAAGTTACACAAGATCTCTTACACTATACATGATGTATAGGGAACATGTCAATGTTTATCAAAGCAATCAGTCCGAGACGTTTGAGTCGCAGTAACCGTTCACCGTGAACCGAACAAGCTCCCGGAATTACGTATGGGGGAGGCTTGGAGGCGCAGAACCGCTTCAAGCCCGGTGAACCATTACGAGCTACAGGCTCCCCATGCGGTGTTCTCGGTATCGCCTTACAAAACGGCTGTCCGGTACCCTGAACATAGCCATGGAAACCACTTTGTTCATGGTTTCAGGGTCTTCTCGTCGATCGGCCAACTGTGCCACATGCTGGCAAAGCGACTCGAAACGCCGTTTCAGGGTCGTGCTGCACGGAAGCGAATCAAGTCCTTCGCCCAATCTCTTGAGCGCTACGAGCCAGGCGCCTTTCTCTTTATCCCAGTCCTTATTTGCTTCTTCTTCAACCTTCTTGAGCTTCTCCTTCACTGACTCGACAGCATCTTCCAGTTCCTTGGCAAAGCTCGACTTCCCGCCGGAACGGCGCGCCTCCACCTTCAGTTCTCGTCTTTTGTCCAGAAGCTCTCTTCGCAGGTCGTCGCGTTTCTCTTTCCGGTCCTCTGCGGCATAAAGCGCGGGGGACGCGTCCACCAGGGCCTTGCTGCTGTATATGCCTTCCTGTATGTCCACAAATTCTTCCATCCCTGGGGCCAAGGCCTGCGCTTTCTTCACCAGATCGAGGCCGACGTCGAAGCTGTGCTCGACTATCTTCTTATTCACCTCACGCGAGATATCCTTCATTTCACGGGACAGCTTCTTTCGCTTCCTGACATAGTTTTGTGTGACCCTTTTCTCCTCAGCCAGCAGCTTGCTCAGATCTCGCCTGTGCCTGCCCCTGACCGCGGCCAGCTCGTCCTCGCGCGCCCTGTTCTCAGCTATGAGCAACTTCTGCAGGGTCTTAGCATATTCCAGCTGATCCTTATGCTCCTCCTTGATTTTGTCAACGCCGTCGAGCCAGGTATTGATGAATTGATAAGCAGTGAGTTCCTGGGGGCTTATTGCGCCGATGTTTCTATGACTTGAGGGTCCATAAAGGCCACCGTAAGCGTCCACCCTATTGAGCACCTTGAACTGATCCCACCAATCAACGTCAAACCCGTCCTCTCTGGTCATGCCGAACTTGGGTTCCGCCGTCACTTCGATTTGTATCTGCCTTTTGCCCGTATCCATTGAGGCGAAAGCGTGCCCAGGTGTGATCATCCCTTTCACGGGCAGGCCGACCTCTTCGGCAATAAGGGCGTAGAGAATGGAACCACTGAGGCAGAGATATTTGTTGTCGTTCAGCACCTGGTCCGCGAGGATGCCCTTCTTCCGGTCGTAATTCTTGAGAACATTCTTCTTCAACCACTTATACAAAGCTCTGGCCTTGGCTTCGTCACCTTTAACACCCGCGATAGCTTTGGCCGCGTCATCCCGAATCCGGTCCAGTTTTGCTCTCAGCTTCTTGTACTCCGCGGGATCTTTCGTAGACGCCATGATAAAGGCTTCATAAGGGTCCTTGTATAAGTTCTCGGGCGGGATGTCCCCCGGGCAATATTTGAACTCGAAATTCGGCAAATCATAGTGTTTCTTGGCGGTGGGAAAATCCCCGGCGAGCTTGCGCAAATGGTCCAAAATGAAATAGTCCGGGAATCTCCTCAGAATCAGGTGGTGGCGCCCGTACCGAAGTACCACATATGGTTCCAGCCCACCCTGCGAGGCCGCGAAATAAAGCTTGTCGATCAAATAAGAATCCCGACCATAGACACTCAGACCTTTGTTGTACTGATCCATAGCCGCGGTGTAGTTCCCGGAGTCCTCGTAGCGCTGACCGAGCACGCAGAAGGTCTCGTAGCACTTGGGTTCCACATCCTGGGCTGTCTTGGCGTACCCATCTCCTTTTTCGAAGTAGCCCATAGTGTAATACATTTCGGCCAGGCCCAGATAGGCCTCCGGGCGGTGAGGCTGTGTTACACAGGCAAGGAGAAAGTACCGCTCCGCTTCCAGAGCGCGCCTGCCCGCGCCGGAACTCACGAGATCTTCCATTTCAAGTTGCCCCAGACGGACCAAAGCATGGTAGTTGTTCGACTCGATCTCGAGAACTTTTTTGAACTTTTCCTTGGCAAGAATAGGCCTTTCAGCGTCAACGGCCCTTATGCCTTCGACCAGTAGCTCTGCCGCGGTCTGTGACGCGGATCCATCTTGCGGACAGATTCCCGCAAGCAACAGAGCCAGGAACATGATTACGGCGATCTGGATGACCCTCATCTCTCAAACCCCTTTGACATGAGTGACTTAGAGATAATTATATAATAAAAGGACACTAATTGTCAATCATCTTAAGAGCCCATGGGCTCAGCTCCTTGATATCGTAATGGTTCACCGGGCTTGAAGCGGTTCTGCGCCCGGTGAGAATGGAGGGCCCACTCGACGTGGTGTCAACAGGTTCTCCACGATATATCCGTCCTTCGACCACGTAGGCCCATCCCTCGATATCCCCGTGTCCCCGTGCAAAGCATAAACCGAAGACCTTTCTCGAAGCACCCGCGTCCGGCGGGCAACTACGGACTACAAATGAAGCTCCCACACCAACCGGCTCGCAAATTGGCCCTACGCCCAGTAGCT
>CAZGNL010000098.1:0-19042 GCA_964527475.1 uncultured Syntrophaceae bacterium
CTACGCCCAGTAGCTCCCCCTCCAAACCTCCCCCATACGTAATTCCGGGAGCTTGCACGGTTCACGCTGAACGGTTACTTTGCAACCAATATTTGAATGATGGACGCGCGATTGAGATTTACGTTTGCGTGTCAGTGTGTTGTGCGGGCCGGGTTATCTGAGTGGTTACCACACCAAAATGTTTTGCATTCAGTGGAAGACTATGTTATCCATATGTGGAATAAAGTGTCTCTCAGACGGAATAATAATGTAAAGGTCTCCGAGTGTACATGGAGTAGATCTCTGTGGGGTCCTTCACTTAAGAACGGGAGGAACGAGCAATGAAAAAAGAAGCGCGTGAAAAAGCCGAGAAAATGTATCTGAAGGCAGGGGGGAAGATCACGAACAGAGAAATTGCATCGGTGGTCAGCGTGAATCCTCTTACTATAGGTAGGTGGAAACGTGACCTGAAATGGGAATCCAATCTTAAAGCCAGCGTCAAGACCGCCAAAGCAGCAGTTCCGGTAATACGAAAAAAGGCTGCTCGCGACAAGGCTGAAAAGCTTTTTGTAGACTCGGGGGGGAATGTGACCAACAGGAGTCTAGCCGACAAAGTGGGTGTGAGTCCGGCCACCATAAGCAAGTGGAAAGAGCTCGACCGCTGGTCGAATAAGGTGTCTCGGATGTCGGCTGCCAAAGCGAAAATACCGGCCCCCGCCGCTGAGGCGAGAACGGCTGATCTGGATATGAATGAACTTGCTTCTCCTGAACAGATCATCCAAATAAACCGAAAGATCGACACCCTGCTCAAAAGAGAACATCTGACGACAAGTGAGGTGGCTGACTTGGCGGAGGCCAAGAGCGACTTGCTTGAAGGTGTCGAGATATACCTGGCTATCGTTCGGGAACTGAAGGATCTGAGAGAAGGCTAGGAGACTGTTCCTTTCACGCGTTGCGAGATTGCTTGGCTATGATCCCCCCGGAGACTCACATCTACGTTTACGAGGTCCAGGGGGACATGGACTTTGATCCGCCTTCCCCACCTTCTTCCTTTGTCGGACTGTGGAACGAACAGGGTTTTTCCTACCTCTTTTTCACCGCGCCCGAAGATTGGTATGTCAAAGATCGGATCTGTTCCCCGCGTGAGCTCCCGTTTACACGCCACGAAATGCGCTACAAGGACTGGCAGAGGGGCCTCCCTGCGGAAGGACTCCGCGTCGCGGGCGTATCTTTCGTTCCCGCGGATCACCGCGGCCCTCCGCCCGGCGCAATAATTCTAGATCCTTCGGTGGTGTTCGGTGACGGCAGCCATCCGACAACCAGGTCCTGTCTGCGCTCCGTGGAGTATATCGTTCAAAGGGAACAGGTCAATTCGCTGCTGGATCTGGGGACCGGCACGGGGATACTCTCACTTGCCGCCGCGGCCATGGGAATTGAAAACGTCCTTGCCGTCGACAGAAACCGCCTTGCGGTGGCCACCGCGCTGGAAAACGTACGGGTCAATTCACTCTCATCCATTATACAGGTTCGACATGGTGAGGCCAGATGGTTTCTTGACGAACCTTTTGATGTTGTGGTTGCCAATTTGCCTTTCCATGTGTTGAGAGACCTTGTTCCGCTGCGCGGCGTCACCGTCCACAAGTGGTGGGTCGTCTCGGGAATCTATCGGGACCAAAGCGCAATACTTGAAGAACTCTTTTCTGAACTGGGCTTCCAATGTCACCGGCATCAACACGATCCCCCCTGGCTGACTTTCATTGCTCACAATGAGAATATCCGTTGACAGGTGATGGATTTCCCCGAAAACGATCCGGGTTGATTAGTACGCGGTTTTCAACTAAGACTTGGGAGCACGGTTGAGACCGAGCGCGTTCGGACTATCTCAGTTGGTTGACGCACTGAACGGGAGTCCCGGCAGTGTATGGATTGTTCGTGCGGGACGTGAACGTAGACCAGCATAACGAGGAATAGCATTATGAACAATAGTTTTGACGATCCGCCTTCCGGTGGCGACTGGATCACTCGCGGCCCATCAGGCGAGTTGCAGGTTCCTGACAATCCCACCTTGGGTTTCATAGAGGGTGACGGGGTCGGCCCGGACATTTGGGCCGCGTCCCGCCGGGTCTTTGACGCGGCCGTGAGATTGGCTTCCAAAGGGAAGCGCCGCATATGGTGGTGGGAGATACCGGCCGGCAATAAATCTTTCCAGCGTCTTGGAGAATACTTACCCGACCATGCGTTTGAGTCCGTAGAAAGGGCCGTAGTTGTGATCAAGGGCCCTTTGACGACTCCGGTGGCGGGCGGGTTTCGCAGCCTCAACGTGACTCTCAGACAGAAGCTGTCCCTTTACGCTTGCATACGACCCGTCAAGCACATCTCCGGAACCCCGTCACCGGTTAAGAGGCCTGAAGATGTGGACATGGTGATCTTCCGGGAAAACACCGAGGACGTGTACGCGGGCATTGAATGGAAGTCCGGAACCGATGAGGCCTTACGCATTATCGACTTCTTGGACCGCACCATGGACGTAAAAGTCGATCCAGGTTCCGGGATCGGTATCAAACCGATCAGTCCAGGGGCGACCAAGAGACTGGTCCGCCGCGCCCTCCGATATGCGCTGGACAACGGGCGCAACACACTTACCCTTGTACACAAGGGCAATATCATGAAATTCACGGAGGGAGCGTTCAGGGATTGGGGATACGAAGTAGCCCGAGAAGAATTCGGGGACCTGGTGGTGTTCGAGGACGAACTTGCAGCCAAACACGGTGGAAACATCCCGGAGGGCAAAGTCCTTGTGAACGACCGGATAGCGGACGCGATGTTTCAGCAAGTATTGCTCAGGCCCGCGGAATACGATGTTCTTGCCTTGCCCAACCTCAACGGCGATTACCTGTCCGACGCGCTGGCCGCGCAAGTGGGAGGTTTAGGAATGGCGCCGGGCGCCAACATTGGCGATACCTGTGCCATCTTTGAAGCCACCCACGGGAGCGCCCCGAAATATGCAGGCATGGACAAGGTCAACCCGGGTTCATTGCTTCTGTCCGGCACAATGATGCTGGATCACATGGGCTGGAAAAAGGAATCCGAGCTGATAGTTGCCGGCATGTCCGCCGCTATTGGAGCGGGAACCGTCACCTATGACCTTGCCCGCCAGATGCCGGGAGCACGAGAGGTCTCCTGTTCCGGCTTTGCCGACGCGGTCGTAGAACATATGGAGAGACCATAGGAGAATCCACGTGTAACCCCCGACGGTCTCACGCGCACTTGAAGAGCAAAGATGCGCACGATTCCCCCGACCGAGGTGTTCTCCTTGCAAAGGAATGAAACATGAAGAAGCTGCGGAATAAATTTCTTGTGTACATCCTTCTTCCCGCTCTTTTGATCATATTGATAGGGTCCGTCCTGTCCCATATGGTGGCACAAGGGATAGTCCACAAGCAGTTGCACCGGTTGGCACAAATTGCGCTTCGCCGGGCCGCGGATGAGGTGGATGTGGACCTGGGACGTGGCATCAAGATTCTCCAAGTCCTTGCTCTACAGGACCGGATTTCCACAATAAGCGATAAGAAGCGGCGGAAGTTGTTCGTGGAAATCGCCAAAAATCAGCCGTTCGAAGCCGTTTTCATGGCCTTCCCCGACGGCAGATTGATTTCCAGTAGTCGTGAGTACGAAACCGCGCAAGGGGACCCCCGTTCCGAGCCGTGGTATGACAAGGCAACAAAGAGCAACGACATTGTCTTGGTACCTCCCCGGCTTTCCAACTTCTCGGGCAAACTCGTGAATTCGGTAGTCCTCAAGGTCACCGACAAGGCAGGCGCGCTCAAGGGGGTGGTCGGTTTTCACATTCCCGTCGAATACATTCTAAGCAAAACTCCGCAGATTGAGGCTGTTTCCGAGTTCAAAGGCGCGATGTTCTCAATCCTCTCACGAGACGGACGATATGCTGTTCACAGTGACAAGGCGAAGATTGGGCGGAAACTGACCGATTTCGATGATGCCCTGCAATCGAGGATGTGGAAAGCGTTAGAGCAAGGAAAACCCGCATGGCACGATGTGGGAAGGTCGGATCGTATCCGCGGCCAAATGAGAAAAGTCTTCAAGCACGGCCGGTGGTCCTGGCGTAATTGGGGAAAGCCCGAGCATTGCTCGTGGTTTGCCGGATATCAGAAGAGCCGATATGCCGACATATATGTTGCCGTGGAGATGCCGCTTCCCGCAGCCACATTGCCGATCCACATGCTCACCGCCGCGGATTTCGTGCTGCTGGTCGCGTCGCTCCTGGTACTCTCCATAATCCTCATCAGAATGGCAAAGAGGATTGCCAAGCCTGTGGGGATGCTTTCCGAGGCTGCTCAACGACTGAGCAAGGGAGATTATGATCAAAAGCTTCCCGTGATTTCCGACGATGAGCTGGGCGATCTCACCACCGCTTTCAACACCATGATCGACGGACTCAAGCAGAGGGATCATATCCGCGACACCTTTGGAAGGTACTTGACCGAGGAGGTGGTGAACCGGCTGCTGGAATCAGAGGACGGACTCAAGCTTGGAGGAGAGAACCGAGAGATTTCCATACTGATTTCCGACCTGAGGGGCTTCACACCCATCACAGCGGATATGCCCCCTGAAAAGGTGATCGCGCTTCTGAACCGATACCTGGGCGCGATGGTGGAAATAATTATGGATCACAATGGTATCGTGGATGAAATCACGGGCGACGGCATATTGGCCTTTTTCGGAGCGCCCGAACCCATGGAAAACCACGCCGCGGTTGCCGTATCGTGCGCGGTCCGGATGCAGAGGGCAATGGATAGCATCAACTCCCTTAACGAGGCCGATCAGTTGCCTGCGCTTGAAATGGGAATCGGGATCAACACCGGGGCCGTTGTGGTTGGGAACATCGGTTCGGAGAAGAGAACCAAATATGGCGCTGTGGGCGCTGAGATCAACATGACCGGACGGATAGAATCATTTACTGTTGGTGGCCAGGTTCTTATCAGCGCGTCCACTTTCGAGCTGGTCCGGGACCTTGTGGACGTGCAAAACGTTCTAAACGTGGAGATGAAGGGTTTTCAAGGATCAGTGACCCTTTACGAAGTGGGAGGGATGGCAGGGCAGGAAAGCCTTCCGACACCGGGCTTAGTGGATGTCCCTTCTCCGGTTCGAGAACGGATCCCTGTCAAGATACATTCGCTCAGCGACAAGGTCGTCACCACTTTGGAGTCGGATGCCTGGATAACCCATCTATCGGAATCATCGGCTGTGGTGGTTCTGAGGGGAGACCTGGCTCAACTTCAAGACATCAGAATAGATCTGCCTGGAGCGCCGGCCGGCAAAATCATCGGCGAGGCTTTCGGCAAGGTGATCTCCACCAGGCCCGCCGGAGATGAGCAGGAAGCGGTGGTTCGGTTCACGTTCATTCGGCCCGAGGTTCGGCATCTTTTCAGGGAAATGCTCGCAAAGAGCCGGTCGTAATCCATACCGCGTCACGTATGGGACCGATGCGCGTTCAAAAAAAGCAACATGGTTGGGCATACGGTTGAGCGCGGCAAAGCAATCCCTGCACAACAGAGTATGAAGATTGCTTCGGGCCTTGGTCAGAGTCCGAAGAGTCTTTCAGCGTTTCCCCCGAAAACCGCGGCCTGCTCCGATTGGTCGTACCCGGCCTTCACCAGAAGCGAACCGATCTTCGATCTTTCGGCCCCGTGGACGAACCAGGGCCAGTCGGTCCCGAAGAGAATGTGGGATGAGCCATGGACGCGCAATAGCTCTATGAACTGGTTCTCACTGAGGGTATGAGCAGCATTGGCAGTATCCAAGAAGATATTCGGGGCAGGGAGTAAGACTCGGCGTAGCTCATCAAAATCCGCGAGCAGGCCCCCCATGTGGGCACAAACAAAATTGATTCCTTGATGTCGGCGCCCAAGCTTCACGAGCTTGGAAGGCGTCGTAAGATGATCGGGTTGAGCGCGGAAATAGATGTCCGCGCGTGCAAAGGTATCAAACACCAGGATCGGCTTTGGTTCTCGATCGCGTCCCAAGCGTTCCACTTCAGTCAACATGACCTCGACTTCGGGCGCCAGCAGATCAAAGCGCTGGGAAAAGCTCGAGAACTTGAACCCGTTGATGCCCAAATCGAACATTCGAATGATCTCATCCGACAGGTCCCGCATTGTCGGGTGCAGGGTCGCAAGGGTTCGGAGCCTCGGAAATTCCAGGGTGAACTGAATGAATCGATCGTTCTCGGATCGTACCTTTTCCGGCGCCGCGGTGGGGAGCAGCACGCACGCGGCCACGTTGTGGGCCTCAGCGGATTCTTCCAGGGCCTTGGGTTCCAGCCGTGGTAAGGCATCATGAGTATTCAACTTCAATTCTTCGATCATGGCGGGATTGCCCTTAACGTTCCGGACGATCCGATTCGTGAAGATGTGGCAATGGCTGTCAACTAACATGCGGCAGCATCCTATCTCAACTTTATTGTGGTGTTCGCAGTGTAGGCCTCTTTTTACCGCGCACGAGGGGTGGCTGCACGGAAAACGCTTCCCACTCTGGATCACGAAAATACGATCGACGACCCAGACAAGATCTCAACCTTTGACATCCTCCTGCTGAACGGATCTTATCAGAACATCGGTTTGTAATGGATCAAAAGGGCGACGTGAACCCTCTTCCTATCTCCTTCCGTTCCCCGACAACGATCATATGGTTTGTTCCAAGCCCAAAAAACTGGGGCAAGGAGTTGTGTCTAGTATCAATACAATCCCATGAGCTTGTTCGTCAAACCAAAGCCAAACGGACTTGGTATCTTCGCTCGACGAATCGGGAGGAATTGGTATACTGTGAACGCGGAGGAATAGAGATGATTCGGACTATTGAGGCAACAATAGACGAGCAAGGGAACGTGAAGCTCCTTGAAGCGGTGAGCCTGTCGTCCGTGCGACGGGCATTTGTGACCATACTCGAAGACGAGCCGGTCACATCCGCGAATGAAACCGCGCTTCTGAGTGAGCCTGCGCTTGCGAAGGATTGGAACCGACCGGAGGAGGAAATGGCGTGGTCACACCTGCAGCAGGAGCGCTAGCGCTCGTCCCCTTTCCTTTCTCGGATCTGTCACAAGCGAAGCGGTGACGGTACTCGGGGGACTTTGCAGCATCTATTTTGATAAGAGAGATTCGGAGCATCGAGTGGGACGAAATCAACGACTCATTTTGGATTCTTTGCTGCTTGGAGTCGTGGGCGGCCTGAGCGCTCAACTGTTTACTCTGTTGCTTCACGGGTCGGAAGTCTTTTTTCTCGGCCTGCTTGCCGCGTACCAGCCGCCTGGATTGCCTGAGGAAGGTGGTGTGCTGCGGCAGATCATTGGAACTCACGGTCTCTGGTTGATACCGGTCTCAACTACGTTGGGTGGACTCATATCGGGCTTACTCGTATTCAGATTAGCGCCCGAGGCCGAAGGTCATGGCACGGACGCCGCGGTAAAAGCCTATCATAGATCAGGGGGCTTCATAAGGTACCGTGTTCCGGGTGTCAAGATGATCGCGTCGGCTATTACGATAGGGTCTGGGGGCGCGGCCGGTCGGGAGGGTCCTATTGCTCTCATCAGCGCGGGCGTCGGGTCGATCTATGCCGGCCTGCTGCGCTATTCTGAGGATGAACGGCGGCTCTTGGTCTTGATCGGCATGGCAGCCGGGCTGTCGGCAATTTTCCGTTCGCCTCTCGGTTGCGCGGTTTTCGCTGTGGAAGTCCTGTATAGGGACGTGGAATACGAGTCGGGCGCTTTATTCTATACAATCCTGGCGTCTTTGGTTGCATATGTGGTTAACGGCCTTTTCGTGGGTTGGCAACCCCTGTTCCAGGTGCCTCAGGGTCTGAGTGTTACGACGCTACAGGCCCACGGATGGTACCTCCTTTTGGGGTTAGCCGGTGGACTTGTAGCTACGCTCATTCCTGTGATCTTCTATGGTATGCGTGACGCATTTCACGCTCTACCTTTGCCACCTTATGTGAAGCCGGCTATCGGAGGGCTGGGAGTGGGGTTGTTGGCGCTTGCTCTTCCTCAGGTGTTGGGCGGTGGATACGGTTGGATCCAAGAAGCGATTGACGGCAGGCTTGCCGCAAGTCTGTTGCTCATTCTTCTTTTCGGCAAAATCCTGGCATTCAGTTTGACCGTATCTTCGGGTGGTTCCGGCGGCATCTTCGCACCGTGTCTTTTCGTGGGCGCCATGCTGGGAGGATTCCTCGCCAAGATGTTTGGTCAGCCTTCGGCAGCCTTTGTAATAGTCGGCATTGTGGTGGTATTCGGCGCGGCTGCTAGAGTACCTTTTGCCACTCTTCTCATGGTGGCGGAAATGACCGGTGGATATCAACTCCTCGTTCCGGCTGCAATGGCTCTTACAGTTAGCTGTAGCATTCAGGTAACCCTGTCGCAGCGGCTGAGATACAAGAGTCTCTACGAGGCCCAGGTACTGAATAGGGCTGATTCTCCCGCGCATCACGTTGAACATGTGCGAATTGCGCTGTCTCTACTTCGAAACAAGCAGATCCCCCCTTCCGCAAAAATTGAACACCTGAATCTGGTGGAACTCCTGGAGTCGGGAATTCCCGTAGATTTGCCTGAAGGCAGACGATTGGACATACTGGATCTGTCCCATAACAGCCCGCTGATAGGCAAGCGGGTCAGCGCTGAATGCATCGTAGGAATCGCCGGAAACGCCGAGGTTATTGCCGTTATCCGCAAAGGACACGTGTTTCTACCCGAGTCCCGGCATATACTGAAGCCGGATGATAAGCTGCTGTTGATGGACTGGCCGCCGACTTGAGTCGCGACCACTACAGCACGTTGTGCGCGACCCATAACGGATTCCATCAATAGATAAACTATTCATTGCTTTCAGAAACGCAGGATATCGAGTGAACATAAACGACTTCGTAAGGGAACGCAGACGCGATTGGGAGAAGCTGGATGAGATTGTGACAGAGTTCCGTCCCGGGGCTCGGGGTTCGCTCGGTCGGGAACAGCTTTGGCAGTTGGGAAGGCTGTACATGGCCGCGGTTTCCGATCTATCGGTGCTCAAGTCCTCGGTGTTGGCGGCTGATCCTCACAATGAGGTCATCTCGTACCTCAACGGGCTGGTTATCCGGGTTCACGGGACGATCTATCGTAAGCCCGCATCCACCTGGTCTTCCTTTGCGGGATTTCTAACAGTGACCTTTCCCGGAATTTTCAGGCAGACGCCGGCCTACACCAGCTTTTCCTTTGCCGTGTTTTTGCTGTTTGGCCTGGTCGGTTTTTTCGTAGGACTCCAGGAACCCGGATTCATCGAACTTGTGGTCCCCGAACAAATAATTTCAACAGTGGAGAGTGGCCAGGTCTGGTTCAGTGATCTGTACGCTGTCTCGCCCCAGGCCTCAAGTTTTCTCATGACCCACAATATATCCGTGACCTTTTTCGTGGTCGCGGCCGGGATAACGTTCGGCGTCGGAACCGTGTACCTGCTCGCTTTGAATGGGCTGCTGCTGGGCACAGTGGCCGCGCTTTGCGCCAACCACAATCTATCGCTTGAGTTTTGGTCTTTCGTGCTGCCCCACGGAGCGGTCGAACTATCGGCGATCGTCATAGCCGGAGGAGCAGGCTTGATCATCGGGCATGCGCTTGTGGACCCGGGACCGTACCGGAGGACGGAAATCCTCCCGGTGAAGGCCCGCGAGGCCGGGATTCTGGCCCTCGGGTGCGTACCCATGCTCGTGGTGGCCGGATTCACGGAAGCATTTTTTTCACCCTCGCCGCTGCCGCCCTGGGGGAAAATCGCTTTCGCGGTCGTGGTCTTCGCGTTGCTGATAGTCTATCTCTTTGCGTCGGGAAAGAAAGATGAAGACAAGCCATAATCGCGCATCAAGAAAAGTGAAAAACCTCGTTGACCCTGAGGTTTCAGGGAGATAGAATCAAATTTGTGAACAATTTCTATCACCTACGAGGTGCGGGCATTCCGACACAAGGTGTTTTTCCATTCCAGTACGAAGTTGAGAAAAAGGTTGGGGGGCATGATCATCGGGGCACTGTGGGTCCGACGACCCACGAAATCACGTAAGGGAAAATCCGGTGGTGGATTTTGGGAATCCAGGGCCGGGAATATCTTGACAACAATCGAGTTTTCCTAAATATTCATAAGATCAGAGGTTACAGTTCACCGGGTGATGTGCAACCCGCTGGATTCACGATGGGGGAGGTTTGGAGGGGGAGATGAGTCTCCCTCGCCATTCTCGCCGGGCTCAGAGGCGCGTCAAGCCCGGTGAACTAATTCGATCAGAGTATTTGTCAGCGGCCGAATTAGGCTCAAATCGGCCTGGATTGTCCGGGCTGTCCAACATTGGACGCGGGGCCGTCCATTTTGGTGCGGCATCGCCTTTTTGAGGATAGGGGAAACGTTCCAGTGAGATCCGGGAAGATTAAGAAGATCACTCCGCTTGCAGGGAGGCGAGAATTTCTGCGCTTGGGCGCGGCATTTCTGTTGGGTGTTCCGGTGCTGCCGAGCATCACCTATGGGTCATGGTTGTTCCCGCCGGATTTGGACGATGCCGGCCCGACTACGAAAGGGAAGATCTTGCCGAAGGATTCGCACGGAAATCCGGAGGAAGAAGATCTCGTGGCCGGCCCCAAGCCCCCTGGCCACCTGTTTCTGACGTTCGATGACGGACCCCTGGAATGCACAGCGTCCATTTTGGATCAGTTGGCTGCCAAGAAACAGAAAACCACGTTCTTTGTAATCGGTCGAAATCTAACAAATGCGAGCCTCAGAAAACTCGCGATCAGGGCGATCCGAGAGGGGCATGAGCTCGGAAATCATTCATACACTCATCCCTCCTTTTCCACATTGACCTCTCAGCAGGCGGCACAGGAGATCCTGAAGACTCATAAGCAGATTCAGCAGGTTGTGAAAGACTCGGGAGGGAATCCCCGGAAACAGAACCGTTTTTTCAGGTTTCCTATGGGTGAAGCCGGCTCCGACCAAAACCATTCAACCACTAAGAAGGTTCTGGCCGAACTCGGTTACCGAGTCGCCTGGTGGGATGTTGATCCCCGTGACTGGCAGATGCGGGCCGGTTTGCGGTCCAGGCCCACTTCTCACGTGATAGCGTCCGTGAACAAAGCCGAATCCCGCGACATAGTCCTACTGCACGATCGAACCAGAACCGCCGCGATCTTGTCTTCGGTGCTGGGTGCTCTCCAATCGAGGAATCTGGTCTCATTGCCTCTTTCAGCATACGATTCCAACGGGGAAGCCGACAAGAAGATTCGGTCTGTTGATATCGGCAAGCGTGCCTCACGTTCGCCTGGCGCAGGCAAACAAAACAGTCCGGCGGCAACCACGCTGGACAGTAAGGGCTGGCTGGACGAGGATCCGGCAGATCTAGACGCCATGTGGCCGGGAGCTTTCGGGTCCGCTGATTTCCAGTAATCACATTAATTTCCTTACCTTGGATGATAGACAAGCCGCCGCGTCTCGATCTTGTGCGGGGCCCGCTTCGATCAGGAGAGCGTTTCCATAAGATGAACAGCTCGATTCTGACAAACTACGTGCGTTTGCAAACCCATGTGCGCTCGGCCAGGAGGTATGACCATGAATAGGAGCTTTTGGTGTTGGATATTCGCCGGACTGTTGCTGACCGCGGCGTTTTCTATCATGCCCTTACCGGTCTACGCAGAGGAACTGAGAGTTTCCGTGTACAAGGAAAGGAAGGTCTACGGCGACAAACCGGGTCGATGGGCCGTCCGACTGAGGTTCAACAAGACTGTTTTCAGTTCCGACCTTACCCAGGCCGTCAAGGTGACCTGGAATGGCGTCGAGCAGAAGTTTGAAGTTCGTGACCCAAAAACCGACAGGAAAAACAAGGCCCCTTTGCGGGAGTACAGGATCGTGCCGGCGGACCCGGACCCATTACCGCACTCCGTCAAACTTGTCATAAAGAAATGGCTTTCAGACGCTTCCGGGAGGAGGCTGCTGGCCAAGGACTACACCCTGGATTTCTGGTCCATCAGGCGGATCACTGCAAGGAATGTCACCACCTTTTACAGATCCACGAAGGAAAAAGGAATCAAGTTCTACCTGACGGGTGATGTTTCGGAAGATGATCTTAAGAGAGCAGTCCGGATAAGTCCGTCCGTACAGAATCTCAGTGTTCAAAAGTTGCGCCACAGGAGTTGGCGAATTGTGGGGAATTTCAAGCACAAGACTGAATATACGTTCGAGATCAGGAAAACAAAGGTCAATAAAGGCCGGACTCTCGTTGAAAACAAACCCGTCACTTTCAAGGGTCCGGGTGTGGATTCGAATATCCGGGTAAAGACCGCGCGGAATGTGGTGGAACTACGATCACGTCAGCTCTTGCCGCTGAGTATCCCCAATGTGACCAAGGTGAGGCTCAACCTTACACGTGTGCCTCCCTATTTTGTTCCGGAGGTGGTTTACGCGCTCAGAGAGAAAAAGAAGCGGCTCGATGAACCGAACAGCAGCAAACGACTGGCCGCCCTGAAAAAGCTTTCCGAATCGGGAAACGCGCCTGAGGCTTTCCTTGGTCCGTTTTCAGAGGATGCCGAAGTCTTTTTTGCCAAGCAGGATGATCCACAGGTTCAGAGTTATTCAATTCCGTTGTCTTTTCGCAATAAGCCGGAACAAGGTGGGGTGTGGTTAGCCCGTTTCACGGATCCGGACCGGAATTTCGAAGGCACGGAATCCCGGGTGATCCAAATCACGGACCTATCCATTACGTACAAGTTATCGGCAAAGACCCTGCTGTTGTGGGTTACCTCGTTGTACACCGGAAAGCCGGTCCCCGGAGTCGATCTACTGCTGTACCAGTCCGATCGGTATCGCCTTTTTGTCGGCAAGACCGATAAGGACGGTCTCGTGGTTGTCAAGGATGGGTCCAAATTCCCGGGCGTGGCCCCGGGGAAAGAGTCAAAGGGACCGACAAAACAGGCTCTGAATCTGTCCACTACAGGATGGGTCGTGGCAGCGTCCGCGGGTGACGCATGCGCGGTGGAGCTTCGTAAGAATCGGTTGAAACCGTTTATGGTCCAACAGGCCAAGAGTACCAGGACAGAAGTCGAGTCCACCAATGGGTACATTTTCACGGAACGAGGGGTTTACAGGCCCGGGGAGACGGTCTTCTTCAAATTCGTAGAGCGGCTATACAAGGACCGAAAGATTTCATCCCCGAAGGGCCGGAAGATAAAGCTGAAGATCGTCGGGCCCAGAGGTGACACCCACTACAGCAAGGAGCTTACCCTCGGGGAATTCGGCTCGTGCCACGACTCATTTGCCGTTGCAAAGTTTGCTACAACGGGCACATACACCATAGAGGCTCAATTCCGGAAGACGGATACTGAAAAGGACGTCTGGACCCGGACTTTCCTTGTCGCGGAATACAAGAGGCCCAGGCACTTCGTCTCTATTTCCATGAAGCCGGGGGAACGCCGCAGCACGGATTATGTCACTCTCAAACCCCGGGAACAGTTCCTCACAATAAGCGTGCTGGCCGAGTACTATGCGGGCGGACCGGTAAAACACGCTCGCACCAGATGGAAGGCCACACTGGTCCCGGTTTCCAACAAGGTAAAGGGGCTGGACGGTTTCTTTTTCGGTAACAGGGACGACAGGGCCCTGTTCCTGGAATCAGGGGAGTCAATGCTCGATCGTGAGGGCAAGCTCCAGCTGACCATCCCCATGGACCCTCGACTGCTCTCCGGGCTCTACGGCATAAAGGTCTCCGGGACCGCGCTGGACATTGACGGGGAACCTGCCACCACGGTCAAGACCTTCAATCCTAAGCCGCTCCGTTTGGTGGGCATATCAAATCATCCCACAAAGGTCCCTGAGGGCCACCTTTCAGAATTCAAGGTCATAGTCGTGGACCAGCAGGGAAACAAGGTATCCTCAGGTGAAATCACAGCCACGGTCATGGTACGAGATTACTTCTACACTCAAAAGAGAGACTCAAAGGGGAACATCAATTTTCTCTGGGAAGAGGGTTGGAAGAAATTCCTCTCTTTGCGCAGTCCCATTGTAAACGGAGAAGCTGTCTTTGAAGTGGAGCTTAACGAATATGATCGGTACATGATCACCGCGGAGTACGCGGATAAGGGAGCACGATATTCAAGCCGGACTCTTCTCCAGGTGGGATGGGAAACCTATGATCAATGGATACGCCCTCAAAAGGAAAAGGGCGTGGTCACTGCCGACGCCATATTCCTGGCCATGAATAAAGACCAGTACAAGACGGGCGAGCCTGTCACCGTTGAATTCCGCACGCGCCGACCTGTGGGCAGATGTCTGGTCACCGTGGAGAGCCATGACATTCTCGAGCATCGAATGGTCGATGTAAATGGAACCAAAGGCCGATTCCGATTCACCGCGAAGGACGAATACTACCCCAACGTCTATGTTTCCGTGATAGCGGCCGCGGGGCGAAGCGGGTTTCCGGTTTACCGCATTCAGCCGGACACGGATATTCCGTCCGTATACTTTGGGTACGCCAAAATCAAGATCAGTAGCGAGATAAGGAAGCTCAAGGTGAAACTCGCGTCGGGAGACGTGGAACTCAAGGGGCGGCCCGGAGAAAAGAAAAACATCACTCTGAAGGTGACCGACCAGAAAAACCGGGGCGTGGTGTCGGAGATCGCGGTGTGCGTTGTGGACGAGGCTGTCCTGGCCCTCACGAACTTCAGGACGCCCGACCTCTCATCTCTCGCTGATTTCTTTTTGCCCCTTTCCGTGTTTTCGGGAGACGTGCGCCTGGCCCTGATAAGCCAGGATCTTTATCGGTTGTTTTCCACCAAACCGCTCACCGGCGGAGGTGAAGGGACCGGTCTGGTGGTTTCCACGATTCGTAAGGATTTTCGGCCCGTGGCTTACTTCAATCCCGCGCTGATCACCGACAAGGGCGGCGCGGTCTCATTCGAGTTCAAGCTGCCCGACACAACCACAGCGTACAGGATATACGCGGTAGTCTGTGACAAGGGAGCGGGCTTTGCGTCAGACCAGTGGAAAATGGTGGTGAACAAGGAGTTCTACATAGAACCCGCCCTGCCCCGGTTCCTGATTGCGGGTGACCGGCTGACCTTTCCCCTGGGCTTGAACAACAAGACCGATTCCGAAGGCTCGGTCACTCTGACCGCGCAGGGCCAAGGCCTGAAAGTGAAACTCTTGGACCCCTCAATAACCATAGCTCCCTGGGATACTTCCCTGGCCAAGGCCGAGGCTGAGTGCATCGGTGGAGAATCCGCTGTTTTCCGCTTCAAGGGTAAATTCAAAGGAGAAGCAGGGGAATTTGAGGACGCGGTTGAACACACTGTGCCGATACTCTCTCGGTACTTGCCGGTCAATCGCGCGATGATCGGGAGCATGATCCGAAAAGGGGAGATCAATGTTGATTTTCCGGCCGCGATCAAAAAGCTGGCCCCGGGGGAGATCGATGCCACGGATTACAAAGCATATCTGAGCCTCACCACGACCAACTGGGGCAAAATAGCTCCGGGGCTCCGGTACCTGCTGCGCTATCCGTACGGCTGTGTGGAACAAACCAGTTCGGGAATTATCCCGCTGGCCGGGATCAGGCGTCTCGTAAACGCGGAAAAGATCCCGGGCATAACCCTGGAACAAGTGGATAAGTTCCTCAAACCCGGGATGGAACGGCTGCTCTCCATGCAGTTGGAATCGGGTGGATTCTCCTACTGGCCGGGCAATTTGCAGCCCTCATGGTGGGGCACGCTCTACGCTACCTGCGCGTTGACGCTGCTCAAGCATGACGCGGGTTTTGAGGTTCCAGCCAAGCGGATGAATAAGGCCCTGACATATATCCGTAATTCCCTGTTCGGGACGGAATCGGAGCAGCCGCCCGAATCGGAAAAGTGGATCAGGGAGCTGGCTTTTTTCAATCTTGCCATGAACAACAGGCTGAGCAAACCAGAGCTGGAGGATTTCCTGAAAGATTTCGATTCGCTCTCCGACCAGGGAAAGGCATTTCTCACACTCGCGGCCGGCAAGACGTTTGCCAACCCGGCGGGAAAGAAGATCCCGTTCATGTCCAAGAGCAAGGTGAAGAGTCTGGTCTCAAAGTTGAATCCAGGATTGACCTCGTCGAGAACCCATTATCGCAATTCCAGTTACCGTGAAGTCGCGGTCTGCCTGCTGGCCGCGGCCGAGACTGGAGTTAAGGGCGGCAAAATCGACAAGTGGACCGCGTTCCTCTTGAGGGGCCTGAAACCCGACGGAAGATGGGTCTCAACAGCGGACACGGGATGGTGCCTGCTCGCGCTGAGCAGGTATTTTCAAGGTGAAGACCCGGGCACGAACAAACCCGTGGACTGCACGATCACTTTGGGCAAGGAAGAGCCGCTCCAATTGAAGATCCGCGATGCTTCGGCCCACGTGGAGCTCAATCCTCGCAAACTCATCGAGACCGGAAAGATCACCCTTGAATCAGGTTCAAAGGATCTGATCAATTACACTCTGTCCTTGAAGTATCCGGACATTGCCACAGATCCGTCAAAACTCAAAAAGGGATTCACTCTCAGTAAAAAGATGGAGAACCTGAACGGAAAAGAGGAAATACGGATCGGCGACGTGATCCGAGTCACTCTGGACATAGGCATCCGCCAGACCGTTGATGGACGCAAGCACGGCCGCGTGGATTACCTGGCGCTGGAGGACCCGGTTCCCGCGGGCCTTGTCCCAATAAACTCAGACCTGAAAACCGAAGCAACCCCGGACAACGAGGGTTCCGAGGAATCCAGGCGGCGTTCTTGGGACGAGCCTAGTGATTTCTATCCAACCCATTTTGAAATGCGGGACGACGGCGTAAGGGTCTTCAGAAACCGCGCGTGGACCGGCCTGTACAGATACTCCTACCTGGCCAGGGCTGTGGCCCAAGGTGAATTCTGGATGAGAGGCTCAAGAATCTCCCTAATGTACAACCCGGATTCCTTTGGCAAGACAAAAGGCCGCAAAGTGAAAATATTGCCCGCGAAGTAACCGGAGGCGCAGCCGTCTCCCTTGACACAAGACCCGGCAACGGCGCTGGTTAGTTTCTTAAGGGGCGTCCCCCTTGAAAAGGGCAAATCGGAATAAGGATTATCCACTGCGCTCTGATGCCATGAGGGTGTACAGACCATGGAACTTGGAGACATTATCAACTGGCTTCAAGAAGGAGATGAATGGGATTCAGCTGAAGTGCTTTGCCAGTGTGATGTACGTTGCGAACTCGTAGACATTGGTTACCCTTTTAATGATGGCCCTGAAATAGACATTCTGGAAGTATATGTCCATGCCCCTCGCAAAGTCCTGCACAGACTCGGCACTGATCTGAAGTCCGCGACCGACTCCATCGGGCATGCAATCAGAGAGCTTGCTTCAGCAGAGCATAGTTACGTTCGCGACATCTACTGGGTTCCAAGGGTGGGGGTGGCGTCTGACAGCCCACCATATGGTGAAATCGAAGAAACCCTCGCCAAATTAGACGTAGATTCCATTCGAGCTACTTGGTCTAAGGCTTTGCAGAGGCGTCACGCAGACCCGGATGGGGCAATCACTGCTGCCAGGACACTGCTGGAGTCAGTCTGCAAACACATACTCGGGCGTGCCGGTCTTCAGTACCCCCGAAACGCTGATCTTCCTAAACTCTATCATCTCGTTTCTGAGACACTAAAACTCTCACCAAGCCAACACACGGACGCAAATATGAAACGAGTCTTGGGGAACTGTCAGGCGGTGGTGTCAGGTTTGTCATTTCTTCGCAATCAACTTGGTGACGCTCATGCAAGGGAGGCAGGCCTGGAAATGCCAGGGCCCGAATTTGGAGAACTCGCTGTCAATCTTGCCGGGGCAGTGGCAACGTTTCTTGCGAAAACGTGGCAAAACACACGGGCTCCTTGTGACGACCGGTAAACGACGCCGGCAGCAGGCGGTAATCAGAACTTCACTCATACCTTGGCCGGGCCAAAAGCTGTTTTGTCCTATGCACGTCGATCAAGGCCTTAGCTTTGGCTCCTGTCAAACCAGTCGCAGCCCGGTGGCGATAGCTGTAAGCCAGTAAAGTCAGGCACCGGATGGCTAATCATCGGGTGAGTTGCTCATAGCTGAAGTGGGGCAGCCTCGATAACGGGAATACCAAAGCGCGACTTGAGAAAGAACACACTCCAATGACTGCTGGATCAAAATACGACAGAATTCACGATGAATACTGGAATGCCACAACAACGAAGGCCGGTACACGGTACGAACGACTGGTGGCCTGCGTCCTGAAATCGTTGAGAGCGTCTGATGTTGTAGTACACGACGTAAGAATGCTGGGGGACTCCGAGGTCAAACATCAAATTGATGTGGAGATCGAATTGGTGGGCAAACGGAAAAGAGTTCTGATTGAGTGCAAGGATTTCGACACATCTGGAACAAAGGTTGGTCTCTCAATCATTCGCGACTTCTGGGGCGTGCTCGATGACATTCGTCCCGATGAAGGTGTTGTTATTACGTGCAGCGGCTTCACAAGAGATGCTCAGAAATACGCCAAAAGAAAAGGCATAAAGCTAGCGATACTAAGAGAGTTTCACGAGTCTGACTGGAAAGGCACAATTAGAAAGATAGAGTTGACGATTAGTGTTTGGGAAGTTACAGAGCCAAGCAGAGTATTCTTCTACATAGCAGACCAGGAATCCATGGACAAACTCGTTGCCGACCTTCAAAGCATAGGTATTTCAGGCTTCGGCATCTGGAGTGGACAGCCCGTTTACCTAAACCTGCCGGATCAGCGAATGCAAGTTAACCTGTTTGTGCAGAAACTGATTAACCATCATCCACGAGAAAAACCCGGACCTGCTTCCCTGAAAATTCGTTTCGAGAACACGACTCTAGAAGTGGAAAACCGGGGAGGAGTTCCTGTTGATGCGTTTGAGTTGGACTTTGAGATCGTTCATTCCGATGCGTTTTATGAGCTGACCTCAGAGAGGATTGCACGATTAATACTGGAAGGATTTGGCGATAAAGATATCATCATCTTTGACGACGTT